>JBDTNO010000080.1:0-13553 GCA_039933715.1 Betaproteobacteria bacterium
GATCCCAGATCCCAGATCCCAGATCCCAGATCCCAGATCCCGATGCCGATCCTCGTACTCGCCGAGCACGACCACGCCTCGATCCAGTCCGCGACGCTCCACGCGGTTGCCGCGGCCACGAAGCTTGGCGGCGACGTTCACGTGCTGGTCGCGGGCCACGAAGCGTCGGGCGCGGCGGCGGCCGCGGCGAAGATCGCCGGCGTCGCGAAAGTGCTGCACGTCGATGCGCCGCATCTAGCGAAACCGACCGCCGAGAATCTCGCCGCGCAGATCCTCGCGCTCGCGCCTTCCGGCTACACGCACCTCGTCGCGCCGGCCACCGGCAGCGGCAAGAACGTGATGCCACGCGTCGCCGCGAAACTCGACGTCGCGCAGGTCTCGGACATCACCGGCATCGTGTCGGCCGATACGTTCGTGCGGCCGATCTATGCGGGCAACGCGTTCGCGACCGTGCAGTCGAAGGACGCGGTGAAGGTGCTCACCGTGCGCACGACCGGATTCGACGCGGCGCCGTCAGGTGGCGCCGCGCCGGTCGAATCGGTCGCCGCCGCACCGCCGGTCGCCAACGGCGCGACGGTGACCGCGCAGGAGCTGACACGCTCCGAGCGTCCCGAGCTCACGAGCGCTCGCATCGTGATCTCGGGCGGACGCGGGCTCGGCAACGGCGAGAATTTCCGCCGGCTGCTCGAGCCGCTGGCCGATCGACTCAACGCGGCGCTCGGCGCGTCACGCGCGGCGGTCGACGCGGGCTTCGTGCCCAACGACTACCAGGTCGGCCAGACCGGCAAGATCGTCGCGCCCGACCTCTACATCGCGGTCGGCATCTCCGGCGCGATCCAGCACCTCGCGGGCATGAAGGACAGCAAGGTGATCGTCGCGATCAACAAGGACGCCGAGGCGCCGATCTTCCAGATCGCCGACTACGGGCTGGTCGGCGATCTCTTCGAACTCCTGCCGGCCCTCGTCGATGCGCTGCCGGAGCGCTGAACCATGAGCACCTACCGCGCACCGCTCGACGAGATGCGGTTTGTCATGAACGACCTCGCGGGACTTCCGCAGGTCGCGACGCTGCCCGGTTTCGAGGACGCCGATCCCGAGACGGTCGGCGCGATCCTCGACGAGGCGTCGCGCTTCGCGACCGACGTGCTCGATCCGCTGAACCGCCCGGGCGACCAGGTCGGATCGGTGCGTCGCGACGACGGAACGGTCGTGACCCCGCCGGGGTTTCGCGACGCGTACTGGAAATTCGTCGAGAACGGCTGGAACGGCCTCGCGAAGAGCCGGACGTGGGGCGGGCAGGGGCTGCCGCAGCTCGTTGCGTCGGCGGTCGAGGAGATGTGGCATTCGTCGAACATGGCGTTCGACCTCTGCCCGATGCTGACGCAGGGCGCGATCGAGGCGATCGAGCTCACCGGCTCCGATGACTTGAAGAAGCGCTACCTGCCCAGGATGGTCGCCGGCGAGTGGACCGGTACGATGAACCTCACCGAGCCGCAGGCCGGATCCGACCTCGCGGCGGTGCGCACGCGCGCCGTGCCGCAGAGCGACGGCACCTATCTCGTCTCGGGGCAGAAGATCTTCATCACCTACGGCGAGCACGACTTCACCGACAACATCATCCACATGGTGCTGGCGCGCCTGCCGGACGCGCCCGAGGGCGTGAAGGGCATCTCGCTCTTCCTCGTCCCGAAGTACATCCCCGACGCGGACGGCAAGCCCGGCGAGCGCAACGACGTGCACTGCGTGTCGATCGAGCACAAGCTCGGCATCCACGCGAGCCCGACCTGCGTGATGAGCTACGGCGAGAAGGGTGGCGCGACCGGCTGGGTCGTCGGCGAGCCGAACCGCGGGCTCGAGTACATGTTCATCATGATGAATCTCGCGCGCTACACGGTCGGCCTCGAGGGCGTGGGGATCGCCGAGCGCGCCTACCAGCGCGCGGTCGCATTCGCGCGCGATCGCGTGCAGGGACGGGCGGTCGGGCTCGACAAGGGCGCGAAGGCCGGCGCGATCATCGAGCATCCCGACGTGCGCCGCATGCTGATGACGATGCGCGCGTGGACCGAGGCGACGCGCGCGGTCGCGTACGTCACCGGCGCGGCGATGGACAACGCGACGCATCATCCCGACCCTGAAGCGCGCAAGCGCCACCAGGCGTTCGTCGACCTCTTGATCCCGATCGTCAAGGGTCATTCGACCGAGATCGCGCAGGAAGTCGCGTCGCTCGGCCTGCAGGTGCACGGCGGGATGGGCTTCATCGAGGAGACCGGCGCCGCGCAGCACTACCGCGACGCGCGGATCACGACGATCTACGAGGGCACGACCGGAATCCAGGCGAACGACCTGATCGGCCGCAAGACGGCGCGCGACGGCGGCGTGATCGCGAGAGGGGTCGCACGCGAGATCGCGGCGGTCGCCAACCGGCTCGGCTCGTCGCCCGACCCGGACCTGCAAGCGATCGGCGTGCGCCTCGCCGCGGCGGAGGCGGCGTTGCAGCGCGCGATCGACTGGATCGTGCCGGCGTTCGCCGCCGACACGCGCGTCGCGCACGCGGGCGCGGTCGGTTATCTCCGCTTGTGGGGCACCGTCGCCGGCGGCTGGCAGATGGCGCGCGCCGCGGAGATCGCGAAGCGCAAGATCGCCGCGCGCGAAGGCGACAGCGGATTCCTCCACGCGAAAATCGCGACCGCGCGCTTCTACGCGGATGCGCTGTTGCCGATGGCCGAGCCGTATGCCGCGCTGGCGACGGGCGGCGGTGCTGCCGCCGTGGAGCTCGACGCGGACCGGTTCTAGTGTTCTGAGTCAGAAGTTCGCTTGATCGTTCGCGGCGAAATCGGCCGCCATGCTGCCTTGCTCGACCTCACCGTACCCCGCGGTACGCTATCGGCCGAGCGCCTTGCCTGGCAGCCGATTTCATCCGATCCTAGATCGTCGGAACTTCTGACTCGGCAAACTTGCGCCGCGCCGTCAACGTAGGAGCCGCGGGCCGGCGCCGAGCGTGGCCGGCGGCAGCAACGCTTGCGGCGCAATCGCGAAGTTCGCATCGCCGAGCAACGTCCCGGCCGCGCCGAAGCCCACGCCCGTGAGGCCGCCCCCATGCCCGAACTGGTATGAGAGATCGCCGCCGAGCGCCGCTGCGTCGGAGCCTGCTACGAAGGTACCCGCGAGCGCGGTGGCCAGTGTCCAGCGCGTGAGCGCGGGGTTTCCCGTGCGCGCGGCGTCGAATGCGGTGGCGATCGCGCCGAAGTCGAACTGCGTCACGCGACGGTTGAGGGTGGGATCGCTGGCGGATGCCAGGTAGTCGGTCGACGCGTCGGTCACGACCTGGAGCCTCGCGATGCGGTGGTTGGATGCAGCCAGGTACCAATCCTTGAGGGTCACCTGGTCCGCTCCGGCGTCCAAAACGAGGTCATTGCCGATCTTCTTCAAGCCCAGGTCGGCGTAGCGGATCCCACCGCCGAGCGAGAGCGTGTCGTCGACGCCAGCCGAAGCGGTGATCGTGTCCTTGCCGTCTCCCTTGTTGAAGGCGAACAGATCCGCTCCGCTTCCGGCGGAAATCGTGTCATCGCCCTTGCCGCCGATGAACAACTCGCGTCCGGCGCCGCCGGACAAGGTGTCCGCACCGAGTCCGCCATCGAGCAGGTTGTTGCCTGCGGTGTCGCCGACCGCGTCGTTGCCGTCGCCGCCTTGCAGCACGTCGTTGCCGTTGCCGCCGGCGAGCGTGTCGTTTCCCGCCGCACCCCAGAGAAGATCGTTGCCATCGCCCGCCGACAGGACGTTCGCGCCTGCGTTGCCCGCCAGCGCGTTCGACAGCGTGTTGCCCGTTCCGTTGATCGCGGCGCTGCCGGTCAGCGTCAGATCGTCGACGTTCGCGGCGAGCGTCCATGTGAGCGAAGCGTCGACACGGTCGATCCCGGCTCCCGCGGCCTCGGTCGTGACGTCCGTCGCGTTGTCCACGACGTAGACGTCGTCGCCCGCGCCGCCCGCCAGCGCATCCGCGCCGGCGCCGCCGTTCAACACGTTCGCCGACGCGTTGCCCGTCATTGCGTTCGCGAGCGCGTTGCCCGTGCCGCTGATCGCCGCGACGCCGGTGAGCGTGAGGTTCTCGACGTTCGCGCCGAGCGTCCACGTCATCGACGATCGCACCGTGTCCATGCCTTCGTTGGCGTTTTCCGTGACGATGTCGCTCGCGCTGTCGACTACGTACGTGTCGTTGCCGGCGCCGCCTCGCATCGTGTCGATGCCAGCACCGCCATCGAGGACGTTGGCCGCCGCGTTGCCGACGAGCGTGTTCGCGACCGCGTTGCCGGTGCCGTCGATGGCCGAAGCGCCGGTGAGCGTCAGGTTCTCGACCTCCGCCGCGAGCGCCCAGGAGAGCGCGGCCTGCACGAGGTCGATACCCTGGCCCGCGGCTTCGGTGACGACATCGCCCGCGACGTCGACGACGTACGTGTCGTTTCCTGCGCCACCGGACATTGCGTCGGCGCCAGCCTTGCCGTCGAGCACGTTGGTCGCCGCGTTGCCGGTGAGCGTATTCGCGAGACCATTTCCGGTCGCGTTGATCGCCGCGGCGCCGTTGAGAACGAGCCGCTCGACGTTGTTGCCGAGCGTCGTCGACACCGACGCGCGCACGGTATCGGTCCCCTCGGAGGCGTTCTCGGTCACGACGTCGCCGGCCGCATCGACGACATAGGTGTCGTCGCCCGCGCCGCCGCGCATCGTGTCGTTGCCGGCGCCGCCGTCCAGCGAGTTCGCTGCCGTATTCCCGACCAGCGTATTGGCGAGCGTGTTGCCGGTGGCGTCGATCGCCGCGGCCCCGGTGAGCGTCAAATTCTCGACGTTCGCCGCGAGCGCATGGGTCACCGACGACTGGACCAGGTCGGTGCCTTGCCCGGCAAGCTCGGTGACCGCGTCGCCCGTGTGATCGACGACATAGGTGTCGTTGCCGATGCCGCCGAGCATGGCATCGGCGCCCGCTCTCCCGTCCAGCACGTTCGCGCCGCTGTTGCCGGTAAGTTGGTTGGCCGACGCGTTCCCGGTCGCGTTGATCGCCGCACCGCCGAGCAGGACGAGGTTCTCCACATCGGCGGGCAGCACGAACGAAAGCGTTGCGCGCACCGTGTCGAGGCCTTCACCGGCCAGCTCGACGACGACGTCGCCGGCCTGGTCGATTGTGTACGTGTCGTTCCCCGCTCCGCCGACGAGCCGGTCCGCGCCCGGACCGCCGTCGAGCACGTCGTTGCCCGCGAGTCCGGTCAGCACGTTGACGCCCGCGCCACCGTTCAAGCCGTTGTCGAGCGCGTTGCCGGTGCCGTCCGCAGCGGCGAACGTGGTGAGCTGCAGGTTCTCCAGGTTCGCTCCGAGCGTTGTCGTGAACGCCGCTTCCAGCGTGTCGACGCCTTCGTTCGCGAGCTCGACGATCGTGTCGCCGGGGTCCGCCACCGAGTACGTGTCGTCGCCCGCGCCTCCCGCCAGCCGGTCGTTACCGGTGTAGCCGACGAGCCAGTTGCTTCCGGTGTTTCCGGCGATATCGTCATTGCCGGTTGTCCCATACCCGTCGATGTTCGCCGCACCGGTCAGGCGAAGGCGCTCGACGTCGGGCATGAGCGCGTGCGTGACCGTGCTCTGGACCTCGTCGGTGCCTTCGCCGGCCATCTCGTTGATCGCGTCTGCGAAATCGTCGACGACGTACAGGTCGTCCCCGGCGCCACCGGACATCGTATCGGGCCCGGCCCCTCCATCGAGGTGATCGCTGCCGGTTCCTCCGATCAGCAAGTCGGTTCCGTCGCCGCCGGACAGCGTGTCGTTTCCGGCGCGGCCGTCGAGAACATCGTCGCCGTCGAACCCGGCCATCGCATCGTCGCCGGGCCCGCCGATCAGCTCGTCATTGGCTCCGGTGCCGGTGCGCGCAAGCTGCAGGATCGCCGCGGCGTCGAGCGTGCCACCATCGACGAATGAAAGCCGTTCGATCGCGGTGAGATCGCCCTGGAAGCCGTTGAGCACGCGCAGCGTCTCGCCGGATCCCGCGAACGACAGCACGAGGTCGCCTGCTTCGCGGCGGATGGCGACCTGCGAAGGTGCGATGCCGGGGCCCAACCGGATTTCGCCGACGGCGCCGGCGCGGAACGAGTCGATCGACACGACGTCGTTCCCGGCGCCGCGTCCGAAATGCACGATGGCGCTGGCACCAGCGGCAATCGAGATCTTGTCGTCGCCGGCGCCGCCGTCGAGCTCGACCGAGCCGGATGACGCCGTCAGCATGTCCGCGCCGTCGTCGCCCATCAGCAAATGGTTGCCGAGCGATGCCATCAGCGAGTCGTCGCCGGCACCGCCGCGCGCCAAACCATGGACGCCGGACAGCAGGATGCGGTCGCGGCCATCGCCGCCTTCGGCGACGTTGTCGCCGTAAGCATCGACGAGGCTGTCATCGCCGTTGCCGCCGCGCAGGACGTCGTCGCCCCGGCCGCCCTCGATCCGGTCGTTGCCGTCGCCGCCGTCGATCATGTCGTGGCCGCTGCGTCCGAAGAGCGCGTCGTTGCCGGCCCCACCGGCCAGAGCGTCGTCTCCGGACATGCCATCGAGCTCGTCGTCTCCGTCGCCGCCGTCCAGCGTGTCGCCGCCGCCCGCGCCGACGAGGATGTCGCGAAGCGCGGTGCCGGCACGTGTTTGTGCCGCTCCGGGAACGATGGTCGCGCGGGCCGCGATCGCTTCCGCGTCGGGTGAATTCGCGAGCACCAAGCCCGTGCCGGCCTGCATCAGTGCCAGTCGCGTCATCCCGGAGCGTTCCGAGCCCTGGGCGAAGAAGTCGGGGATCGCGAGACGATCGTCGCGATCGCGGATACGCAGCACGAGGTCCTCGCCGTCGCGCTCGACGACGAGATCGCGGTAATCGCCGCCCGGAACGCGCACCTCGAACCGAAGGCCGCTTGCGACCGCCGATTCCTCGACGCCGAACGTGATCGAATCGCGCCCGACGCCGCGCGCGAATACCACGCCCATCGGGCCTCCGGTCGCGCCGCCCCACAACTCGTGGCGGTCCGCGCCACGGCCGCCGTCGAGCAGCGCACCCGGATGGCCGACGAGGCGGTCGTCGCCATCACCGCCGTACAGCTCGGTATGCGCGCCGTTGGCCGCTCCGGCGACCAGGGTGTCGTCGCCGCTTTCGCCGTAGAGCCGCGACGCATCGCTCGGCAGGTAGGGGTCGGCCGAGAGCATGTCGTTGCCGTCGCCGCCGAAGACGAACGCAAGGGTCTCGTGCAGCTTGACGACGTCATCACCGTCTCCCGCGCGAATCTCGTCGAGCAGCACGGTGACGCTGCCGAGGTCGTCGTCGCCATCGGATCCGACGCTGACCGCGTCGGCGAGCGCGTTGAATCCCAAGGTGCTGCCGTCGGCGAAACGCACACCCGCGATTGCGGAGGGATACGAGAAGTCGGGATAGCTGCGGAAGCGATCGAAATGATCGCGCACCCGGATCGAGTCGCCGGTGTCGCGGATCGTGACGACGAGGTCGAGACCGTCGATGCCGAACGCGAGATCGGCCGGTGCGAGGCCGGGCTGAAACTCGATCCACGACGCAAGCGCGGCGACCGATTGCATGGAAGGCGAATTGGTTCGAACGATCGTGTCGTGACCGTCGCCGCGGCCGAAGACATAGGTACTCGACGTCCCGAGCGCGTCGTTCCCCGGTCCGCCAACGACGCGCGTGCCGCCGACGACATCGTCGCCCGCGAGACCGTAAGCGACCTGACCGCCGACCGGCGAGTCCGCTGCCGCCGTCCCGAGCCCCGGGATCGGCGAAGGCGATGGCATCGCGTCGCCGGAAATGAATGCGGAAGCGCGCGCTTCGACCTGGGCGAGCGTCAACGTCTCGCCGTCGAAATCGAATGCGTCGATCCGCGTCTGCGAGAACCCTACCGGCGCGAAGAGCGCGTGGCGCAGGAAGAGCCGGCTGCCGTCCCCGAGCGCCGCGACGAGGTCCGATCCGTTCGTGCGGAAATTGACGCTGCCCGACGCGATCCCCGACGCAAAGCGGACCCGGTTGGTCCCCTCGGCATCGACGACGATGTCGAAGCCGGAGCCGCTGCCGAATCGGTAGGTGTCGTCGCCGGCACCGCCGAGCGCGACATCGTTGCCTGCGTCGGAGACGAACGTGTCGTTGCCGTCGCCCCCGATCGCATGATCGTCGCCGTCACCGCCGGTGAGCGTGTCGTCTCCCTCGTCCCCCCAGACGACGTCGGTGCCGGCGCCGGCGTCGAGGAGATCGTTGCCGGCGCCGCCGGCCAGCGTGTCGTTGCCTGCGTGGCCGGTCAACTGGTCGTTCCCGGCGTCGCCGGACAGGAGGTCGGCGAGCGCGCTGCCGGCGATGAGGTCGTTGCCGCCTCCGCCGCGAAGGTCGACCGATGTTGCCGTGCCGGCCGACAACGTGTCCGCGGCCGCGCCTCCTGCGATCACCCGGTGCGCAGCATCGGCTGCGAGCGTCAGCCCCGTCGACCAACGCGCGTCCAGCAATCCGGCGCGGTCGAACGTCGATCCGTCGGCGAATTCGTAGCGCGCGGGGCCACCGCGCAGGCCGTCCTCGATCACCGTGCGATTGTCGCCACCGAAATCCAGGATCAGCGCGTTTTCGTCGGCGCTGCCCGCGGGACCGCGCGACAACGTGATGTGGCCGGCCGTGATTCCCGCCGCGAATCGCATCGTCGACACGCCGGAGGTGTCGAGCACACGATCGGTGCCGAGGCCGTCGAGTACGAACGTGTCGTCGCCCGCGCCGCCGTCGAGGACGTCGTTGCCCGCGCCGCCGGTGAGCGTGTCGTTCCCGGCGCTCGCGGTGAGCGCGTCGTTCCCCGAGCCGCCGTCGAGGACATCGTTGCCATCGCCGCCCGCGAGCACGTCGTTGCCCGCGTCGCCCAGGATCGTGTCGCGACCCGCGCCGCCGTCCAGCATATCGTCGCCGTCGCCGCCCGAGAGGCGGTCCGCGCCCGTGCCGCCGTCGATCGTGTCGCGGCCGGCGCCACCGGCCGCGACATCATCGCCATCGCCGGCGAGCAGGCGGTCGTCGCCGTCGCCACCGTCGAGCGCGTCGGAATCGTCGCCGGCATCGAGCGTGTCGTCGCCCGCGCCGCCGAAGAGCGTGTCGGTGCCGGCTCCCCCGACGAGCGTGTCCGAACCGTCCCCGCCGTCGAGCACGTCGCTCGAATGGCCGCCGGTGAGCGTGTCGTTTCCGGCGCCGCCGGAAAGTCGCGTGTCCCCGCCCGCCGAAGCCATCACGTCGAAGGCCGCCGACCCCGCGCCGTTGAACGACGGCAGCGTGATCGGAACGATCAGCGATGGATGTCTCGCGAGCGCAGCATCGATCGTCGCCTTGGCGATGACGGTGCCGTTGGCGAGCGTGAACTTCGGACGCGCGGCGTCGGGACAATCGAGCGCGATCGCGAGCAGCGCATTGCCCGCGAGGATCGCGAGGTGGCCGGCATTGCCGAACTCGTCGGATGCGCGCTGGAAGTCCAGCGCCGATGCCTCGATGCCGTTCGGAATGACCAGCGTGTCGCTCGCGTCGAGCTGCGCCAGGAAATCGGGCGCGCCGTCGATCGGCAGCAGGTATCGATCGGCGCCGGCACCTCCCATCAGGAGATCCATGCCGCCGGCACCGTCGAGCACGTCATCGCCGTCTCCGCCGGAAAGGGCGTCGCCGCCTTCGCCGCCGTGGAGGTCATCGTTGCCGGCGCCGCCGTCGAGCCAGTCTGCGCCGTCTTCGCCGGACAACCGGTCATCGCCTGCGTCGCCGTGCAGGCCGTCGATGCCGGTCGAGCCGAGCAGGTCGTCGTCACCCGCGCCGCCGGACAAGGTGTCGTCGCCCGCGCCACCGTCGAGCGCATCGAGGCCTTCTCCACCGAACAGGTCGTCGTCGCCGAGGTCACCGTCGAGGAGGTCGTCGCCCCCGCTGCCGGTCAGGATGTCGTCACCCTCGCCGCCGCCGATTTCGTCGTGGCCATCGCCGCCTTCGAGCTGATCGCTGCCGAGCCCACCTGCGACATGGTCGTTGCCGTCGCCAGCGTCGACGATGTCGTCTCCGTCACCTGCTTCGATGACATCGTCGCCGCCGCCGGACGTTCCCACGAGATCTCCGGCGATCGTGTCGTCGCCGGCGCCACCGAGCAACTCGTCGTCCCCGAGTCCGCCGCTCAGCGTGTCGTTGCCGGCACCGCCATCGAGGCGATCCGCGCCATGGAACGCTGCGGCGACCCGTTCGACGGTATCGTCGCCGATAAGGATGTCGTCGCCGTCGCCACCGGAAAGGGCATCACCGCCGCCTCCGCCGGTGAGGCGGTCGTTTCCCGCGCCGCCATCGAGATCGTCGCTGCCCTGGTCGGGGCCGGAGGACGAGCCGTCGCCGACGAGACGATCGTCGCCCACTCCGCCGACCAGCGCGTCCGCGCCTGCGTCGCCCTGCAGGAAGTCGTCGCCGCCGTCGCCGAACACCGCATCGTCGCCGCGGCCCCCGAGCGCGAAGTCGTTTCCGGCGCCGCCGTACAGGCTGTCGCTTGCGCCGCCCACCGGATCCGGCGCCCCGTCGTCCATTCCGGTGAACGTGCGCGTCAGTACGCCGTTCACTTCCGTGTCGGCGTGGCTCCATGCTCCCGAGAACGGCGCGACGTCGGCGTCGCCGAGCAGCGTGTCGTCGCCGACACCACCGACGAGGACATCCATCCCTTGCCCCCCGGTGAGCGCATCGTTGGCGACGCCGCCGATCAACAGGTCCTCGCCGTCGTTGCCGGACAGCCAATCGCCCTGGACGCCCGTTGCGGATCCCGCCGATGCGATCGCCGCGCGAACCGCCGCGAGCGGATCGATGGTCGTCGCGGCCTCGGCGAACATACGATCGCGACCCGCGCCGCCCTCGAGGATGTCGGCCTCGGTGCCACCTTCGAGGATGTCGTCGCCCGCTTCCCCGTCGAGGCGATCGCGGCCCGCACCGCCGAGAACGCGATCCGCCCCCGCACCTGCGAGCACCAGGTCCACGTCGGCGCCCGCATCGATGCGGTCATTCGCCGAGGTTCCGGTCAGCGAATCGCGCTTGTCCGCGTTGCGATCGCCCAGGATCGTGCTGGTCGTCGCCTGGTCGGCGATGTCGGGCAAGAGTGTCAGCCCGAGCGCTCCCTGGCGGTCGTCGTCGACGACGACCTGCGTGCCGTCCGGCATCGTCAGCGTGAGCGGCGAATTGCGAGTCGCCACGATTTCGACGCCCGCGCCGACCCGGACAGCCCAGCGATTCGCCGCGGTGCGATCGGTCAGCCCGACGCCGGCGATCGCGACGCGCGTTCCGCCCGCGTCGAGGAAGTCGATGCGCCCGCGCGCGTCGGCGTCGAGGATCGTGTCCTTGCCCTCGCCGCTCCGAACGAAATACGTGTCGTAGCCATCGCCGCCACGGAGCTGGTCGTTCTGAAGGCCGCCGTCGAGCGTGTCGTCCGCCGCGCCGCCGTCGAGCGTGTCGATTCCGTCGCCGCCGTACAGTTCGTCGTTGTCGTCGTCGCCGAACAGCTGATCTACACCTTCGCCGCCAAATAGCTGATCGTTTTCCACACCTCCATGAATGACGTCATTGCCCTGGCGGCCTTCGATACGATCGTCACCGGCACCTCCGTCGAAAACGTCGACGAGGGACCCACCGAAAAGGTGATCCTCTCCAGAACTACCGACGATTGTGTTCGTTGCGCTTTCTTGTCCAAAGGTGATTTGCGCGATCGGCGCTGTTCGCCGGTCTGCAGGGCGCGGGTCGAGAACTATCGCGAGCTCGCGATCGTTGTATCGCCTCGAAACAGGCAATCGCCTGCCCGCTTGCTGCTCGCCGTCCGTTTCGGCACGAGCGATCATCGACTGAAGCATTCGCGCCCGGTCGAGTCGCCAGGCATCGGAATAGTGGCCGTCAATCCTGCGACCGCGTGCGCTCTGCGCCGCATCGTGCGACAGGGAATCGTTCAACGATCCGTTCGCCGCTGCCAGAACACTGTCAACGCCGCCGAGCGTGAAGGAAGAGAGGAAACGGAGGGCGGCCAGCGTGCTCAAGCCACTGGACGGAGTACCCGCGAGCGATCGGAGGTCCAACGAAGCAACGGGAGAAATCTCGGCGCTACCGAGTATCGCCTGGTATGCGCCACTGTCCTTCAGCGCGAAGAGATTCGAGTAAAATGCGTCCCGATCGTCTATCGGAGTCCGTGCCGTATTCCCACCGAGGACCATTGCGCGCATGGAATCAAGCGTGTGCTCCAACTTTCCGAGCGGGGCCGTTCCTGCGCCGCGGATGATCGCCCCAATCCTCGCTCTTGCGTCTGAGTCTGAAATGCCCTCGAAGAGGTCGTATATCGCCAGTGAGTCACCGAGATGCTTGATCGAATGATTGCTTGCACCTAGTACCAGGCGCCCCTGATCCTCGCCCGCGATGAGAATCGGCGGGGAAGGTTGAGTTCCCAGTCCGGAGATCATTGATGACCCTGGGGCAGCCCGCACGCTCGTGAAGCGCGATGGATCGGATGAGCCACCAGTGATGTGATAGATCCGCGCGATCTGGGCGAGAACGGAGAGCATTCCCAATCCGCCCAGTCCGGGCGAGTTGTAAAGGTAGGCGTGGTCGACGTGCTGTGGAAACTCCAGCGCGAGACCTGTAGCGAGAAATCCTCCGAGCGAGTGGCCAGTAACGGAGAAGTGTTGGGGCAGCGTTCCGCCGGCTACCCACTCCTGAACCTTTGCACGAAGAGACTGGTACTGGCCTTGGTTCGCTGTGGAGCCTAGCGTCGCGATGGATACGATATCGGTTAGGACATCGTTGATGTCGTTGGTGCCGCGGATCGCGAGGACTCGCTCACCAGTGGAGATGTTCTGAAATACCGTGGCGGATAGTCCGTTGCTGGCGGTATAGGGTCCCGATGGTTGGCCGGTTATTGGGTCGTAGGTCCAGTACGGTTCGGAGATGTGATTGTAGGAATCGATGCGACGCCATTTGCTTGCAAAGCGTGCCGCCTGCGATGATGCAAAGCCGATGTCCTCCAGCCGTATCGGAGGAATCGTGCTCGACGTTAGATCGCCATATGCCGCAAATGCAAGCTCAGCATGGAGTGCAAGTGACACAGCCAATTGTCCGTCAGCGTGACTGTTGATTCGAGTAAAACACGCCGTTAACGAGTTGCATTACATCTTGTGATCGTGGACAGATGTGGCCGCGGCGCGATAGGAGAGGGACACCCGTGTTTTCGCCAGGGCGCACATATCCGATCATTGTTCCGAGCACTTTGTTATCCTGAAGACGAATGAGGCGTGTTTCCCATCTAGTAACTTCAGTACCTGCAATCGGTACCGCAGTTTTTGTCCAACTCTGTTGCAGGAAATACGATTGAGCTGGAGTGGCCCTATTTAGGGCCTCCAAGTCAAAACTTCCATCTACCTTCACGAAACCGGTTGGTGGAAAATCATTCACGTAGACCTTGACGCCGCCATCGTTCTGGCAAAGTTGATCAACCTTCCAATCTGCGTAGATCAACTCCAGTCCGCATCCAGAC
>JBDTNO010000081.1:0-13536 GCA_039933715.1 Betaproteobacteria bacterium
TCATGTACCACCCGCATGCAGACGAGATGACGCAGATGGCGATGGGCATGATGGGCTTTTGGGTCACGCATCCGAAGGATCCGAAGTTCATGCCGGTCGATCGCGATTTCGTGTTCCTGCTCAACAACTACGACATCGTCCCCGGCAGCGCCACGCCCCGGATCATGACGATGCTCGATTTCAATCTCTTCAACTTCAACAGTCGCGTGTTTCCGGGCATCGATCCGCTGGTCGTACGGCATAACGACCGCGTGCGCATCCGCATCGGCAACCTGACGATGACCAACCATCCGATACATCTACACGGCCATGAGTTCGAGGTGACCGGCACTGACGGTGGCTGGACACCCAAAGGCTCGCGTTGGCCCGAAGTCACCACGGACGTTGCGGTCGGGCAGATGCGCGCGATCGAGTTCGATGCGACGGATGAGGGCGACTGGGCGTTCCACTGCCACAAGTCGCATCACACGATGAACGCTATGGGCCATGACGTGCCGACGATGATCGGCGTCGACCACCGCAGCGTGGCCGCCAAGATCACCAAGCTCATTCCCGATTACATGGTAATGGGCGAGCGCGGCATGGCGGACATGGGCGAGATGGAAATGCCATTGCCCGACAACACGCTGCCGATGATGACAGGGCAAGGGCCGTACGGAGCGATTGAGATGGGGGGCATGTTCACCACGGTCAAAGTGCGTCGTGGCTTGGCGCGCACCGATTACAAGGATCCGGGCTGGTACGAGCAACCGGCCGGTACGCGGGCTTATGAATGGACTGACGGCTTGGCTGATCCGGCGCGCTTCAGGGCCGAGGAAACGCAAGGCAAGCCGCTGGCGGCGACGCCGTCGGGCCAGTCTGTCGAATTCACCGTCAGAAAACCGTCCGGGACTTCCGGACACAGTGGCCATTAGGCCAGCGAAAGGATTGACGAATGGAACGAAAGCTATGGTTGTTGAGCGCTGTAGTCATGATGCTCAGCGCGGGGCAGGTGGCCGCGCACGGTGATGCGAAGCATGACGCCAAGAAGCCCGCGGTCGTGAAGAAGGAACAAAAATCGTGGGGTATTGCCGGCGACGCCAAGGCCGTCACGCGGACGGTCAAGATCGAGATGCTTGACACGATGCGCTTTTCGCCGGACCGGATCGAGGTCAAGCAGGGCGAGACGATCCGTTTCGTCCATACCAATCAGGGCAAGGTGATGCACGAGTTCGTGCTGGGCACCAAGAAGGAGCTCGACGAGCACGCTGCGCTGATGGTCAAGTTTCCCACCATGGAGCATGACGAGCCCTATATGGTCCACGTCGCATCGGGCAAGCTCGGCGAAATTGTGTGGACTTTCAACCGCGCGGGCAATTTCGACTTCGCATGCCTGATCCCAGGTCATTACCAGGCCGGCATGGTAGGCAAAGTGCTAGTGGCGGCGAAGTGAACGTACGGCCTCGTCGCGGCGATGGGAACGCCTGCACAAAATTTCAATCGTATTCGTTATGGGAGCCAGATATGAACAAGCTTACGATGCTGTTGGTGGGGGGTCTTGCAACGTTTTCCGTTTCCGCACTCGCGCAGGTCAACGGCAACCTCGGGGATCGCGGGGCGCCTGTCGTAGTAGCGCAAGCCAGTGTCGAAATGACCGAGGGCGAGGTCCGTAAAGTCAACAAGGAGGCCAAGAAGATCACGCTGAAGCACGGAGAACTGAAAAACCTTGATATGCCGGCGATGACGATGGTGTTTCAGGTCCAGGACCCCGCGTTGCTGGATCAAGTAAAAGCGGGAGACAAGGTGCGGTTCACCGCGGATCGAGTAGGCGGCCAGTTCACCGTGACCAAGATCGAACCGATGAAGTAACAACCGGCAGCATCGTCAGAAAAGACAGTTGCTCGTGCGGTGCACCGGGCAGCCACAGGGCGTGGCGCCGGAGTTCCTCGGCTTGTCGTGTCCATAGTCATGGCAAAACAGACCTCGGGCGCTCTGCAGCCGAAGCGTCCGTTCACTCGCGTTACTTGGAGATCGACATGAGACACCAGTCGTTGTTTGCGCGCACTCACCGTGGTTGTTGGGTGATAGCAACGTTCGCCCTCTTCGTTGGCACTTCGATGGCAATTGCTCAAACGCCTGCGAACCCGTCGGACAAAGCTGCGGGTAGATCGCCCACCCCAATGTCTGCTCAGCCGATGCCGATGGAAAAGAAGGATTCGAGCATGGCCGCAATGCCGGGAATGGGTAACGGCGGCGACATGCGGGGGTCCATGATGGGGATGATGAAGAATATGGAAACCATGAAAACGACGGGAGATACGGATCGGGATTTCGCAGCGATGATGAAGATTCACCATCAGGGCGCAATCGACATGGCCCAGATGGAATTGAAGAACGGCAAGGACGCGACGATGCGCGCGATGGCGAAGCGGATCATCGACGCTCAACAGAAGGAGATCAGGGAATTCGATCAGTGGCTAGGCAAAAAGAAATGATTTGAAATGGGCGCGCCAGTCAAGTCAAAGGGTTGCAGCGATGTAGCCCTTTTTTATTGCTCTGTGCCGCAAACGTGCCTTCGACAGGATCCTCCACCCCCCTTAAGTCCCGTAGACGATCCGCATACGGGGCCAAATGCTCGGCCGATGGGTGCGCGTAGCGCCGCACCATCTCCGGACTCTCCCATCCGCCCAACTCCTGCGTCGGGTCCGCGGTTGATAATCGCTTGGCGCACTCCGGATACGCCACGCTGCTTCACGATATACCCCAACCTGCGGAATGGCATCGGCGCACGGCCTGCCGGGATGCGCCGCTCGCTGGTGATCCATGCCAGGCCGGATTGCGGGCGCGGCGCATCCGCGAGCGCGCGGCTCGTTCAATCGCAGGCGGAGACGGGACGCGCACCGTACGGGGTGGTGGACGGACCGCTCGTCGGCGGTGTTTACCGTCGACCCGCTAGGGGATCCAGCCCAGACCGCCGAATTCGGGCCAGAACGCCCATTGAGGGATCGTCGCGTCCTGAGCGTCGGCCTTGGCCATCGCCGCGTCCTGCTTGAGGTAATGCTGCATGTCGCTCGTCGTGACATTCAAGGCCTGCGGGTTCGGGAGGCCGTGGCGCGTGCGCAGCGTGAGGTATGCGCCGTATTCCTTCGGAGTGCCCACGTAGAGGCGCTGGTTGGGCACGTCGGGATAGACGTAGTAGTGCTTGCCTGTCTGCTGCATCTGGCTGACCGTGCCTCGCTGAAGCGCCTGCAGATGCTGCTGCTGCAGCGTCGTGCTCGCGACGACGGTCTTGAAGCCCGCCTGCACGAGAAGAGCTTCGCTCACCGGTGGCGATGGAGGCGTCGTCGCACAACCCGAGACGAGCATCAGGAAGGCGGCGGCCAGCGGGATTCTCGCGAAGCTCGACAAGAAATTCATGGTTGCCTTTCGTCGCTACGCTCCGGGCTGGCGAGCAGAATACCAGCAGGTTCGCAACGTCCGGTGCTGAGGGATGCGCGGCACGAAGCCTCGACGGATCACCGAGGCATGCCGCTGAATGGACCGGTCGGCGTCAATGTACCCGGAGAAGCAGTCCGGCGCCGAGGTGAATCGGGATTTGTCGCGGCGTCCGAGCACTGGCCGATCGGGACCGGAGTCCGCGCGACGCGAGCGTCATCCCGCCGATGCGGTCGAGGGCGCGCGCGAACGCCTTGCCCGCCGTCGCGACCATCGATTCCAGCGCGACGCGCATGGATGCGCTTCGAGCGCAGGCGGGGTCGTAAAGCTCGAAGGCAAGCGGGAAGAAATGAAGGCCGTGGGCGAGCGCGGAGGCCTCGTTTCCGATGCCGCATCCTGCCGATGTCGGCGGCGTCTGAGCGACGGGAGGCGTCGCAGCTCAATCCGGCCTGGCGCGTGGGCGGAATATCGACGTGCTCCAGGCGATGAGTGCGAGCAAGGCGACCTGCAGCGGAATCCGCAGCACGAGGGCCCAATACGGGATGTCGAAGAGATCCGGCCGCTGCAACATGGTCACGTGAGCTGGCGTGACGGCAACCGTCAACGCGAAAAGGCCCATCCCCGCGATGCGGCGTGTGCTCTGCAGCACGATGCCCGCGGCCCCAAGGAACTCCAGCGCGCCGCTAACCAATACCACCGCGCGAGGCCACGGAATCCACGGCGGGACGATCCGCATCTCGAAGTCGGTTGCGGCGAAGTGCGCCACGCCGCCGATGAGGAACCACAGGAACACCGCGCAAAGGCCAGCCATTCGCGCGCGTGTCAGCCCCGGATTCACGCGTTGCACAAGCGGATTCGCGGGAGACGGCACCTTCATGTCGGAGTGGGACGCAGCCAATCGGTGAGAGCGGCCAGGAGCTCGGGTCTGAATGCGATGCTGCGGAATGGACTCTATGTCACTGACCAGCCGTCAGGCTGTCCGGGCGTGCGTAAACAAAAAGAATAATCGGATCACTTTCTTCGACGCATCGGGACCTCGCGGACGCGATCATCCGGTACCGGTGATTTGACTCCGGCGAGCTCGTCGCCTTTTCATGGCGAAGCATGCGCGGCGTAATGCGCGTCGCCGAGGCCACGACGAGACGGCGGGGCCGCGTCTCGTGGCGGACGCCTCGGGATTCCCGCTTGATCACGAACCGATTACGCCAACGCCGCCGGATCGGCGAGTTCCGCGAGCGCGTCCGCGTCGGTGAACACCAGCGATTCGGAATTGACGCAGAAGCGCAGGCGCGTCGGCGCCGGTCCGTCGTCGAACACGTGGCCGAGATGGGCATCGCAGCGCGCGCACAGGACCTCGGTGCGCGTCATCCCGAACGCGCGATCCTCGTGGTTGACGATGTTCTCTCGTGCGACGGGCTGGAAGAAGCTCGGCCACCCGGTGCCCGACTCGAACTTCGACGCCGACGAGAAGAGCGGCAGCGAGCAACAGACGCAGGCGTAGACGCCTTCGCGCTTGTTGTCGAGCAACGTGCCGCAGAACGGGCGCTCGGTTCCCTTGCCGCGCGCGACCTCGAATTGCTCCTGCGTGAGTTGCGCGCGCCATTGCGCGTCGGTCTTCGACACGTGCGAAACCTCGACCGGCCCCACGAGCTGGCCCTGGCGATTGAAGACTCTGACCTGCATGCCTGACCTCCGAATGGCATTCGCGACGACGGGGCGACGACGATAACAGGCGTCGGTCCGATGGACAAACGGGCGGCGGCGCCAGACCGCGCGGTGCCGGAGCCGTTACCTGCGCGCTCCGGCTCAACATCGACAACGTGGCGGTTGGTCGCCATCCCCGGATGAATGCATCGCGGACGTCACCGCGTGACCGGTGCCCGCGATCCGCGCGGGCACCGAAGCTCGCGGGGCGCGGCGTTGCGACCTGTACGCGAGCGACTTGGCGGTCCACCCTGCGTTTCGCCCCGGCGATGCACCGGCCCCGCGACCACGCCGCGCTCGCCGTGCGCTGATCGTCGCACGGCGCACATCCCTGTCCAGGACGGTCGGCGCCGCGGGGGGTGGCGTCGACGCTGGCTGCAGATCGGCGTAATCTCCTTGCCCGCAACCTTCGACGAACCCGAAATCCAGGAGATGCCCATGTTCAAGCGTTTCGTTTCGATGAGCGCCTTCGTAGCCCTGTTCATGGCGGCGGCGCCCGCGTTGGCCGACGAGTACCAGGACACGATCAACCTCTTCAAGAAGGCGGGCCAGAGCGCGCGCTTCTTCAATACCGCCTACGGCTACGCCGTCTTTCCGTCGATCGGCAAGGGCGGCATCGGGATTGGCGGCGCGCACGGCAGCGGGCGCGTGTTCGAGAAGGGCCGCCACATCGGCGACACGTCGATGACCCAACTGACCATCGGCCTCCAGCTCGGCGGCCAGGCGTACAGCCAGATCATCTTTTTCCAGGACGCGGCGGCGCTGAAGTCGTTCACGAGCGGCAACTTCGAGTTCGGCGCGGAAGCCTCTGCGATCGCCATCACCGCCTCCGCCGATGCGAAGGCGAATACGGTGGGCGCGTCCGCCGGTGCGAGCGTGGACAAGAACGATGCGAAGACCGCCGGAGCCTATTACAAGGGCATGGCGCCGTTCACGGTGGCGAAGGGCGGGCTGATGTTCGAGGCGGCCATCGGCGGCCAGAAGTTCAAGTACAAGCCGCGCTGACGTCGTCAGGCCCGGCCGTCGCCGACCAGCGCTGTCTGTGGCGCTGGTGCGCGCGCGCCAGGCGGGGGGTCAGCGCCCGAGGCCTGTTCCCGATGTCCAGGTCGTGTGCATGGAGCGCGAGTCCATGACGACCTGCCGTCGCGCGGGACCGACGTCGTTCGCCGCGCCCAACGGCGACAGCCGCCGTCCTGGGGCGAGGACCCTTAGGCGGGCGCTCCCTTGCGGCTCGACTCGAACAGGAACCAGGTGCGCCGCTCGGTCTCGTCGATCCAGTTCTCGATCAGGCTGGCGGTCGGGACGTCGTGGTGCTCGTCGCACACGTCGTGCGCGACGCGCATGCGCGCGGCGAGCGTCTTGTTGTCATCGCGAAGCTCCGCGAGCATGTCGAGCGGATCGACATAGTCGGCGTCGTTATCCTTGATGCGCTGCAGGCGGGCGATATGCCCGATCGACCGCAGCGTCAAGCCGCCGAGTTTGCGAATGCGCTCGGCGATCGGATCGGCCATCGCGTAGATCTGGTCGGCCTGCTCGTCGAGCAGCAGATGGTAGTCGCGGAAGTGCGGCCCGCTCATGTGCCAGTGGAAGTTCTTGGTCTTCAGGTACAGCGCGAAGACGTCGGCGAGGATCCCGTTCATCGCGCCGGCGATGTCCTTGACCGCCGCGGCCTTGAGGTCGGTCGGCGTGACGAGCGGAGCCTCGCGGCGGCGTTTCAGGTCCTGCAGCTTCGAGGGGGACTTGGCCATGATCGAGTTTCCGCGTTGTTGATGGTTCGTAACGGCGATGAAGGCGCCGGGAATCGCGTTCCCGCGACTCGACGCCCGGTCCGTCGGCGCGGGCGCCCGGCTGGTCATCATAGGCGCGCACCGACGTTTCTGCCACTCGCGCATCGCGTCGACGATCGAGCGCGAGCACGACGCATGCCGCCTGAAGCCGCTCACCTGGCTGGAAACCGGCGCGCCGGACTGCCGGTCTCCCATCAGTCGGCCACGAACGGCCGGGATGCCGCGGCCGCATAGCCGAACTGCGCCGCGGAGGTGCGCAGGTGCTCGATGACCCCGCGATCGAAGCTGCGCGCGACGAGCAACGTGAACGCATCGGCTGCGATGTGGCGGTAGAACAGCGCATTGACCTGGCCGAACAGGCTTTGCGCGCAAGTCCCCGGCGCAAACACCTGGCGGTCGAAATCGAGCGGGCAGTGCCTGGCGAGCAATGTCGCAGCCTGGGGTCCGGCGATCGTGTAGCCGACCCGGCTCGCGGAAACATCGAACGCGACGCCGCCCGCCTCGGCCAGGACGTCGCGATGGCGCGAGGCATCCGCCAGCAGAAGCCACGAGCGAGGCCCGAGCCAGAACGCCGCCGTGGCGACGTTGCGTACGACCGTGTTGGGTGTCTCCGGCAGCGCGACGCCGAAGCATCGTGTCGCGGCCGCAGCGAAGTCGGCGCGATGCAGGTCGCCCTGCACGTTCCAGGCGGTGGCGATCGACGCTTCCGACAGGACGATCAGGTCAGGCACGCAGGCGCTTCCCGTCGGGATCGATGAAGCACGGTGAGCCCACCAAGACGCGAACGCGCGCGTTGGCGAGCGGAGAGACCGCCCAGAGCGTTTCGCCGTCGCGCGCGCGACCCTCGGCGAGCAGCGCCAGCGCGATCCATTGCCCGAGATTGGGGCTGTAGCACCACGAGGTCACGTGGCCTTCCATCGGATTGGGGGCCGCGCGGTCCGGGTCGGTCACGAGCTTGGCCGCGCGCGGCATCATCGCCCCATCGAGCGCCGTGAGGCCCACGAGCTGCCAGCGCTGCGGGTCGGTGAGCCCGGGCCGTGAGAGCAGCGGCTTGCCGACGCACCATTTGCCGGGGTTGACGAGCTTGCCAAGGCCGAGGTCGTCCGCGGTCGTGCGCCCGTCGGCTTCGGCCCCGACGACGATATGGCCCTTCTCGATGCGCAGCGTGCTCATCGCCTCGGTGCCGTAGGGCATGAGCCCGAAGGGTGCGCCGGACGTGATGATGGCCTCCCACAGCGCGCGGCCGCGGTCGGCGGCGACGTGCAGCTCGTAGGCGAGTTCGCCGGAATAGCTGATGCGGAACAGGCGCGCAGCGATCGGTCCCTGCGCGGTGCGCACGTTGCACGTGCCGGCCGCGAGAAACGGAAACGCCTGGTGGCTCACGTCGATGTCGACCAGGGCCGCGACCACGTCGCGCGCCCGCGGACCGGAGACGGCGGTCGCCGACCATTGCTCGGTCACCGATGTCGCGTACACGTCGAGCTCCGGCCACACCGCCTGCAGCAGGTAGTCGATCTGCTGCATCACCTTGACCGCGTTCACCGTCGTCGTGGTCATCAGGTAGTGCGACGGCCCCAGTCGCGACGTCGTGCCGTCGTCCATGACGATGCCGTCGTCGCGCAGCATCACGCCATAACGGCAGCGGCCGACGGCCAGCGTGTCCCAGGTGTTGATGTAAAGGCGGTTGAGGAGCGTCGCCACGTCGCGCCCTGCGAGCTCGATCTTGCCGAGGGTGGAAACATCGACCACGCCGACGCGTGCGCGCACGTTGCGCGCTTCGCGATTCGCGGCGTCGTCCTCGCTTTCGCCGGGTCGGGGGTACGAGTGGGGGCGCAGCCACAGGCCGGCGGTGGCGAAGCGCGCGCCGTGCCGGGCATGCCAGTCGTGCATCGCCGAATGGCGCGTCGGCGCGACATGAGCGCCGCGCTCGCGCCCCGGCACCGCGCCGAGCGTGATCGGCGTGTAGGGTGGACGGAACGTGGTCGTGCCGACCGCGGCGATCGGAACACCGAGGCGCTCCGCCAGCAGCGCGAGCCCCAGCACGTTGCTGGTCTTGCCCTGGTCGGTCCCCATGCCGAGCGTCGTATAGCGCTTGAGATGTTCGACGGACGTGTAGCCCTCCCGCACCGCGAGCGCGATATCGTCGGCGGTGACGTCGTTCTGCAGGTCGACGAAGCACTTGCCCTTCGAAGGGACCGACCACAGCGCGTGGACCGTCGTCATGCCGCGCGATTCGCTGCGAGGCTCGGGCAGGTCCGCCGCCGAACGATGCCCGGTCCGCGCCGCGGCCTCCTTGCCCGCCGCATGCCCTTGCGCCAACGCATCCGCCAATCCGTACCGTCCCGCTGCGGCGCCGACGGCCGTGATCGGGAGCGGTAAGCAATCCGGCACGAACGCCGCCAACGCGTCGTCGAAGCGCAACGTTCCGCGCGCCTGCGAGAACAGGTGCACGACGGGGTTGAAGCCGCCCGAGACGCAGACGAGGTCGCATGCGATCCGACGCGATCGCGTCTCTGCCAGCGGAGCGACGTCGACGGCCGAAACGCGCAACCTCCCGTGGGCGGAAACGATCGCCGATGCCGCCTCGATCGCCAGGCCGGAGTCCTTCGCGCGCGACGCGAGCGGGCCGTCGCGCTCCGGGGCGGACCGCGGGTCGATGACCGCAGCCACGTCCACGCCCGCGGCGTGCAATGCGAGCGCGGTCGCATACGCGCTGTCGTTGTTGGTGAACACGACGGCGCGCGTCCCCGGCCGGACGGCGTATCGCTCGACATAGGTTCGCGCGGCGTGCGCGAGCAGCGTGCCGGGCCGGTCGTTGCCCGCGTAGGCGATGCCGCGCTCGTGCGCGCCCGTGGCCAGGACCACGTCGCGCGCGCGGATTTTCCACAGTCGCTGGCGCGGGAAGCCCGGCGGGGGCGCCGCGAGATGGTCGGCGACGCGCTCGAGCGCGCCGACGAGCACCCCGTCATAGAACCCGAACGCCGTGGTGCGCGGAAGGAGCGTCACGCGAGGCGAGGACGCGAGCTCGGCCCGCGCGCGCTCGATCCACGCGCCGACCGGTGCATCGTCGATCGCGGCATCCGGATCCGTGATGCTGCCGCCGAAACGCGGCTGCTCTTCGCACACGATCACCCGTGCGCCCGCCTGCGCCGCGGCGCGGGCCGCCGCCAATCCCGCAGCGCCGCCGCCGATGACCAGCACGTCGCAATGCGCATGCTGGTGCTCGTAGTCGTCGGGGTCGGATTCATGCGCGGCACGCCCCATCCCGGCCATCGCGCGAATCGCGTGCTCGTAGCGAAGCCAGGCACGCGGCGTGGACGGCCACATGAAGGTCTTGTAGTAGAAACCCGCGGGGATGAGACGCGAGAACGCGTCGTTGAGCGCACCGAAGTCGAAACGCAGCGACGGCCAGCGGTTCTGGCTCGCGGCGCGCAGGCCGTCGTAAAGCTCCTGGGTCGTCGCGCGCACGTTGGGCTCGCTGCGCGCTCCCGTCGCGAGCTGGACGAGCGCGTTGGGCTCTTCGGTCCCGACGCCGTAGATGCCGCGCGGGCGGTGGTACTTGAAGCTGCGCGCGACGAGGTGCACGCCGTTGGCGAGCAGGGCGGAGGCGAGGGTGTCGCCTGCGAACCCGCAAAGGGGCGCGCCGTCGAACGCGAACCCGAGCGGCCGCGCGCGATCGATCTCGCCGCCCGCAGCCAGGCGGAACGCCTGCGTCATGGCGCGCCCGCCGGATCGCCGTCGAGCGGTTCCAGGACCGGCGCGCACGCGAGAACGTCGTGCGTTCGCGTGTCGCGGCGCACCTCGAGCCACGAGCGACAGCCGGCGCTGTGGAGCCACAGCTCGTCGTGCGGTCCCTTCGGATTGTCGCGCAGGTATACGTAAGCGAACCAATCCGCCTCGGACGCGTCCGTCGCCGGACGCCGCACGGAAGCATCGCCGCCATAGGTGAACTCGGCCTGGGCACGCGGACCGCACCAGGGACAGCGGATCAGCATCATGGCGTCAGCGCTCCGGTGCCGTCAGTGCTGCCACGCATAGGGTCCCGCGCCTTTTTCGTCGATCATCCGGCCCTCCGCGAAGCGCTCAAGCGTGAACGCCGCGTTCAACGCGTGCGGCGCATCGTGCGCGATCGTGTGCGCGAGCAGCCATCCCGACGCCGGCGTCGCCTTGAATCCGCCGTAGCACCATCCTCCGGTCATGTAGAGGCCCGCCACCGGCAGCTTGGCGATGATGGGGCTGCCATCCATCGTCATGTCCACGATGCCGCCCCAGGCTCGCATCAGCTTGAGGCGGCCGAAGCTCGGGAAGAGCGTGAGACACGCGGCGGTGACGTGCTCGATGATCGGCAGGTTGCCGCGCTGCGCGAACGAGTTGTGGAAGTCGAGGTCACCGCCCATCACGAGCTCGCCCTTGTCGGACTGGCTGATGTAGAAGTGCACGGCGCCGGACGTCACCACGGTGTCGAGGACGGGCTTGACCGGCTCGGTCACCATCGCCTGCAGCCCATGGGACTCGATCGGAAGCGCGACCCCGGCCATCGCCGCGAGCTGGCTCGAATGTCCTGCGACGGCGATTCCGACGCGCGGCGCGCTGATGAAGCCTCGCGTGGTCTCCACGCCGGCGACCGCACCGCCCTCGATCCGCATGCCGGTGACTTCGCACTGCTGGATGATGTCGACGCCGAGCGCGTCGGCGGCGCGCGCGTAGCCCCACGCGACCGCATCGTGTCGTACCGTCCCGCCCCGGGGCTGTAGCAGACCGCCCAGGATGGGAAAGCGCGCGTGCGGCGTGCAATCGAGGCGGGGGATCCGGAGCGCGATCTCGTCTCGCGACAGGAATCCCGCGTCGATGCCGTTCAGGCGCATCGCATTGCCGCGGCGCATCGCCGCGTCGACCTCGGCCGGGGAATGGACGAGGTTCAGCACCCCGCGGGCGCTGTACATCACGTTGAAATTGAGCTCTCGAGAAAGTCCTTCCCAGAGCTTGAGCGAGAACTCGTAGAAAAGCGCATTGGAACCGAGGTGGTAGTTCGAGCGCACGATCGTCGTGTTGCGCCCGGTGTTGCCTCCGCCGAGCCAGCCTTTTTCCAGGACCGCCACCGAGCGGATCCCGTGCTGCCTGGCGAGGTAATACGCGGTGGCGAGCCCGTGGCCGCCGCCGCCCACGATCACCGCGTCGTAGTGCTTTTTCGGCGCCGGGCTGCGCCACGCGAGCGGCCACCGCGCATGACCGGACAGCGCATGGCGTGCGAGCGAGACGAGCGAATACCTCACCGGCGACATTGTTGGGCAAGGCGTCCACCGTGTCACGGCGCGGTCGCTTCGCATAAGCCCCGCCATTGCCGGGCTGCGCTGACGCTTATCGGCCCCGGAGGCCGGGCGCTCCCGTCAGCGCTCGGAGGCGTCCTGTGCCGCGGTGAACTCTCCCCAGGTCGCCAGAAACAACGCGGCGACCACCGGCCCGATCACGAAGCCGTTGAAGCCGAACAGCGCGATGCCGCCGAGCGTCGAGACGAGCACCACGTAATCGGGCATCCGGGTGTCCTTGCCGATGAGGATCGGGCGCAGGAGATTGTCGACGAGCCCGACAACGACGACCCCGAACACGGTCAGCGCCACGGCTTTCAGGACCGCGCCGGTGAGCAGCAGGTACAGGGCGACGGGCGCCCAGACCAGGCTCGCACCGACGACCGGCAGCAACGAGAACACCGCCATGACCGCGCCCCAGAGCAGCGCGCCTTCGATGCCCAGCATCGCGAGGGCGACGCCTCCCAGCGTCCCCTGCACGACGGCGATCACGGCGCTGCCCTTGATCGTCGCGCGGATCGCTCCGGCAAGCCTCGCGAACAGGCGCCGCGTGGTCTCGCGCGCGAGCGGAATCGCGCGCTCGATCCTTGCGCTCAATTCGGCGCCATCGCGAAGCAGGAAGAACAGCACGTATAGCGCGATGCCGAGGTCGAGAACGAGGCCGAACGCGTTCTGTCCGATGCCGATCGCGTAGGTGGCGACGGACTTGCTCGCCCCGAGCACGGCGCTCGAGAGCGTCTCCTGCAGCGCGGCGAAGTTGCCGAGGCCGAGCCGGTCGAGCAGCGCGCTCATCCATGCCGGCAACCGGGCCGAGAGGGACTGGAACGTAGCGCCGATGTCGGACTGATGCGCGACGATCGCCTGGTAGAGCGATGTCCCTTCCCGCACGACGGCGAGCGCCAGCAGGACGAGCGGCACGATCGCTCCCACGAGACAGGCCAGCACGGTCGCCAGCGCGGCCAACGACCGTCGTCGCCCGAGCGACGCCAGGATGCGCGCGTAGAGCGGGGCGAACAGGGTCGCGAGCACCGTGCTCCAGAACACGGCGCCGAAGAACGGCCAGACGATCCAGGCGAACGCGACCGAGACGATCGCGACCAGCAGCAGGAAGGACTTGCGCTCGAGTTCGGGGCGGTTCATCTGCGTCCGTGCGTTCCGGTTACGCGACTCGCGGTTCGCGCGCGCACTGTGTAACCCGGGGCGGCTGCGGATTCAACGATACTAGCGCAACCGGTCGCCCCGCCGCGCGCGCCATTCTGCCGACGCGCGGGGCGGCCATGCGTGGGCCGCAGCGACCATACTCGCTTTGTGCACGAACGCTCGCT
>JBDTNO010000082.1:0-13425 GCA_039933715.1 Betaproteobacteria bacterium
CACGAGTACACGCGGGCGTTGCTCGCCGCGGCGCCCGGACGCGGGCGTTTCTGACCAAGCAGCGCTGCCACAGTAAAAGCGCAGGCCCACTTGTTTTGGAACCAAAGGAATTGGCGAGTGCGCGCAATCATGAATACTTGATCGCTTTTTTCGCTGACCCAATTCAAATTTACCGGAATGCGGGTTCCAAGCGGTTCCAAATGTTTGCTCGTATCCGTAGCTAACCAATTTCCGCGGGAACATTGTCTTGCATTGCTCACTTCACGTGGCGGGGACACGCGTGATTTCCCCGTTAGCAAGTTGCGGGGGGTTGTACGACGCATTTCTCTTTGTTCGTTTCGGCGTCACTGTCATAGATGCATTCGAACCATGGGCCGAATGCGAATGGAGCTTTTCTGGCCGCAAGATCCGCAATAGTTTGCCGGTCCGTTGCTTCTGCTTCGGTCGCGAGTTACGCCCGGTCGACCTATCGCCCTCCGATGGGGCCAGTTTGGCCAAGTGTGGCGAAGGAAAAGTTCCAACCTTGCGGCGTGCGAGTTGTCGAATACGGGTTCCGGTGGGCCCCTGAGAAAGGACCAACGATGAATCACTCCCATGTGCGCGTCGCCGTCGTCCAGGCGGGCTCCATTCCCTTCGACACCGATGCCTGTGTCGATAAGGTCGTCGGGCTCACTGCCGATGCCGCTGCGAAAGGCGCGCAGCTCGTCCTGTTCCCGGAGGCGTTCGTCGCCGGGTATCCGAAGGGGCTGAACTTCGGTCTCGTCGTCGGCGCGACGTGACTCCGCGGGGCGCGAGGAGTTCCGGCTCTACCTGGAATCGGCCATCGAGGTCCCCGGGCCGCACGCGCGGCGGATGGGCGAGGCCGCCGCGGACGGGCGATGCTTCCTCGTCGTCGGCGTGATCGAGCGCGAGTTGGGCACATGCTATTGCACCGTGCTGTTCTTCGGCCCCGACGGCGTGCTGCTCGGCAAGCACCGCAAGCTGATGCCGACCGCGCTCGAGCGGATGATCTGGGGCTTCGGTGACGGCTCGACGCTCACGGTGGTGGACAGCCCGTACGGCCGCATCGGCTCGGTGATCTGCTGGGAGAACTACATGCCGATGCTGCGGATGGCGATGTATGCGAAGAACGTCGCGCTGTACTGCGCGCCCACCGCCGACGACCGCGACACCTGGCTGCCGTCGATGCGCCACGTCGCGCTCGAGGGCCGCTGCTTCGTGCTCACCGCGTGCCAGTTCCTGCGCAAGCGCGACTTCCCGGCGAGCGTGCGCGTATCGCTCGGCGACTCACCCGACGCGGTGTTGATGCGCGGCGGCAGCGCGATCGTGAGTCCGCTCGGCAGAGTGATGGCGGGCCCGCATTTCGACGGCGAAACGATCCTGACCGCCGACCTCGACCTCGCCGAGATCGGGCGCGCCAAGTTCGACTTCGACGTCGCGGGCCACTACGCGCGACCGGACGTGTTCACGCTGACGGTGAACGAGGCGCCGATGATTCCGGTGGTGGTCGCAGGATCGCGACCGCCGAAGTAGGGTCCGACGCGATGGTCGGTTGACGGGAAGAAAGCAGACGGCGATCGAGCAAAGCGCATCCGACCTTGCGTTTCGGCGGGCCTACTCGACGTCGTAGTACTCCCAGCGGTGCTGGAGAAACGGGTGGCGCTTGAAGCCCTTGAGGCGCGGCTGCGTCAGCCAGTTCGAATAGCGCGACGGGCCGACTTCCCAGACGCCGTAGGCGCTCATCAGGTCGGTCATCTTCGCGTAGAGCGCGTCGCGCTCGGCCCCGTCGGGCAGACGCCGCGAGGCTTCGTAGAGCTTGTCGTACTCGGGCAGGCGCAGGCGCGCGTCGTTCATCATGCCGACCTGCTTGCTGTACAGCAGCGCGTAGGTCGAGTCGGGATCGGGAATCGTCAGGATCCAGCCCAGGCCCCACATCTGGAGCTTGCCGGCTTCCGCCATCTTCACGAGGTCGGGCCATTTCTGCTTGACGAAGGTCATCCGGAGGCCGATGGCGTCCATGCTCTTGCGCCACAGCTCGTCGGAAGCGCGGTCGGTGGCGTTGGGCGTCGATGCCTTCTCGACGACGAGAGGCTTGCCGTCGGGTCGCTCGCGGTAGCCGTCGCCATTGCGGTCCTTGTATCCGAACCGGTCGAGGAGCGCTCGCGCGCCCGCCGGATCGAACGCCTGCAACGGTGCACGCTTCGTGTCATAGCCCTCGGTCCACGGCGGCGAGACCTGCGTCGCGGGCGTCGCCTGGCCGTTGCGCAGCACGCGGATCTCGGTGTCGCGGTCGTAGCCCATGATCATCGCGCGGCGCAGCGCGATCTTTTCCGGCGTGTACCCGCCGACGGTCGGGTCGTCGAGATTGAAGTAGGTGAAGTTGAGCGCCGGCTCGAGCATGCGCGTATGCCCGATGCCGCGCTTCGCATACGCGGGCTTGAGCACGTCGCCGTCCAGTACGTTCGGCGCGAGGTCGTTCGGCAGGTCGACCATGTCGATTTCGCCGCGCTCGAACGAAAGGAGCCGCGGCTGCGCCTCCTCGACGATCGTGATCTCGACGCGCGGCACGAGCGGCAGCTTGCGTCCCGTGAGCCCGGCGGCGATCGGCCTGTCGGCCGCATCGACCGCGGCCGGATAGCGCAGGTCGCGCCACAGCGGATTGGCCTCTAGCACGATCTTCTGCGAGCGCCGCCATTCGGCGAGTCGGTACGGGCCGCTGCCGACCGGGTGCTCGGCGACGCGGTTCGAAGCGTCCTTGTGCTTGTCGACGACCTCGCGCGCGACCGCGGCGAACGTCACCGTCGTCAGCCAGTGGCGGAAGCCGAAGTAGGGCTCGGTGAAGCGCACGCGGATCGTGGTGCGGTCGACCGCGACGAGGCCGGCGATCGGCGCGTCGTAGTCGAAGCTGCCGCTCTTGCGCGCCCTGGCGATCGCCTCGTCGCCGCCCACGAGCCGGTTCTCGAACACGTGCACGAAGTACGAGCGCACCTTCGGGTCGAGCAGGCGCTTCCAGCTGTAGACATAGTCCTGCGCGGTCACCTCGCGCGGCTTGCCTCCGAATACAGGATCGTCGGCGAAGCGCAGGCCCCTCTTCAGCCGGATCGTGTAGGTCGTGAGATCCGCCGACACTTCGGGCAAGGCCTCGGCCGCCGCGGGCGCGAGCTTCGCCGGCAGCGCGAAGTAGTCGTACGTGTAGAGCGGCTCGAAGATCGCCGACGCGATCATCGACGAGTAGGTGTCGGGAATGACCTGCGGGTCGAATCCGGTCTCGGCCACGGAGAACGCGACGCGCAGGGTCCTGGTCGGTTGCGCGGCGGCGATCGAAGGTGCGACCAGCGCTGCGACCAGTGCGACCGCCAACCAGCGCGAAGACGGCAGTGCGCATGGAGCCGGAAGCGACGGACGGAAACGGTCGGCCATCCCTGACTTATACTGGTCCCGCGCGTCGTCGCGCAACCTCACGCTTCGGAATTTCCGCAGTCGATGTCGATCGTCCTCTACGTGCTCGCGATCGTCGCGTGCGGCGGGTCCGGCGCGGTGATCGGCTGGGCGATCGCCGGGTCGCTGGGGCTGACCGGCACGCCGATGGCGCTGGTGGCCGCATTCATCGGCATGGTGGCGGCAACGCTGTTGTGGATCGCCGGCGCTGCGCTGTTCGCGAAAAAGCAATGAACGAAAGTCTTCCGGCGAGCGTCGAGCGATGACTGGTCCCCACGTCCTTTCGCACGATCAGGTCGTCGCCCGCGTGCTCGCGGCTGCCGACGGCGGTCCCCCGATCGCGCCGCTCACCGACGCCGATCCGCATTTCGGCGTCGAGCGCGCGTACGAAGCGCTCGCGGCGTTGCAGGCGCGCCGCGTCGCGCAAGGCTGGCGCCCGGTCGGTCGGAAGATCGGCTTCACCAACCGCACGATCTGGCCGCGCTACGGCGTCTACCGGCCGATGTGGGCCAACGTATGGGATCGCACCGTCGTGCACGCGAGCGACGGCGCGGCGGCGATCGACATCGCGGGCCTGCACGAGCCACGCATCGAGCCGGAGGTCGTGTTCGGGCTCGCAGCGCCGCTTCCCGCCGAGGGCGACGCGCGCGCGATGCTCGATGCGGTCGCATGGATCGCCGCCGGATTCGAGATCGTCCATTCGATCTTCCCGGGCTGGAGATTCCGCGCGCCCGACTGCACGGCCGCGTTCGGATTGCACGGCCGCCTCGTCGTCGGATCGCGGACGCCGGTGGGACCCGGCGAGCGCGATGCGCTGGCCGCCGTGCTGCCGACCTTCGCGGTCACGTTGCGCAAGGAGGGCGCGATCGTCGATCGCGGCGTCGGATCGAACGTGCTCGATGGCCCCGCCCATGCGCTCGTCCATCTGCGCGATGTGCTCGCGTCGCAACCCGCGTTCGCGCCGCTCGCGGCCGGCGAGATCGTGACGACCGGCACGATCACCGATGCATGGCCGGTCGCTTCGGGCGAAGAATGGACGAGCGATTACGGCGCGCTGCCGGTCCGCGGCCTTGCGCTGACGATCCGATGAGCGACGCCACCGACGATTTCTCGTTCCGCAGCAGGGCGGGCGGCGAAGTGGCGGTCTTTCGCAGGGGCACGGTGGTGACGATTCTCCGAGGCTCCACGGCGAGCCGGTTTCTCGCGCGCGTCGCCGGCGCGACGCCCGCCGCGCAGCAGCTCGAGATGGTGCGCGTCACCGGAAACTACCGGCGCGGGAACGAGCGCGTCGGGGCTTCGCATCCGCGCAACCGGCGTGATTGATCGCCCCCGGGCAATGGTTGTACGATCGCCGCTTTTGTCCGGAGGGCCCGTCGTCATGATCCGATGGTCGATTCTCGCGGTCGCGCTGGCGCTCGCAGGATGTGCCGCGCTTCCGCGCGACGAGGCGTCGGCCGAACGCGGCGAAACCCGTACCGGCACCAATATTTCTCGGAAGGACGGCGGAGCGACGTCGACGACGGTGGATCCAGGGTCGATGGACCGCACCGCTCCGGCCATCCGGCCGAGCGGCGGCGGCTAGCGAACTACGGTTCGCGCGCGATCGACGGCGCGGACGCTCGTCACAGGGCGCCGGTCGACGGCTTCGGCGACGACGACGTACCGCAACGTTCCTCCCGGAACGATGGCGCCGAGCGGCCAGCAGGTGACGAGCGTCAGCGTCGGCACGTCCGCGTCGCGGCGCAGCGTGGTCGCGAGCGTCGACGCATCGGCGATTCGCGTCGCCACGATCCGATAGGCGACGCGCACGCCATCCGGACGCTCGATGACGAGCGCGTCGCCGATCGTCACATCCGCGAGGAAGCGGAAATGCGTGTCGCGATGCGCGGTGACGACGGCATTGCCGCGCTCGCCCGGGCGCGCCGATCCGTCCGCCACGCCGGGCCCCCATGCGAGCGTGCGCCCGTTCGCGCCGGCGAGCAGCAGGCGCTCGACGCGCTGGCGCGGCGCGTAGAGCTTCGCCACCGGCCGCGTGTCGGCCCACGGCCACGGTGCGGGCGCGGTGCCTCCCGCCAACGCGCGCTTCCACGAGACGTCGAGCAGGATCTGCCCGGCGTGCGCCTTCATCAGGATCGCCAGCGCTCCCGCGATCATCGCGACGGCGGCGATCGCGAGCATCCACGACAGCGCTCCGCGCATGCGCGAAGCGCTCCCGACCGGGGAAGACTCGGCCGCGGAAGTTTCGGGGTACCCGGGCTGCGCAGCGCGCATCGCCGCGCGTGCGCCGCCGGTTCCGCGGCCGACAGGTCCTCCCCGGTCGGGAGCCATGGGGTCAGATCCCATGTCGGCTTCGAGATCGCGTGCCGAAGTTACGACGGTGCACGCATCAATGGGCTCTGGCCCCCACATTCGCTCTCAGCACACTCGCCGCGCGACATCGGCGCGCAGGAGCAGCACCGCGAGCAGGGGAGTGTTCGAATCGGATTCCACGTTCGCCCGCGGGGTTGCGCTCCGGGCACTTCGGGGGTCGGCGCCCGCTATCGCGTGCACCGTCGTGGGAACGACACGCGACTGCGCCGCGAAGATGAGATCCGACCGCTGCACGCGCACGCGCCGCACCACCCACGCGAGCACGCCGAGCGAGAGTCCGATGACGAGCAGCAGCGGTGCCGGCGTCGCGGTCTGCGGCAGCGATCCGACGAACCCCGACGCATCGAGGCCTGCCGGCAGCAGGCCGGGTATCGGCGTTCGCTCCGAGGCGGTGCCGGCAGGCGCCGTCGGCGTCGTATCGACGGCGACTAGGCTCGTGTAGCGGCTCACCAGATGGTGCTCGAGCGCGGTCGCGACGATCAGCGGGCGCACTTCGTCCTCGGGCGAGCCCTCGATGATCGCATCGGAGAGCGTCGCGATCCGCTCGCGCGCCCACAGCGCGCCCACGCCCGGCGACGGCGTGCCCGCGCCGGTCGCGAGCAACGCGCCCCAGGCCGACCGGCCGCGCCGACCGACGATCGACAGCGTCGACGGCGCGCCCGCGAACGACGCGCTGACGACGATCGGCTCGCCGTCGTAGAGATCGGGCAGCTGGGGCGGATACACTTCGGCGCCGACCGGCCAGGTGATCGCGAGATCGGTGAGCGCGGGCCGCTCGAGCTTCGCGAACAGCGCGGTCATGCGTTCGCGCACGTCGCGCACGTCGCCGATGAACGTCGCGGTGCCGCGGCCGAACTGCGCGGCCTTGCGGATGAACCAGGCGTTGGGCGCCGGCCCGATCGCGACCGTGTAGAGGCGCCGGTCGCCGAGGCGTGAACGGACGAGCTTCAGGAGCTCGTGCTCGTTGCCCACGGCGCCATCGGTCAGGAAGAACACCTGGCGCGCGTAGCCGGGCAGCGACTCGGGCGCGAGCGCCGCCTCGAGCGCCGGTTTCATCTCGGTGCCGCCGTTCGCGACGAGCGCCCCGACGAACGCGCGAGCGGCGTCGAGCGTCTTCGCGTCGAACGCCATCGGCGCGCCGAACAGCGTGCGCGTGCGCGAGTTGAACTCGATCACGTTGAAGCGATCGCCGGGCTTCAGGCGCGACAGCGCGAACAGCGTCGCTTCCTTCGCCTGCACGATTGACACGCCGCTCATCGAGCCTGACGTGTCGACGACGAACGTCGCTTCGCGCGGCAGCGCCGGCCCCGCGGCCTCGACCGACGGGGGCAGCACCATCACCAGCGCGTAGGTGCGCCCGTCGCGGCGCTCGGTGAAGACCGCCGCACCGGGCTCGGCGCCGACCGCCGGCTTCCACGCGAGCTCGAGGTCGCGATCGGCCGGCACGACGTCGTCGGCGAGCGTCACGCGCGCCTTGTGGTCGGCGCCGCGCTCGACGCGGATCGCATGCGAGGCACTCTCGACGCTCGCCAGCGGGAAACCGGCGTCGAGCGTCACCTCGATGGTGACCGGCGCGCGCGATTCGTCGAGATGGAACGGCGCGACGACGAGAGCGTTGTCGGCGTCGCCGGGGGTCGGATCGGTTTCGAAGGCTCCCGAAGCAGCCGCGGGCCGATCGGCAGGCAGGTAGCGCGGCGTGATCGCGAGCGGCAGGCGCAGGCTGAACGTCCCGGCGTCGTAGCGCAGCGCCTCCTGGTATTCGATCGTGACGACGACTTCCGCATCGGGCGCGAGATGCGCGACGCGCGTCGTGAAGAGATTCGGACGCGCCTGATCGACGAGCCCCGCCTGCCGGCCCGATCGCTTCGCCTCGTCGTAGCGTTTCCTCGCCGCGGCGCGCTCCTGCACCTCGCCTTCGATCACGCGTCCGCCCGAGACGAGGCGCAGGTGATCGACGGCCGCCTTGTCCGGCAACGCGAACAGGTAGACGCCTTCGCGCCAGACGGGAGTGGGGTTGACGAAACGCTGCGTGAGCGTCGTTCGCGCGACGATGCCCGAGACGTCGATGCGGACTTCGGTGGCTACCAGCAGCGCCGCCGTCGCCGGCTCGTCGCCGCTCGCGGCGAGCCGCATCGCGCCGCCATGCGCATCGGCCGCGTGGAGGTCCGACGCGCGCGCGAGCGGCGCCGCGTCCGCCTGCGACGCGACGATGAACACGGCGAGCGCGAGCACGACGCTCACGAACACGCCAGTGGCGAGGCCTTCGAGCGCGAGGCGTGCAAGTCCGCGCCAGTCTTGCGGCGGGAGAAGCCGGGCTTCGCGGGAAACCGGGGAGGATGCGGATGCGGTCATCGGGTGCCCGGGGAATCCGCGAGCGGTCGCGAGGAGGAAGCGACCGTGACGCGGATCCCTCGGAGCCTCCTTCTTTTTCTTCGTTGGGGGGACGGACGGCCTTCGACGCTTGCGGCACCCCGCCCCGGGCGGTCCGCACGCCATGGATTGGGCGCGCAGATGCGGGAGGAGCGCCGTCGCGATTCGGGCGCGATGACGAGCAATTCTGGAAAACCGATGACGCGTCGGCCCGCGACGCTGAGCGGGCCCGAGCGATGCACGCGCTGCGGTATAGTCGCCGCGCCATGAGCCGCCGCGTCGCCATCGTCGAGGACGAGCCCGCGATCCGCGAAAACTACGCGGAGGCGCTGCGCCGCGTCGGTTACGAGGTGGCGACGTACGCGACGCGGGATTCGGCGCTCGCAGCGTTCCGCACGCGCCTGCCCGACCTCGCTGTCGTCGACCTCGGTCTCGGCGACGATCCCGACGCCGGGTTCGGGCTGTGCCGCGAACTGCGCTCGCTCTCGCCGGCACTGCCGATCCTGATCCTGTCGGCGCGCGACGCGGACATCGACATCGTGTCGGGACTGCGGGTCGGCGCCGACGACTACCTGACCAAGGACGCGAGCCTGCCGCACCTCGCCGCGCGCATCGCTGCGTTGTTCCGGCGCGCGGAGCTTTCGGCGTCACCCGCATCGGCCGAGGACGTGATCGAGCGCGGCCCGCTCGCGCTCGACGTCAAGCGCATGACCGCGCGCTGGCGCGGCGAGCCGGTCGACCTCACGCTCACCGAGTTCTGGATGGTCAACGCGCTCGCGCGCCATCCCGGGCACGTCAAAGACCGCGACGCGCTGATGCGCGAGGCGAACACGGTCGTCGACGACGGAACGATCACCTCGCACGTCAAGCGCATCCGCCGCAAGTTCCAGGCGGTCGATGCCGCGTTCGACCGCATCGCGACCGTCTACGGGATGGGGTACCGGTGGGTGGCGGACTGAGGGGGAAGACTTCCCCGGAAAGGCGGCGGTCCGCGGTCGGCGCTCGGAAAACCGGTATCCGCGCATCGAATGCGGCGCAGGTCGGGTCCCCCGCTGGACCCCTGATCGAGCACCGTCGACCGCCGACTTCAGGAATCTTCCGCTTACAGGCTGACCGGCGTTCGCCGACCTCCGAATGACCCGCCTCGGCATCCGCGCCCAGCTCCTGCTGGTGCTCACGGTGTTCCTCGCATTGCCGTGGCTCGGCGTCGAGTACGCGCGTGAGCTCGAGCGCGTGCTCCGCGACGCGCAGGACCGCACGCTCGCCGGCACCGCGCAGGCCGTCGCGATCGCGCTGCACGATCGGCCGCGTCTGTTCGATGCGCCCGTGCGGCTCGTCACGCCGGCCGGAAATCCGCCGCAGGATCTCGTCGACGCGGCTGCGGCGCGTCCGATGCTGTCGGCCGGAGCCGCGGTCGCGGCGCCCGAGCTCGAGCAGATCCTGCAGGGGCTGACGCGCACGACCGCGCGCATCCGCGTCGTCGACCGCGACCTCGGCGTCCTCGCGCATGCGGGCAGCCTCCAGCGCCCGGTCGACGAGGCCGCGCAACCGCGGTCGTGGCTCGACCCGCTGTTCGCGTGGTTCGTCCCGCGGCCCACCGAGGATTTCGTCGACGACGACGGCAGCGGAAGCGTGCCGGCGCGCCGCGAGATCGTCGCGGCGCTCGACGGCATTCCGTCGACCGGCCGACGCAACACCGCGGATGCGCGCGCCGTCGTCATAGCGGCTGCCCATCCGATCTGGGTCGGCGACCGCGTGCGCGGCGTCGTGCTGGTCGAGGAAACCACCAACGCGGCGCTCGCCGAGCGCAACCGCGCGTTCGAGCGACTGTTCTCGATCGTCATCGCGATCCTCGTCGCCGGATCCACCGCGCTGACGCTCTACGCGACGTGGCTGTCGGCGCGGATCCGCCGCCTCGCGCGCGACGCCGAGGCGGCGATCGACCGCGAGGGCCGCGTGCGCGGTCCGCTGCCGGGCAGCGACGCGCGCGACGAGATCGGCGATCTCGCGCGAAGCTACTCGGCGGTGCTGGCGCGCCTCGCCGGCTACGCGACCTACCGCGAGCAGATCGCCTCGCGCCTCGCGCACGAGCTGCGCACGCCGCTCGCGGTCGTGCGCAGCTCGCTCGACAACCTGCGCGCCGAGCCTTCGGAATCCGGGCCCTACATCGAGCGCGCGCAGCAGGGCCTTGACCGCCTCTCCGCCATCCTCGCGCGCATGACCGAGGCGGCACGCCTCGAGGAAGCGCTCGATGACGCGGAGCGCGAACGCTTCGACCTGCGGGAGGTCGTCGGGGGTTGCGTCGAAGGCTATCGCGCGGTTTATCCGCAGCGGGCCCTGGCCTACGCGCCTTCCGCCGATCCGCTCATGGTCGACGGCGCGCCCGAGGTGATCGCGCAGATGCTCGACAAGCTCGTCGAGAACGCCGCGGACTTCGCGACCGGGGGCGCGATCGAGATCGCGCTCGTTCGCACGGGCGAACACGCGCAGCTGACGGTCGCGAACGAAGGCCCGCGGCTACCCGAAGGTGGCGGCGACCGGCTGTTCGAGCCGCTGGTCTCGGTGCGGGCGCCGGACGCGCGCACGCCGCACTTCGGCCTCGGCCTTGCGATCGTGCGCATCGTCGCCACGCGCCATCGCGGCTCGGTCCGCATCGACGACCGGGACGACGGCCGCGGAGTCGTCGTCACGTTCACGCTGCCGCTCGTCGGGCCGTCGACCGGATAGGCGACAATGCCGGCTCGAACATCACGGCTCGCCGCCCATGCCCGCCTTCGCCGCGCAACACCCGGCGCTCGTATGCGCCGTGCTGCTCACGTGCTCGAACCTCTTCATGACGTTTGCGTGGTACGGCCACCTGAAGCACCTCGGCGGCAAGCCGTGGTGGATCGCGGCGATGGTTTCGTGGGGCATCGCGCTATTCGAGTACCTGCTGCAGGTGCCGGCGAACCGCATCGGATACACGACGCTCACGCTCGCGCAGCTCAAGATCATGCAGGAGGTCATCACGCTGTCGGTGTTCGTCCCGTTCGCGGTCCTCACCATGGGCGAGCCGGTCAAGCTCGACTACCTGTGGGCGGGCCTTTGCCTGATGGGCGCCGTCTATTTCGTTTTTCGAAGCTCTTGACCGTTCGGTATCCACGATCGGCGCGCCCGGCGATCCAGGCTCCGCGATGATCGTCCCGTTCGCGCGCATCTACCCGGCATTCGCCGCCGGGTACCTGATGTCGTACCTGTTCCGCACCGTCAACGCGGTGATCTCGCCCGAGCTCACGCGCGACCTGGGACTGAATTCCGGCGCGCTCGGCCTGCTTACCAGCACCTATTTCGTCGCGTTCGCGTCGACGCAGCTCGCCGCGGGCATGCTGCTCGACCGCTACGGCCCGCGCCGCGTCGAGCCGCTTCTGCTCGTCGTCGCCGCGATCGGCGCGTTCGCGTTCGCAACCGCCGAATCGCTCGCGGGACTGACCATCGCGCGCGCTCTGATCGGCGCCGGCGTCTCGGTGTGCCTGATGGCGCCGCTCAAGGCGTTCGCCGTCTGGTACCCGCCCGAGCGCCAGGCGTCGCTCTCGGGTTGGGTGATGGTCGCCGGCGGCGCGGGCGCGCTCGCCGCGACGCTGCCGATCGAAGTCGCGCTGCGCCACGTCGACTGGCGCACGCTGTTCTTCGTGTTCGGCGCCGCGACGCTCGTCGTCGCCGCCGCGATCGCGTGGCGCGTACCCGACCTCGCGCGTGTCGCCGAGCCGCCATCGCTGGCGGCGCAGTGGGCGGGCGTGCGCCACGTGTTCTCCGAACGGCGCTTCTGGTGGATCGTGCCGGTCGGCGCGCTCGGCATGGGCTCGTTCATGGCGATCCAGGGGCTGTGGTCGGTCCCGTGGATGATGGAGGTCGAGGGACGCACGCGCGCGGAAGCGGCGGGCGTGCTGCTCGCGATGGGCGTCTTCTCGCTCGCCGGTTACGCGGGGCTCGGCCTCCTCGCGGCGCCGCTCGCGAAACGCGGCTTTCGCACCCGGCACATGTACTTGACCGGATGGACGGTCAACCTCGTCGCGATCGCGGCGATCGTGATGCGCGTGCCCGGCGAGGCGTTCTGGTGGTGCGCGTACGGCTTCGGCGCGTCCGCGAACATCCTCGCGTTCACGCTGCTGAACGAAGGATTCCCGTCGTCGCTGGCCGGCCGCGCCAACACGGCGGTCAACCTGACGATGTTCAGCGGCAGCTTCGTCGCGCAATGGGGTATCGGCGTGATCGCCGACGCGGCGCGCGCGGCGGCCGGCCTGTCCGCCGCGGGTGGCCTCCGAGTCGCATTCGCTATCGTGCTCGCGGTGACGGCGGCCGCCTACCTGTGGTTCCTCGCCGGCTGGAAACGCTACGCGATGCCCGCCGTCGCCGCGGGCGCCTGACGCGATGCGCATCCACGTCCTCGGCATCTGCGGCACGTTCATGGGCGGCCTCGCCGCGATCGCGCACGCCGAAGGCCACGCGGTCAGCGGCTGCGACGCCAACGTCTATCCGCCGATGTCGACGCAGCTCGCGAGCCTCGGCATCGCGCTGACCGACGGCTACGACGCCGCGCAGCTCGACGGCGTGGCGCGCGACGCCGACGTGTTTGTGATCGGCAACGTCGTGTCGCGAGGCAACCCGCTGGTCGAGGCGATCCTCGACCGGCGCCTGCGCTACGTCTCCGGTCCCGAATGGCTGCGCGACCATGTGCTGGCCGATCGCTTCGTGCTCGCGGTCGCCGGAACGCACGGCAAGACGACGACGGCGTCGATGCTGGCGTGGATCCTCGATCACGCGGGGCTCGCGCCGGGGTTCCTCATCGGCGGCGTGCCGGCCAACTTCGGCGTCTCGGCGCGACGTTCGGAAAGCGCGTTCTTCGTCGTCGAGGCCGACGAGTACGACACCGCGTTCTTCGACAAGCGGTCGAAGTTCGTCCACTACCGGCCGACGACGGCGATCCTCAACAATCTCGAGTACGACCACGCCGACATCTTCCCCGACCTCGCGGCGATCGAGACGCAGTTCCACCACCTCGTGCGCACGGTGCCGCGCATCGGCCGGGTCGTCGTCAACGGCACCGACGCGGCGCTCGCGCGCGTGGTCGCGCGCGGATGCTGGTCGGAGGTCGAGCGCTTCGGGCTCGCCGAGGTTCCCGCGACCGGACCGGACTGGACGATCGCCGTCGACGGCACGATCCTGCTCGGTGGCGCGCCGCAGGGCGTTCTACGATGGCCCGCGGACGCG
>JBDTNO010000083.1:0-13396 GCA_039933715.1 Betaproteobacteria bacterium
TCGCCATCCCACCCGCCCGACGCGTCGCGCATCCGCGGGTTACGCAGAGCTTCCTAGCGCGAGCGGAACTTCTCGCCCGCGTCGATGCGCGGCGCCAGCACGTTCTGCTTCGGCGGAAGCGGGCAGCTCGTGTAGGCGGAGAACGCGCAGGGCGGGTTGTAGGCGCGATTGAAGTCGACCGTCCACTGGCCGTTCTTCGGCTTCTCGACGATGAGGAAGCGTCCGGGCGGGTAGGTCGCATCCGCACTGCTCGCGTCGCGGAAGATGATGAACAGGTTGCCGTCGTCGTCGACGGCGTCGAAGGAGTGGCGCTGGCCGTCGAGCACGAACGCGACGTTCCCGGCCGCGTCCTCCTGCGAGATTTCGTTCAGCACGTTGGCGATCGTGATCTTCGTGCCCTTCGGATAGGGCGTGAACGTCGCGGGCAGCGCCAGCGATGCGCGCGGGTCGAACCAGATGCGGCCGGCGAACGCGGCGCGATGGTCCGAGGCATTGTCGGCGACGCGCAGAACCGCCTGGCCGTCGTCGCGCCGGATCACCTGCAGTGAAAGCCGCCCGCGCGACACCCACGTGTCGGTGCCGGGATCGGTCGCGAGCGCCGTCGAAACGAAAGGATGCGCGGCGTCCTTCGCGCGATGCATTGTGACGCCGGGCGCGAGGTCGAGGCGCACACGGCGCTCGCCGACGCGCACGGTGCCAAGGTGCGGCGGCGCGATCGCGGCGTCGAGCACGACGTCGTTGTCCGGTGCGGCGCCGACGCGGTTGTCGCCGTAGCGCAGCACGTGGCGGCCGACGAGCGTGAGCCAGCCGTTGTCGCGGCGCAGCGACCTGTCGGCGCGGTTCCGCCAGGCCGCAAGGTCGTCGTTCCATGCCTTCGAGCCCGGCGTCGCGCCCGGGGTCGCGGCAAGCGCGACGCTGGCGTGGAGAGCGATCGCCATGGTGACGACCACAGGCAAACGGAACGGGCGACGCGGGTTCCGGGCGTTCATTGGCATCCTCCGACGGGAACGCGAGCATCGTGACCCGACTCGCGGCGCCGCGCAAGCGTGCGTCCGGTCGATGCTAGGCTTGCGCGCGATGCGATCGACCCTGCACGTTGCCCCGGCCCGGTCGGCGAGGCGACGATGACCGAGACGTGGACTGCGCTGGCCGGGCTCGCGCTGTCGAGCTTCCTGTCGGCGACGCTGCTGCCCGGCAATTCCGAGATCGTGCTGGGCGCGATCGTCGCCGCGACGCCGTCGCTGACGTGGCCCGCGATCGGCGTCGCCACCGCCGGCAACACTTCGGGAGGCATGACCTCGTGGGCGCTCGGGCGGCTGATTCCGGCGGAGGGTGGACGGAAGCTCGGGCCTCGCGCCGTCGCATTCGCGCGGCGCTACGGCGTCGCCACGCTGTTGCTGTCGTGGGTCCCGGTCGTCGGCGACGCGCTTTGCGTGGCGTCCGGATGGCTGCGCCACGACTGGCGCGTCGCCGCCGCGGCGATCGCGCTCGGCAAGTTTGCGCGCTACGTCGTCATCGCCGAGGGTGTGCGACGATTCGCGACGTGATGCGAAACGAAGGCATGCCGCGAAAGTCCGCGCCGAAGACGTGCGGGCCCGCGGGCGCGAGCTCCCGATGAATGCGCCAGCCGAACGCGTGGCCCCGGCGTCGTTCGCGCAGGCGCGATTGTGGCTGCTCGACCGCATGTTCCCGGCCGAGTCGCACTACAACGAGCAGCAGGCGCTGCGCTTCGCGGGCACGCTCGACGTCGCAGTCCTGCGGCGCGCGATCGACGCGGTCGTCGCGCGGCACGAGGCGCTGCGCACACGCTTCGGCGTGCGCGACGGCGAGCCGGTTCAGCGGATCGCGCCTTCCATCGCGGTGCCGCTGGAGGTCGAGGATCTCGCCCGCGTTCCGGAGGCCGAGCGCGAAGCGGAGGCGCGCAGGCGCGCGCGCGCGGACGCCGCCCTGCCGTTCGACCTCGCGCGCGGACCGCTGATTCGCGCACGGTTGCTGCGCCTTCACGACCGCGAGCATTGGCTGTTGTTGGCCGCGCACCACATCGTCACCGACGGATGGTCGTCGGTCGTGCTTGCACGCGAGATCGCGCTCCTGTACGAGGCGTTCGCGGCGGATCGTCCCTCGCCGTTGCCCGCGCTGCCGATCCAGTACGCCGACTACGCGATCCACCAGCGCGAGTCCATCGCCGCACATGCGCTCGACGATTCGCGCGAGCACTGGAAGCGCGCGCTGGCGAACCTGCCGACGCTCGAGCTCGTCACCGATCGCCCGCGCCCGCCGGTCGCCGATCATCGCGGCGAGCGCGTCGCGTTCGTCGTCGCTGCCGGCGTCCTGCGTGCGCTGAAGGCGCTGTCGCGGCGGCGTCGCGCGACGTTGTTCATGACGCTGCTGGCGGCGCTCGACGTGCTGCTGCACCGCTACACGGGCCAGGCCGACATCGCGGTCGGAGTGCCGGTGGCCGGGCGAACCAGGCCGGAGCTCGCGTCGCTGATCGGCTTTTTCGTGAACATGGTCGTGATGCGCGCCGACCTCTCCGGGGACCCGCCGTTCGTCGCGCTCCTCGACCGCGTGCGGGATTTCGCGCTCGAGAGCTACGAGCACCAGGCGCTTCCGTTCGAGCGCATCGTGATGGAGCTCGCGCCGTCGCGCGACCCGTCGCGCAATCCGCTGTTCCAGGTGTCGTTCGCGCTTCACCAGGCGCCTTCGAGCGGTTGGGAGCTGCCGGGCCTTCGCATCGAGCCCCTCGAAGGCCTCGCCGGCGTCGGCGCCAAGTTCGACCTCGGGTTCACGCTCACCGAGGATGCGACCGGAATGCACGGCACCGTCGACTACGCGACCGCGCTGTTCGACCGCGAGAGCGTCGAGGCGATGGTCGCATCGTTCACCGCGTTGCTCGCTTCGATCGCGTCCGATCCGCGGCAACGCATCCAGGGCCTCGCGCTCGAGGCGCCGGATGCGCGTGCGCGCCGCGTGGCGCAAGGACGCGCCACGCGATCCGCGCGACCGGAATCGGTGCGCATCGAGCGCTGGTTCGAGCGCCGGGCGGCGGCGCGTCCGGACGCGATCGCGATCGACGGCGGTCGCGGCAGCGTGAGCTATCGGGAGCTCGACGCGCGCGCGAATCGCCTGGCGCGCGCGCTGCGTGGAACGGGATTGCCGCCATCGCGGCGCATCGGCATCGCCCTCGATCGCGGCGCCGATCTCGTCGTCGCGATGCTCGCCGTGCTGAAGGCGGGCGCGGCGTACGTGCCGCTCGACCCCGAGCACCCGGTCGAGCGGCTCGCCGCGATCCTCGATGACGCGTCGATCGATCTCGTCGTCACCGAGGAGCGATGGCTGGCGCGCTTCCCCGGCCGCGAGCGCGCGACGCTTTGCGTCGACCGCGATGCCGCGCGCATCGCGTCGCGCGACGACGCGCCGCTGGAAGCCGACGCAGACGCCGGCGACATCGCCTGCGTGATGCACACGTCGGGCTCGACCGGCCGACCCAAGGCCGTGCCGGTGCCGCACGCCGCGCTCGTCAACCTCGTCGTCGACGCCGACTACGTGACGCTGGGGCACGGCGACGCGATCGCGATGCTCGCGAACCCCGCGTTCGACGCGGCGAGCTTTGAAATCCACGGCGCGCTCGCCAACGGCGCGCGCCTCGTCCCGATCGCGAAGGCGGACGTGCTCGAGCCGCGCCTCCTCGCGGCGACGCTCGTCGCCAAACGCGTCACGACGATTTTCGTGACGACCGCGCTCTTCAACGCGATCGCGCGCGAGGCTCCCGCCGCGTTCCACGGGTGCCGGCAGGTGTTGTTCGGCGGCGAGGCGGTCGAGCCGCGCCGGGTGCGCGAGGTGCTCCGCGCGGGCGCTCCCGCGCGCCTCGTGCACGTCTACGGGCCCACGGAGACCACGACGTTCGCGACCTGGCACGACGTGACGGCCGCCGACGCGGAACGCGCGACGATCCCGATCGGACGCCCGATCGCCGGCGCCGAGGCGTACGTGTTGGATGCCGCGGGCGTGCTCGCGCCCCCGGGCATGCCGGGCGAAATCCACATCGGCGGCGCGGGGCTCGCGCGCGGCTACCTCGGCGACCAGGTCCTGACCGACGAGCGCTTCGTGCCCGATCCGTTCTCCGCCGATCCAACGGCGCGTCTCTTCCGCACCGGCGATCGGGCGCGCACGCGCGGCGACGGTGCGATCGAATTCCTCGGCCGCACCGATCGGCAGGTGAAGCTGCGCGGGCAGCGCATCGAGCTCGACGAGATCCAGGGCGCGCTCGTGCGGCTTCCCACCGTGCGCGAGGCGGTCGTCGAACTGCGCGGCGCGACCAGCGACACGCGCCGCATCGTCGCGTGGCTCGTGCCGGCCGATGCGACGGCGCCGCCGCCCACGACGCTGCGCCGCGACCTTCGCCGCACGCTGCCCGAAGTGATGTTGCCGGGCGCGATCGTGTGGGTGCCCGCGCTGCCTCTCAACGCGAACGGCAAAGTCGACGCGAGGGCGCTGCCCGATCCTGGCGAAACCGCGGGCACCGGCCCCGCTGCGCCGCCGCGCGACATGTTCGAGGGCGTGCTCGTCCGCATCTGGGAGGAATTGCTCGGCATCCGGGGCATCGGCGTGCACGACCATTTTTTCGAGATCGGCGGTCATTCGCTCCTCGCCGCGCGGCTCGTCGACGCGATCGAGCGGGAAACCGGCTTTGCGCTGCCGCTCACGACGCTGTTCGTCGACGACACGATCGACGGCGTCGCGCGCACGCTGCGTGAAGGCTCGCCGGAGGGGGACCACCCGATCGTCGCGGTTCACCAGCACGGAAGGCGGGCGCCGTTCGTGTTCCTGCATGGCGACTTTCAGGCCGGCGGCTACTACAGCCGCGCGCTCGCGCGCGCCCTCGGGCCCGACCAGCCCACGCTGATCGTGCATCCGCACGGGCTCGCCGGCGAGGCGGTCCCCGCGACGATCGAGGCGATGGCGGCGGACCGTGTTCGCGCTCTGCGCGCGATCCGCCCCGACGGGCCGTACGTCGTCGGCGGCCATTGCAACGGCGCGCTCGTCGCGTTCGAGATGGCGCGCCAGCTGATCGCCGACGGCGCGGCGGTGCCGGCCGTCGTCCTCATCGAGTCGCGCGCCCCGTCTCCCGGCGGTCGTGCGTCCGCGACCGGAGGCGCCTACATCAAGTTCAACGCGGCCGGCGAGCCGAGGGTGCTCGCGCCGCACGACCGGCTCTCCGAGATCGAGCTCGCGTTCACGCGCGCGATCGACGCCTACGCGGGTGGGCGCTGTGATGCCCACGTCGTCGTCGTGCAGGCGCAGGAGTGGCGCGATTCCGCGGCGGACGCCGGCTGGGCGCGCTTCGCGCGAAGCTGGGAAGGGCACGTCGTGCCCGGGGACCACGTGACGATGATCACGCGCCATCTCGCCGACCTCGCGCGCACGATCCACGACGCGATTCTGCGCGCGGTCACCGTCGCCTGACCGTCGCGCGCAGGACGAAGGCCGTCGCGCCCCTGATCTCGCGCCTCGCGGCGGCGGACCGTTCGCGCCGCCTCGCCGGTTCTCCGGCGCCGCTCCAGTAAACTGCGCTCTCGAATGAACGGGGCGCCCGCCGGGCGGGCTGGCGCAAGGCCGCACGGGGCCTTCCCCTCCTGACGCGGATGCAGCGAATGAGCGGGACACACGACGACGTCAATCCCTCGACGCCGATTGCCGTGATCGGCATGAGCCTGCGCGTCCCCGGCGCCGTCACGCTGGCGCGCTTCTGGCGCAACCTCGTCGAGGGCCGCGATTGCATCGTGCGACCGAGCGCTGCCGAGCTCCGGCGCGCCGGTACGAGCCAGGCCCGGCTCGCCGATCCGGACTTCGTGCGCGCGCTGGCGATCCTCGACGACGTCGAGCGCTTCGACGCCGATTTCTTCGGCCTCTCGCCGCGCGAGGCCGAGCTCACCGACCCGTCGCATCGCCTGTTCCTCGAATGCGCGTGGGAGGCGCTCGAAGGCGCCGGCGTGGTACCCGGCCCGAAGGCGCCGGTGACCGGGGTGTTCGGCGGCGACGAGGGCGACTACCGGGAGCGGGTGCTCTCCGGAAGCGGCGACGCGTCCGACGATCCCGGGCTCGCGATCGCGATGCGCATCGGCAACGCGCTCGACTTCCTCACGACGCGCGTTTCGCACCGGCTCGACCTCAAGGGGCCGAGCTTCGGCGTGATGGCCGCGTGTGCGACCTCGCTGCTCGCGATCGACCTCGCCGTGCAGAGCCTGCGCCGGCGCGAATGCGAGGTCGCGCTCGCGGGGGGTTCGACGATCCTGCTCGAGCAGAAGCTCGGCTATGTGGCCGGAGTCGAAGGCATGCTCTCGCCATCCGGGCGTCTGCGGCCGTTCGATGCGGAAGCGGACGGGACGGTTTTCGGCAGCGGCGTCGGCGTGGTCGCCTTGCGACCGCTCGCCGACGCGATCGCGGCCGGCAACCCGATCCACGCGGTGATCCTCGGCTCGGCGTCGAGCAACGACGGCAATCCGCCCGGCAAGGAGAGCTTCATCGCGCCGAGCGCGTCGGGCCAGATCATCGCGATCGAAGGCGCGCTGCGCGACGCGCGCGTCTCGCCCGCGACGATCGGCTACGTCGAGGCGCACGGCACCGGAACGCGGCTCGGCGACCCGGTCGAGTTCGCGGCGCTCACCGCCGTCTACCGGCGCCACACCGACCGCACCGGGTTCTGCTCGCTCGGGTCGGTCAAGGGCAACGTCGGGCACCTGCGTTGCGGCGCCGGGATCGCCAGCTTCATCAAGGCGTGCCTCGCGCTTTCGCATCGCACGCTGCCGCCGCTCGCGAATTTCCGCCAGCCCAACCCACGCATCGACCTCGCGCGTAGCCCGTTCGTCTTCCATGCCGACGCACGGCCGTGGAGAGAGGGCGACACGCCGCGTCGCGCCGCGGTGTCGTCGTTCGGCTTCGGCGGCTCCAACGTGCACGTCGTGCTGGAGGAGCATCGCGCGGCGGCGGCCGTGCGCCCGTCGGAGCGCCCGTCCGCGCGGCGCACGCATTTCCTTCCGGTCTCGGCGCGCAGCGAAGGCGCGCTCGCGCGGCGCATCGGCGATCTCGTCGCGCACCTCGACGCGAACCCTGCGCTCGCCGCCGCCGACGTCGCGCGCACGCTGGAGGCCGGCCGACAGGCGTTCCCGCATCGCGCGCTGTTCGTCGCCGAGGGGGACCGGATCGCGTCCGCGGCGCGCACGTTCCGCGCGCCGATCGCGCGCGGCAACGCGCCGGCCGAACGCGCGTCGTGCGTGTTTGTCTTCCCGGGTCAGGGATCGCAGCGGCGCGGCGCGGGGCGTGGACTGTACGTGCACGAGCCGGTCTACCGCGACGTGGTCGACGAGTGCGCGGAAGCGCTCGCGCCCGCGATCGGGCTGGATCTTCGTGCGCTCCTCGGCTATGTCGATGGCCCGGCCTCCGAAGCGCAAGTGCTACGCAACACCGCGAACGCGCAACCGGCGCTGTTCGTCGTCGGCTACGCGGCCGCGCGCCTCTTCCGGTCCTGGGGCGTCGCGCCGGCGGCGATGATCGGCCATTCGCTCGGCGAGCTCGTGGCCGCGTGCCTCGCGGACGTGTTCTCGCTCGCCGACGGGTTGAAGCTGGTCGCCGCGAGAGCGCGGCTGATGCAGCAATGCGAGCGGGGCGCGATGGCCGCCGTGTTCCTGCCCGAGGCGGTGCTCGCGCGAAAGCTCCCCGCGCCGCTCGAAATCGCGGCGATCAACGCGCCGTCGATCTCGGTCGTCTCCGGACCGGCAGACGCGGTGAAGGCGTTCTGCGCCGCGGTCGAGCGCGAGGGCATCGCGACGCAGCGCATCGAAACCTCGCACGCGTTCCACTCGCGGATGATGGAGCCCGCGCTTCCGGCGTTCTCGCGGGTGCTCGCGGACATCGCGCTCTCGGCGCCGTCGATCCCGGTGATCTCGAACGCGACCGGCGTGCCATTGACGGCCGCACAGGCGAAGTCACCCGCGTACTGGGCCGATCACATCCGCCACCCGGTCCGCTTCGCCGCCGGCGTCCAGCACGCCCTGTCGCTGCCGCATCCGGTGTTCGTCGAGCTCGGGCCCGGATCGGCGCTCGTCGAGCTCGTGCGGCGGCAGGATCCCGCCGCACGCGTGTTCCCGGTCCTCGCGAAGGCCGCCGAGGGGGACGAGCCGGCCGCGGCGCGTGCGGCGTTGGGCGGAATCTGGTGTGCCGGAGTCGACATCGACCGAACCGGCGCCGGCACGCAGACCCTGCCCGCGCTCGTCACGCTTCCCACCTATCCGTTCGAGCGCTCGCGTCACTGGCACCACGCCGAGCCGCGCGAGCCCGACCCGCGACAGACGCTATACGAATGCGGATTCGCGCTGGCACCGCTCGAACCGGCGGGCGCTCCCGACGCATCGCGACCCTGGCTGGTGCTCGGCGCGGATCAGGGCCTCGCACGCGCCGTGCGCGCACGACTCGAGGCGACCGGCGCGCACGTCACGATGCTGGTGCCCGGCGAGCGATTCCTTTGCATCGACCCGAATCGCTTCCAGGTGCGCCCCGATTCGCGCGACGACCTCAACGCTGCGTTGCAGGCATGCGTCGCCGCGGGCACCGGCAAGCGCCTGCGCGTACTCCACCTGGGCTCGGTGACAGGGAGCGGCGGCCTTCACAACAGCGCGGAGGCGTTCGACGCCGCCACGACGTGTGGCTTCCACTCGCTCGTGGCGCTGACGCAGGCCGCGTTCGACCAGGGCATCGCCGACGGCCTCGACGTCCTGGTGGTCGCCGACGGTCTCGTGCGGCTGGAAGGCGAGGCGGGTGCGCGCTACGCCGAGAAGGCGGCGGTCCTCGGCGCGAGCCGCGCGATCTCGCGCGAGCTCCCGGGACTGCGCATGCGCGTCGTCGACATTCCGCTCCAGGACGACGCCGACGCGGCGGCGTGGCTGCCCGACGCGCTGATCCGCGAGGCCGACGAAACCGAGGTCGTGTCGACGGCTTGCCTGCGCCCGGGCGCCCGCTGGCTCGAGCGCTTCTACGCGCTGCCCGACCTTCCGGAATCGGCGCCGCGCCTGCGCGAAGGCGGCGTCGTCTTCATCACCGGCGGAACCGGCGCGCTCGGCCTCCTGTTCGCGCGCGCCCTGTTCGACCTGTGCCGCGCGCGAATCGCGCTGACCTCCCGCTTCGAACTGCCGCCCGAGAATACGTGGGTCGAGCGGGCGAAGCGCGACGATCGCCTGGGCCACACGCTTTCCGCGATCCTCGACCTTCGCGCGCGGGGCGCCGAGGTGGTCGTCGTGACTGCGGACGTTTCCGTCCGCGCCGAGCTGGCGCGCGCGATCGCGGCGACCCGGGAGCGCTTCGGGGGCCTGCACGGGGTGATCCATGGCGCGGGCGTCCTCAATGCAGCGCCGGTGATCGAGAAGACGCGCCCGGGCGCCGCCAAGGTGTTCCTGCCCAAGGTGCATGGCGCGTTCCACCTCGAGGATCTGCTTGCGGACGCGCCTCTCGACCTCTACATCCAGCTCTCGTCGCAGTCGTCGTGTTTCCCGGCGCCCGGTCAGGTCGACTATGCGGCCGCCAACGCGGTGCTCGACGTCATCGCGCAGAACCGCGCTGCCAGCCATCCGGGACTCGCGATTTCGACCGGCTGGGGACCGTGGCAGGAAGCCGGCATCGCGGCGACGCACGTGCGGCAATCGCTCGACGAGGTGGTCGAATGGGGCCGCGCGAGCGGCGTGGCGGTGCGCGACGACGCGTTCGCGCATCTCGACCACCCGGTCCTGCGCTCCCGGGTCCGCGACGACCAAGGCTCGCCCATCTACCGCGGGATCCTGCGCCCTGGGCTGTGGCTCGTCGACGATCATCATCTCGAGGGCCGCCCGGTCCTGTCGGGAACCAGCACGATCCAGCTCGTCGTCACGGCGTTCGCCGATCACGCGACCGGCGAGGGTGCGACCGAGCTTTCCGCCGTCGCGTTCGTGCGGCCGCTGTTCATGGACGAAGGCGGCACCGAGATCGAGCTCCGCTTCGCGCATGTGCGCGACGACGAGTCGTTCGCGCTGCATTCGCGCCCGCTCGGGTCCGACGATCCGTGGCGGGAGCACGTCACCGGCTTTGTCGGCCGGACGATCGCGGCTCCGCGCGCGTCGCATCGGCTTCCGCCGACGCGGGCATGGGAGAAGGCCAGGCGATCGCCGCCGTTCGGCGGCAAGCTCCTGACCGGCGTGGGCCGGTGGGCGTGGCGGCGATTCGAGCTCGAGCACGACGGCCGCACCTGGGATCGCATCGTATTTCCGCCCGGCTACCGCGACGACTTCGAGGTGTTCGACCTCCACCCGTCGCTCCTCGACGGCGGCCGCATGGGCGCCAGCCGCGCGATACGCGGCGAGTCGGTGCCGCACACGTTCGACAGCATCCGGGTCTTCGCGCCGCTCGTCGACGAGCTCATCGCGGTCACCGAGCATCGCCCGGTCGGCGCGTCGGTCGCTTCGGACATCACGATCCACGACGCCACGGGGCGCACGCTCGTCGAGGTCGACGGATTCGTTAAGTGGGCGCTGGCAGGGTCGAACATGTTGCTCGATGGCCGCGACCGCGCCGACGAGCGCGGGGCGAACGAACCCGCCGACGGGGAGCCGCGCCGTGCCGTCGTGGTCGAGGCCGGCGCGCTCGAGTCGATCCGACTCGAGCCGTTCGTTCCGCGCCAGCCGGGACCCGGCGAGGTGCTGATCGACGTGCATGCGACCGGCCTCAATTTCCGGGACGTGCTGACGGCGCTCGGGCAGATGGGCGCGCCGTCCGGCGAGAACTACACGCCGGGCGGCGAGTGCAGCGGCGTTATCCGCGCGGTGGGGCCGGGAGTCCGACACCTTTCGCCGGGCGATCGCGTCGTGGCGCTCGCGCGCGGCTCGCTCGGCACGCACGTGACGGTCCCGGCGCACGGGGTCGCGATCATGCCGGAGAATCTCGACTTCGAACGGGCCGCGGGACTCCCGATCGTCTTCCTGACCGCGCACTACGCGCTCGAAAAGCTGGCGCGCGTCGCCCGCGGCGAGCGCGTGCTGATCCACGCGGCCGCCGGCGGCGTCGGCCTCGCGGCCGTGCAGATCGCGCGTGGCCTCGGCGCCGAGATCTTCGCGACCGCCGGACACCCGGACAAGCGCGCTTACCTGGCCTCGCTCGGCGTACGACACGTGTTCGACTCGCGCTCGCTGGCGTTCGTCGAAGGAATTCGCGCGGCCACGGAAGGCGAAGGCGTCGACGTCGTGCTGAACTCGTTGGCCGGCGAATTCATCCCGGCGAGCTTGAGTCTCCTGCGGCCCCAGGGACGCTTCGTCGAGATCGGCAAGCGCGACCTTCTCGCCGACATGCCGCTCGGCCTCGCGCCGTTCCTCCGGAACCTGTCTTTTTCCGCGTTCGACCTCGGCAGCTTCGTCGAGACGCGCGAGTCGTTCCTCCCGCCGATGTTCGACGCGTTGATGGACCGGTTCGCGCGAGGCAAGCTCGAGCCGATCCCCACGAGCGTCGTCGCGTTCGAGCGCGTCGACGAGGGCTTCCGTCGCATGGCGCGCGCGCAGCACATCGGCAAGATCGTCTTCCAGGTGCGAGCGGACACGAGCGCGCGCGGCGCGATCGCGCGCGGCTTCGAGGACATGTACGGGACCGGTGTGCCGGTGGCATGGGGCCTCGACGTGTTCCGCCGCATCCTCTCGTGGAGCGCCGTGCCTGCTTACGTGCTCGCCATGGGCTCGGCGATCGAGGGCATCGGCGCTTCCCACACGAAGCCGCGCGGCGTCGGGAGCGAGGGACGTGGGCGCGAGGGCCTTTCGACCGAGTACCGCGCGCCGCAATCGGCGACCGAGAAGACGCTGACGGTGCTATGGGAGAAGACGCTCGGCATCGCGCCGATCGGCATCGACGATCATTTCTTCGATCTCGGCGGCGACTCGATCGAAGCGATCCAGATCCAGCACGCGATCCACCGCGAGTTCGAGCTGCGCATCAAGAACACCGAGTTCCTCTCCGATCCGACGATCGCCGCGCTGGCCGTGCTGATCGCGAAGCGGAGCGCGCCGGTGCCGGCCGCGGTCGCGGCATGACCGGCGCACGGCCGTCGTCGATCCGCGGGTGCGCGCCGCCCGCTCCTCGCGGCCGGTGATGGACGCCCCCGATCGCGACGGTTCGACGCTTCTTTGCACGTTGAGCGCATCCGGCGTGGGCGCGCCGCTCTTCCTCGTGCCGTCGATCGGATCGACCCCGCTGTCGCTCGTGCGCCTCGCGCGCTCGATCGCACCCCGGCGCCCGGTGCATGCGTTCGCGTACGCGGGCCTCGAAGACGACCGGCCACCGCACCGGACCGTGGAGGCGATCGCGGAAGCGTGCGTCGACGAGTTGCTGGCATTCTCGCCGCGCGGACCCAGGCTCCTCGGCGGGCATTGCCTCGGCGGCGTCGTGGCGCTCGAGATCGCGCTCCAGATGGAGGCGCGGGGCGAGCGCGTCGAGAAGCTCGCGGTGCTCGACTCCTACCCGCCCTGGCGCCTCGGCGACGTCGGGTCGGACGAGCGCCCGCGCAAAGTGGCGGGGCTGTGGTCGTCCGGAGGAGCGGCGCGCCGCGGGACCGAAGCGATCGCTGCGCGGGCGCTCGAGCATTTTCCGATGCTCGACGCAGGCGTGCGCGCGCGCCTTCGCGCGCTGACGCAGCTCCATGTCGACGCCAGCCTCGCCTACCTGGGGAGGCCGGTGCGCGCGCGCACGCACGTGCTTTGCAGCGAGGGATGGGATGCCTCGCTGGTCGAAGGCTGGTCGGCTCTGGCGATCGGCAGGGTCGTCCGGCATGAGCTTCCGGGCGATACGTTCTCGATGCTGCGACCGCCGCATGTCGAGGCCGCGGGCCGGGTGCTCGGGCGCGCGCTCGCGGAGTTCGCGTGACGCCCGCAACCCGTCCGGCGCTCGACAACGCCTTCGTGGCGCCGCGCGGCGCGCTCGAGACGCGGCTGGCCGGTCTCTGGGAGGAAGTGCTCGCGACGGCGCCGATCGGCGCCGACGACGACTTCTTCGATCTCGGCGGCGCGTCGCTGCAGGCGTTCGCGATCATCGCGCGCGTGCATCGCGACCTCGGCGTGGTGCTCACGCCGCGCGACCTGTTCACCTGCGCGACCGTCGCTGCGATGGCCGCGCTGATCGCGGATCGTTCGCCCGCTCGCTAGCGCGCTTCGGCGGCGACGCGGGCACCGACGCCGACTACATCGTCGTCGAGATCGCCAGGCACGTGCTCGGCGGCGACTGGATGCGCGAGTACGTCGCGAAGGCGAACGCGGGCGGGATCGAGCGCGTGCTGCTCTAGGTAAGCTCTGCGTAACCTCACGGCGCGCGCGGACTCGCATGCACGAACTTCTCGAAC
>JBDTNO010000084.1:0-13378 GCA_039933715.1 Betaproteobacteria bacterium
CGTTCAGCTTCGTGATTTTTCCAGGCGGCGCGGCCGGCAGGCCTTGCGCCGCCTCACATCAGCCCCTACGCCAGGCGTTCAGCTTCGTGATTTTTCCAGGCGGCGCGGCCGGCAGGCCTTGCGCCGCCTCTGGCCAAACACGCCTTCCCTCCAAACACCCCTTCACGTGATCACATCCACCGCGTCGGTGATGATCGTGTCGACGCCCCAGGACGCGAGCTCGGCCACGCGCAGCGGGTCGTTGACCGTCCACGCGGCGACGCGCAGACCCGCCGAATGCGCGGCCGCCACGTCGCCCGCCTTCAGCAGCGTGTGCTTGGCGTCGACCGCGATGCAGCCCAGCACCGCGCAGCGTTCGCGCCAGTCGGCCGGAAGCGTTTCGGTGAGCCACGCACGCGGCAACGCCGGCGCGGCCTCCAGCGCCGCCTCGAGCGCGGTCGCCGAGAACGACGACAGCAGCGGGGGCACTTCGCTGCCCTTCCACAGCGCGGCGGCGTCGAGCGCGATCGCCGAACCCGTCTCGCGCTCGCGCCCGGGCGTCGGCTTGATCTCGATGTTCATCGCGACGCCATTGGCGCGGCAATAGCGCGAGACCGCGGCCAGCGTCGGCACCGGCTCGCCCGCGTAGGCCGCCGAATGCCAGCTGCCCGCGTCGAGGCGCGCAATCTCGCGCCAGGTCAGCGCGTCGGCGCGGCCGCTGCCGTCGGTCGTGCGGTCGAGCGTCGCGTCGTGCAGCAGGAACGCGACGCCGTCGGCCGAGAGCTTGACGTCGACCTCGGCCATCCGGTAGCCGTGCGAGTGGCCGAGTCGCAGCGCGGCGAGCGTGTTCTCGGGCGCGAGCTTGCCGGCGCCGCGGTGCGCGCAGCGCTTCGGATACGGCCACGGCGCCAACGCACTCATCGCTCGGAGAATCAGCGGATCCGCTTGCCGCTCGCCGCGTCGAACAGGTAGACGCGCGCGGGGTCGGCGGTGAGATGCATCGTGGCGCCGATGTCGGCGACGACGCCATGCGGACGGCGGACGACCGCGGTGTCGGCCCCGTGCGAGACATGGACCAGCGTATCGGCGCCGAGTTGCTCGACCATCTCGATCGTGCCGGCGAACGCGGCATCCGCCGGTTCCGCGGCCGTCAGGTGCTCGGGCCGGATGCCGACGATCACCTCCGCGCCGGTCTCCACCTGGCCGTTCGTGTAGCGGACGATGCCGCCGTGCTCGAGCGCGACCTTGCCCGCGCCGGCACCCTTGCCGGAAAGGAAATTCATCGACGGCGAGCCGATGAATCCCGCGACGAACCGGGTCGCCGGGTCCTCGTAGACGTCCATCGGCGTCCCGACCTGCTCGGCGCGTCCCGCGTTCATCACGATCATCCGATGCGCGAGCGTCATCGCCTCGACCTGGTCGTGCGTCACGTAGAGGCTCGTCGTGCCGAGCTTCCGGTGCAGCTTCTGGATCTCGAAGCGCATCTGCACGCGCAGCTTCGCGTCGAGGTTCGACAGCGGCTCGTCGAACAGGAACACTTTCGGCTCGCGCACGATCGCGCGACCCATCGCCACGCGCTGGCGCTGGCCGCCGGAGAGCTGGCGCGGCTTGCGCTCGAGCAGCGGGCCGAGCTCCAGGATCTCCGCGGCGCGCTTCACGCGCTCCTCGATCTCCGGCTTCCCCATCCCGCGGATGCGGAGACCATAGGCCATGTTGTCGTACACCGACATGTGCGGGTAGAGCGCGTAGTTCTGGAACACCATCGCGATGTCCCGGTCCTTGGGCTCGAGGTCGTTGACGACCCGGTCGCCGATCGCGATCTCGCCGGCGGTGATCGCCTCGAGGCCCGCGACCATGCGCAGCAACGTCGACTTGCCGCAGCCGGACGGGCCCACGATCACGATGAACTCGCCGTCCGCCACGCGCGCGTCGACGCCATGGATGACCTCGAGCGGACCGTAGCTCTTGCGCACGTTGCGGAGTTCGACCTTGGCCATTTCCTATTTCTCGGTGTCGACCAGTCCCTTGACGAACCAGCGCTGCATCAGGATCACCACGACCGCCGGCGGCAGCATCGCCATGATCGCGGTCGCCATCACGAGGTGCCACTCGACCGACGCCTCGCCGCCCCCGGCGATCATCCGCTTGATGCCGATGACCACCGTGTAGTAGTCCTCCTGCGTCGTCACGATCAGCGGCCACAGGTACTGGTTCCAGCCGTAGATGAACTGGATCACGAAAAGCGCCGCCATGCTCGTCTTCGACATCGGGATCACGACGTCCCAGAAGAAGCGTAGCGGACCGGCCCCGTCGATGCGCGCCGCCTCGGCGAGCTCGTCGGGTATGGTCAGGAAGAACTGCCGGAACAGGAAGGTCGCCGTCGCCGACGCGATCAGCGGCAGCGTCAGGCCCGTGTAGCTGTCCAGCATGTTGAGGTCGGACACCACCTTGTACGTCGGCAGGATGCGCACCTCGACCGGGAGCATCAGCGTGACGAAGATCATCCAGAAGAAGAAGTTTCGCAGCGGGAAGCGGAAGTAGACGATCGCGAACGCGGAAAGCAGCGAGATCGCGATCTTGCCGATCGCGATGATCAGCGCCGAGATCATGCTGTTCATCATCATCTGCCACACGGGCGCGGCCGAGTTGCCCGCGCCGTGCAGGAGCGCCTGCTTGTAGTTCTCGATCAGGTGCGGCCCGGGCACCAACGTCATCGGCGCCGCCAGCACCTCTTCGGCGGTGACGGTCGACGCGACGAACGTCACGTAGACCGGGAACGCGACGATGGCGACGCCGAGCAGCAGCACGGCGTGCGTCACGAAGTCCAGGAGCGGCCGGTTCTCGACCATGCCTTCGCGCCGGCTCGGCCCCAGGAGCCGCCCGACCCAGCGCATCGGCGCCGGGAACGGCGCGCGCGCCTTGCGCTCGGGGGTCGCGGGCACGTCCATCAGTACTGCACCTTGCGCTCGACGTAGCGGAACTGGACCACCGTCAGCGCGATCACGATCGCCATCAGGATCACCGACTGCGCGGCCGAGCTGCCGAGGTCCAGCGCCTTGAAGCCGTCCTTGTACACCTTGTAGACCAGGATCTCGGTGGCCTGGCCCGGTCCGCCACTGGTCGCGGCGTCGATGATCGCGAACGTGTTGAAGAACGCGTAGACGATGTTGACGACCAGCAGGAAGAACGTCGTCGGCGAAAGCAGCGGGAAGACGATCGTCCGGAAGCGCCGGCCGGGGCCGGCGCCGTCGATGGCCGCCGCCTCGAGCAGCGACTTCGGGATCGACTGCAGACCGGCGAGGAAGAACAGGAAGTTGTAGGAAATCTGGTTCCAGACGGCCGCTACGACGACCAGGATCATCGCGTCGGTCGCGTCGAGCAGGGGATCCCAGGCGAAGCCGAGGTTCTTGATCCAGTGAGCGACGACGCCCAGCGTCGAATTGAACAGGAACAGCCACAGCACGGCGGCGACCGCATGGGCGACCGCGTAGGGCCAGATCAGCAGCGTCTTGTAGAGCCCCGCGCCGCGCACGACGCGGTCGGCGAACACCGCGAGGACCAGAGCGATGGTGAGTCCGAAGCCGGCCACCAGCAGCGAGAACACCGCGGTCACGCGGAACGAAGCGAGATAGTGCTCGTCGTGCAGCAGCATCGCGAAGTTGTCGAGGCCGACGAACTCGACGTTGATGCCGAACGGATCCTGGTTGAGGAGCGACTGCCAGACCGCCTGGCCGGCAGGCAGGAAGAAAAAGACGATCGTGATCGCGAGCTGCGGCGCGACCAGAAGGTACGGCAGCCACCACGACCGGAAGAGGACGCGTTTTTCCACGGGCGGTCAACGCGCGAGGGCCCGGCCGGGGCCGGACCCGCGCGTCGCGGTTGGTCTCGTCGCGATGGCGCGCGCGGCGCGGGGCCGCGCGCGCCCCCGGATCACTCCCTGGCCGTTCTCTGGAACCGGCGCAGCGCCTCGTTGCCCCGCGCCACCGCGGTGTCGAGCGCCTTCTTCGCGTCCTGCTTGCCGGCGAGCATATTCTCGAACTCCTCCTCGAACATCTCGCGGATCTGCACGAAGCTCCCGAAGCGCAGGCCCTTCGAGTTCGCGGTCGGCGGCTTGTTCAGCATCTGGCGCACCGACACGTCGGTCCCGGGGTTCTTCTCGTAGAAGCCGCTGCTCTTGGTCATCTGGAAGGCGGCCGGCGTGATCGGCAGGTAGCCGGTCTTCTGGTGCCATTCGGCCACGCGCGCGGGTTGCGACAGATAGGTGAAGAACTTCGCGACGCCCTTGTATTCGTTCTTCGACTTCCCGGCCATCGTCCACAGCGACGCGCCGCCGATGATCGAGTTCTGCGGCGCGCCCGCGACGTCCGCGTAGTAGGGCATGAACGCCACGCCGTACTTGAACTTCGCGTTCCGGTTGATGTTCGCCTGCGCGGCCGACGACGACGTCAGCATCGCGCACTCGCCGGAGTAGAACTTCGCCTCGGCCTGGTTGGTACGCCCCCCGTAGGTGAAGTAACCCTTCTTCGCCCACTCCTGCAGGTTGCTCCAGTGCCGCACGTGCAGCGGCGTGTTGATCTGGAACACCGTGTCGAGGCCGGCCATGCCGTTCTCCTTCGTCGCGATCGGCACGTTGTGCCATGCGCTGAAGTTCTCGACGTGCACCCACGAAGGCCAGCCGGTCGTGTAGGCGCACTGCGACGCTCCCGACGTCTTGATCTTGGCGGCGGCGGCCATCACCTCGGGCCAGGTCGCCGGTGCGCGGTTCGGATCGACGCCCGCCTTTTCGAAGACGTCCTTGTTGTAATAGAACACGGGCGTCGAGCTGTTGAACGGGAACGAGAGCATCTGCCCCTTGCTCGTCGTGTAGTAGCCGGCGACCGAGGGGATGTACGACTTCGCGTCGAACTTCTCGCCGGCATCGACCATCACCTTCTGGATCGGCACGATCGCGCCCTTCGCGCCCATCATCGTCGCCGTGCCGACCTCGAACACCTGCAGGATGTGCGGCGCGTTGCCCGAACGGAACGCCGCGATCGCCGCCGCCATCGATTCGGGATACGCCCCCTTGTAGACGGGCACGATCTTGTAGTCCTTCTGGCTCTCGTTGAAGCCCTTGGCGAACTCGTTGACGCGGTCGTTGAGCGCGCCGGTCATCGAGTGCCACCACTGGATCTCGGTCTGGGCGAGCGCCGGCATCGCGATGCCGGCGAAGGCGACGGCCGCGAAGGCGCGGACGAGGCGGTTGCTGCGTTGGGACATGTCTCCTCCTGGGGGACGCGAAGAACGGGCAGGATGCCCTGTGATGGTGCCGATTCTATGGCACGGCGGCTGCGAACGCACGCCGGCCCGAACGGACGGTCAATCCGCGTGCCCGGGGCTCGGCAGCGGCGCGACCGCCGGAGCGACCGGTGCCACGGCCTCGCGCTTGCCGGCGAGCAGCGTGTACGCGGTCGGCACGACGAACAGCGTGAGGAGCGTGCCGAACGTCATGCCTCCGACGATCACGAGACCGATCGGGATGCGGGACTCGGCGCCGGCACCCACCGCGGTGGCGAGCGGGTAGGCGCCCAGCACCATCGCACCCGTCGTCATCAGGATCGGGCGCAATCGCAGCACCGAAGCATCGATGACGGCATCGAAGAGAGCCTCGCCCTTGTCGCGCAGCTGGTTGCTGAACTCGACGATCAGGATGCCGTGCTTGGTGATGAGGCCTACCAGCGTCACGAGCCCGACCTGGCTGTAGATATTCAGCGTGCCGCCGAAGAACCACAGGGTGAGCAGCGCGCCGGTCATCGAGAGCGGAACGGACAGCATGATCACGAACGGCGCCTTGAAGCTCTCGAACTGCGCCGAGAGCACCAGGTAGATGAAAAGGAGCGCCAGCACGAACGTGAAGTAGATCTCGCCGCCCGACTTCTTGAATTCCCGCGACTGGCCGTCGACGTCGGTCTGCACGGTGGGCGGGAGCGCGACCTTCGCCGCGGCCTCCATCGCCCGCAGCGCCTCGTCGATCGCGAAGCCAGGCGCGAGCGTGCCGGTGACCTTGACGGCGCGGAGCCGGTTGAAATGGTTGAGCGACTGCGGCGCGACGCCTTCCCGGACGTCCACGAGGTTCGAGAGCTGCACCATGCCGCCGTCGCGCGCGCGCACGTAGCTGTCGCTGATGTCGGCCGGCGAGGTGCGATCGAGCGGCGCGACCTGCACGATCACGTCGTACTGCTCCCCGTCCTTCTTGAAGCGCGTGACCTGCCGGCCGCCCAACATCGTCTCGAGCGTGCGGCCGACCGTGTCGACGTTCACGCCGACGTCGGACAGCTTGTCCCGGTTGATGCGCACCCGGACCTCGGGCGTGTTGAGCCTCAGGTCGATCTGCAGGTTCTGGACGCCGGGATACTTGCGCGCCTCGTCGAGGAAGCGGTCGGTCAGCCGCTGCAGCTCGGCGTACGGCACCTGCGCCATCAGCACGAAGTCGACCGGCGTCGAGCGGAACGACTGGCCGAGCGACGGCGGGTTCACCGGGAAGGCGATCGCGCCGGGGATTTGCGCGAACTGCGGCCGCAGCTCGTCGGCGATCTGCTGGGCCTTCTTGGTCCGCTCCTCCCACGGCTTCAGCCGCAGCACGGCGTTGCCGTCGACGACCGTCGGGAACCCGGAAATCGCCGTATAGGCCGCGGCTTCCGGAACGCGGTCGTACATCTGCTCGATCGGCCGGATCATGTCCGCCGTGTACTGCGGCGTCGAGCCCTGCGGCGCCGTGACCAGGCCGAACACGATGCCCCGGTCCTCGATCGGCGCGAGCTCGCTCTTGAGCGTCATGAACAGCGCGCCGCCCAGGCCCAGCACCGCGACCCACGACACGACGACGACATAGCGGTGGTGCAGCACCCAGGTGAGCGCGGTCCGATAGAGGTTCGTCAGCCCGACGATCCATCCCTCGACCAGGTTGTAGAGCCACGAGTGCTTCTTCTCGTGCTTGAGGAGCAGCGAGCACATCATCGGCGAAAGCGTGAGCGCGACGAAGCCGGATACCATCACCGCCCCGGCCAGCGTCAGCGCGAACTCGATGAACAGCCGTCCGGTCCGGCCGGTCGCGAACGCCAGCGGCGCGAACACCGAGGCGAGCGTCAGCGTCATCGCGACGATCGCGAAGCCCATCTCGCGCGCGCCCTGGATCGCGGCTTCCCGGCGCGGCATCCCCTCCTCGATATGACGATGGATGTTCTCGAGCATCACGATGGCGTCGTCGACGACCAGTCCGATCGCCAGCACCATCGAGAGCAGCGTCAGCGTGTTGATCGTGAAGCCCATCGCGTACATGATCCCGAACGCGCCGATCAGCGACACCGGGATCGTCACGATCGGAATCACCGTCGCGCGGATGCTCCGGAGGAAGAAGAAGATCACGAGCACGACGAGCAGCACCGCCTCGGCGATCGTCTCGAACACCGACTTGATCGACCGGTCGATGAACACCGACGTGTCGTAGGCGATGATCAGCTTCATGCCCGGCGGGATCCCGGCGTTCATCTTCTCGACCTCGGCGCGAACCGCGACCGACAGCTCGAGCGGATTCGACACCGCCTGCTTGATCACGCCGATGTTGAGCGAGGGCTTGCCGTTGAAGCGCGAGATCACCCGCTCGTCCACCGCGCCGATCTCGGCCATCCCGAGGTCGCGGATGCGTACCGGGTAGCTTCCGACGTTGGCGACGATGATGTTGTTGAACTGCTCCGGCGTGCGCACGTCGGTCTCGGCGACGACCGTGAACTCGCGCGCCTGGGACTCGATGCGGCCGGCCGGGATCTCGGCGTTCTGGCGGCGGATCGCTTCCTCGACGTCCTGGACCGTCAGCTTGTAGGCGGCGAGCCGCGTCCGGTCGAGGTTGATGCGCATCGACACCTGGCGCTCGCCGAAGATCCGCACGTCGGCGGCGCCGGGCAGCACCGACAGTCGCGGCTGCACGTAACGCTTCACGTAGTCCGACGCATCGAGCGCCGACAGCGAGCCCGCCTGCACCGCGATGTAGATGACCGGCTGCGAATCCGCCTCGACCTTCGCGATCACCGGCTCGTCGATCGTGTCGGGGAGCTTGGCGCGCACGCGCGAGACCTTGTCGCGCACGTCGGCAGCGGCCGAATCCGGGTCGCGCTTCAGCGTGAAGCGCACGTTGATGCGGCTTTGCTCGGAACGGCTCTGCGAGGTCATCAGCTCGACGCCCTCGATGCCGGCGAGCGAGTCCTCGAGCACCTTGGTCACCTGCGACTCGACGACCTCGGCGGACGCGCCGCGGTAGGTCGTGTTCACCGACACGACCGGCTCGTCGATGCGCGGGTACTCGCGCACCGACAGGCGCGTGTACGAGATCAGGCCGATCAGCAGGATGACCAGCGACAGCACCGTCGCGAAGACAGGCCGCTTGATGCAGATCTCGGGCAGTTGCATCGCGTTCCTCCGGGCCTCGGACGCGCGGAATCAGGACTTCGGCATGCCCGGCGTGCCGTTCTTGGCCGGCGTGAACGCCGCGTCCGCCTTGCCAGGGACTCCCGGAGGCGTCGCCGTCTCGGCGGACGCGGCGGTGAGCGGCGTGCCGGCGAGGCGCACGGGCACGCCGTCGCGCAGCTTGATCTGCCCGGCCGAGACGATCGTGTCGTCGGGACCGATGCCCTCGACGATCTCGGCCTTGCCGTCGCGGCGCTGGCCGACCTGGACCTTCGCGCGCACCGCCTTGCCGTCGACGACCTTGAACACGTACTGATCCTCGCCGAGCGGGACCAGCGCCTGCTCGGGAACGACCAGCGCGTCCTGCACGTCGCGCGTGACGAGCTTCACGCGCGCGAACATACCCGGGCGGAGCGACGTGTCGGCGTTGCGCACCTGCGCGCGGATCACGACCGAGCGACCCGCCGCGTCCAGCAGCGGGTTGACCGCGAACACGCGGCCTTCGAACGTCTTGCCGGGGAGCGCGTCGAGCGCGATCGTCAACGGCTGGCCGACCTTTACCTGCGTCAGGTACATCTCCGGCACGCGGAAATCCACCTTGAGCGGATCGATCGACTCGAGGTTCACGATGTCGGCGCCCTCCTTCACGTAGTCGCCGACCGACACCGAGCGCAGCCCGATGATCCCCGAGAACGGCGCCTTGATCTCGGTCTTCGCGAGGCGTGCCTCGGCGAGCGTGACCCCGGCCTGCGCCACCTTCAGGTTGTTCTCGGCCTCGTCCTTCGCCTGGCCCGAGATGAAGTTGCTCTTGGCGAGGTCCACCGATCGGTCGTACTTGGATTTCGCGAGCGTGAGGTTGGCGCGCGCCTGCTGCACCTCGGCGTTGTTGATCGCCGGGTCGAGCATGATGAGCGTGTCGCCCTTGCTGGTGCGCTGGCCTTCCTGGAAGCGGATCGCACTGATGCGCCCGGCGACTTCGGGGCGCACGGTGATCGACTCGTCGGAGCGCAGGCTGCCGACCGCGGTGATCGTCTGGGGAAGCGACGCCCGCACGACCTTGACCGCCTCGACCGTCACGGTGTTCGCCGCCGCCGTCGTGGCCGCCGCGGCCTTGGCGGCCGCGGCGGTGGCGGCATTGGAAGACGCGGGGGCGCGCTGTCCCATCCAATAGCCCCCTCCAGCGGCGAGGGCGACGAAGACGGCGACGAGGACGGCGACCGCGGTTTTGTTCATGAAATCGGGAGCCAGATTCTCGATGGCCGCGAGCGCGGGCAAAACGATCATTATGGACTGGCGCGGGACGCCCGGCAAACGCCGGCCGGTCCCGACCCAGGGCCCCGCCGCGGTCCCCAAAAGCCCGCGGAACGTGCCGAAACCTGCTGCAGGCCAAACCCTTGTGCGACGGTCGCCTTGCTAGAATCGTGCCCCCACGCTCGCTTCTGTGACCCCGCCGATGCCACGACGTTCCCCGCCGTTCCTGCCGTTCGTTGCGCGTTTCGCGCGAATTTGTGCACTACTGGTGCTGTCGCTCGCGGCCGCCGTCGCACCGTCGGCCTGGGCGCAAGCCTTCCCGACGAAGCCGGTGAAGCTCGTCGTCCCGTTCCCGCCGGGCGGGTCGCTCGACAACATCGGTCGGCTGCTCGCGCAAAAGCTCTCGGAGGCCTGGGGCCAGCAGGTCGTCGTCGAGAACAAGCCGGGCGCCGGCGGCAACATCGGCGCCGACCTGGTCGCGAAGTCGCCCGCCGACGGTTACACGGTCGTCATGGGCGCGCTATCGACGCACGCCGTCAACCCGAGCCTCTACCGGACGATGCCCTATGACGCGGTGAAGGACTTCGCGCCGCTGTCGCTCGTCGCGATCACGCCCAATGTGCTCATCGTCAGGACGTCGACGCCGATCGCCTCGGTCAGGGACCTGATCGCCTACGCGAAGGCGAACCCGGGCAGGACCAACTTCGGCTCGGGCAGCAACGGCAGCGCGGGCCATCTGGCCGGCGAGCTCTTCAAGATCGAGTCCGGCGCCGACGTGATGCACATCCCGTACAAGGGCGGCGCACCGGCGCTGCAGGCGCTGCTCGCCGGCGACACCCAGTTCATGTTCGACAACCTCGCCAATGCGATGGCGCAAGTGAAGGGCGGCACGGTGCGCGCGATCGCGGTGACCACCGCGCAGCGCTCGAAGCTCGTGCCGGAACTCCCGACGATGGCCGAAGGCGGCATGCCGGGCTTCGACATCTCGACCTGGTTCGGACTCATGGCGCCGGCGGGAACGCCGCCGGACGTCGTCGCGCGCTGGAACACCGCGATCGTCAACGCGCTGAACGCGCCCGACGTGCGCGAGAAGATGCTGGCGCAAGGCGCCGAGCCCGCGCCGATGACGTCCGCGCAGTTCGCGGCGTTCATCGCGCGCGAACGCGACAAGTACGCGAAGATCGTCAAGGCCAGCGGCGCGCAGGTCGACTGATGGGGATCCCCCGAGCCGAACCGCGTTCGCCTCCCCCCGGGGCGCGTCGCATTCCTGGGGCGGCCCGGTGGACGCGACATTCACGAAGGTCGAACGGCGGACCCACGCCGTCGCCTTCGACACAACGAGCGGCGACTCTCGCCGCGTGGAGGAGAACGATGAAGCGTCGCACCGTTTTCGCCGCCTTCGCGGCGTCGCTCGCCGCGCTGGCGGCTCCGGGCGTCCCTGCGCAACCGGCGTATCCGCACCAGCCGATCCGCATCGTCGTGCCGTTCCCTCCGGGCGGCGCTACTGACATCATGGCGCGCGCAGCCGCGCAGCGGATGACCGAGGCGTGGAAGGCGCAGGTCGTCGTCGACAACCGGCCCGGCGCGGGCGGGAACATCGGCTCCGAGCTCGTGGCGAGGGCGCCCGCCGACGGTTACACGCTCGAGATGGGCACGGTCGGGACGCACGCGATCAACGCGAGCCTCTACGCGAAGATGCCGTACGACCACGTCAAGGATTTCACGCCGATCGTGCTGGTCGCCGCGGTCCCCAACGTGCTCGTCGTGCACCCTTCGGTGCCGGTGAACTCGGTGCGGGAGCTCATCGCCTACGCGAAGGCGAATCCCGGCAAGCTCAACTTCGCCTCGTCGGGCAGCGGCACGTCGATCCACCTGTCGGGCGAGTTGTTCAAGGTGATGGCCGGCGTGCAGATGACGCACGTTCCGTACAAGGGCAGCGCGCCCGCGCTGTCCGATCTCCTCGGTGGCCAGGTGCAGATGATGTTCGACAACCTGCCGCCGTCGCTTCCGCACATCAGGGCGGGCAAGCTCAAGGCGCTGGCGGTGACGAGCGCCGACCGCGCGCCCGCATTGCCCGACGTGCCGACGATTTCCGAGGCGGGCCTGCCCGGATTCGAAGCGTCGAGCTGGTTCGGGCTGCTCGCGCCCGCGGGAACGCCGCGCGACATCGTCGCGAAGATCAACGGCGAGATCGCGCAGTGGCTCGCCACCCCCGAGGCGAGAGAGAAGCTCACCGCGATCGGCGCGAACGCGAAAGGCGGCACGCCCGAGGACTTCGTCCGGCACATCGCGGCCGAGACCGCGAAGTGGCAGAAGGTGGTGAAGGACTCGGGCGCGAAAGTGGATTGACGGCCGTCGGCGGTCGGAAAATCAGCGACGCGCCGATGGCGATGCGTTCCGGCTTTGGCCGCGCGACGTTGCGCGAGGCGGTCTTTCGACCGCCGACCGCCGCACGGCCGTCCGCCGAGGCGTTACGCTCGAGCCGCTTACCTCCCACGAATGCACCCCACGCTGCGAGCAACGCGACGCCCGTTCAAACCCGCCAAGCCCCCCACGCGAACGCCGCCCAACCGGCGAGCAGGAGCGCGCCGCCCAACGGCGTGACGGCGCCCAGCGCGCGCGTTCCGGTGAGCGCGAGCATGTAGAGGCTTCCCGAAAAGAGCGCGATTCCCGCGATGAACAGCCACGCGGCGATTGCGACGGCGGCGGCTTCGGGGCGATGCAACAGCAGCAGTCCGCACGCGAGCAGCGCCAGCGCGTGCCAGCCGTGGTACTGGACCGCGGTCTGCCAGACCGAGGCCATGTCGGGCGCGAGCCGCGACTTCAGCGCGTGCGCGCCGAACGCGCCGAGCGCCACCGCGGCCAGCGCGAGGAGCGCGCCGAGCACGAGCGCGAGCCTGGGAGTCATCGGATGTTCGGTGGAAGAAAAAGTGCTAGCGGGCCCGCTCCCGATGTGCGCGTGCCCGCGTCGCGCCGGGAGGCCCTACAATTCTCCCCCCGGGGCACCCGCACCGCAACGTCACGAAAGGCCTTCATGTCCATCCAGCGCCATCACGTCGGCAAGCGACTCTCCGACATGGTCGTCCACGGCAACACCGTCTACCTCGCCGGCCAGGTCGCCGACGACTCGAAGGCCGACCTCGCGACGCAGGCGCGGCAGGTGCTCGCGTCGATCGACCGGCTGCTCGCCGAAGCCGGCAGCGACAAGACGAAGATCCTGTCGGCGACGATCTTCCTGCCGCACATGGCCGACTTCGCGGCGATGAACGCGGTGTGGGAGGCCTGGGTGCCGGCCGGGCAGACGCCGGCGCGCGCGACCGTCGAGGCGAAGCTCGCCAATCCCGACTACAAGATCGAGATCCAGGCGATCGCGGCGCTTTGACGGGCGGGCGCGCCTGACCGTTGCCTGACCGATCGCGCGCGTGCGTCGGCGCCGCCGTGCACCCCACCATCCTTCCCTGCTAAGGTTCCGTCGAGGTCCACGCACCGGTCGCCCATGAACTCGCCCATCGATCCCGCCACCGCCCGCGCCGTGCTCGCCGCATCGCGTCGCGATGTCGTACCCGCATCGCCGAGCGCGTCGATGCCGGTGACGCGCGAGATGTTCGACCGGCTGATGGTGCCGTGCTACGCGCCCGCGTCGTTCGTGCCGGTGCGCGGCGAGGGCTCGCGCGTGTGGGACCAGCAGGGCCGCATGTACATCGACTTC
>JBDTNO010000085.1:0-13357 GCA_039933715.1 Betaproteobacteria bacterium
CACCGCGACCACGACTATTGCAACCCGGTCGAGGCGGCGAAGATCGAGCGCATCCTCGACCTGATGCCGCTCGACGCGGCGTCGCGCGTGCTCGACCTCGGCTGCGGGCGCGCCGAGCTCGCACTGCGCATCATCGCGCGCTACGGCTCGACGGTCGTCGCGGTCGAGCGCTCGTCGTACATGCTCGACGCCGCGCGCGAGCGCGCCGAATGGACCGGCGCGCTCGCGAAGCTGCACCTCGACGATCGCGACATCCGCGCCTTCCGCGCCGACCCCGAGACGTTCCATCTCACCGTCATGCTCGGCGCGAGCGGCATCGACGGCGGCATCGAGGGCATCTTCCGGACGCTCAGGGACTGGACGCGGCCCGGCGGCTACGTGCTCGTCGGCGAAGGCTTCTGGAAGCAGAAGCCCGCGCACGACTACCTGGCGGTGCTGGGCGGCGATGCGCAGCAATGCCGCGACCACCACGGCAACGTGCAGGCGGGCATCGAGGCGGGCCTCGTGCCGCTGCACGCGGCGACCGCGAGCGACGACGAGTGGGACGCGTACGAGTGGAAGTACGCGCGCGCGGTCGAGCGCTATGCGGGTGAGCAGCCCGCCGATCCCGACGTCCCCACGATGCTCGCGCGCGTGCGCCGCTGGCGCGACGCGTATCTGCGCTGGGGTCGCGACACGCTCGGATTCGGCGTCTACCTGTTCTGGAGGCCGGCGCGATAGCGGCGAGCAGGGTCGGCAACACCCTGCCCGCGACTTGACTACACGCGGCGAATCAGCCGCACGAACACGAGCAGGAGGATCGCGCCGATCGCCGCGACGACGATCGAGCCGATGAGCCCGCCGCCCGCGGTGACGCCGAGCGCGCCGAACAGAGTGCCGCCGACGAGCGCGCCGACGACGCCGACGACCAGGTCGCCGATCAGCCCGAAGCCCGATCCCTTCATCACGATGCCCGCGACCCAACCCGCGGCGATGCCCACGACCACGAACCAGACGATCTCCGTCCCCATTTCATCCCCCCGGTGCGCGCAGGTCCGCGCGGCGAAGCGCGCAAGTTAGCCGGGCGCGTCGATCCTGTCGAGCGCTTCGGCGATCTCGAGCCACGCGGCCTCGCGCCGCGCGAGCTCCCAGGTGATCTCGCCCGAGCGCTCGATCGCGGGCTTCAGCTGGTCCTTCGCCTCGTCCGCATACGCTTCGGGCGTCGCCAGCCAGCGATCGAGCTCGACCTTCTCGTTCTCGAGCGCGCGCAACTCCTGCTCGAGCTTCGCCTGCTTCGCCGCCAGCGGCTTCCGCGCGTCGTTGCGCTTCTGCCGTGCCTCGGCCTCGGCGCGCTTGACGGCCTTGCGGTCCGGCGAATCGCCCGGCCGCGTCGCGCCGTCCGGGGACGCGTTGCGCCGGCGCGCGGAGAGCACCCAGTCGCGGTAGTCGTCGAGGTCGCCGTCGAACGGCGCGACGCGACCGCCGTCGACCAGCAGCAGCGTGTCGGTCGTGGCCGACAGCAGGTGGCGATCGTGCGCGACGACGACGAGCGCGCCGTCGAAGTCCTGCAACGCCTCCGCCAGCGCCTCGCGCATCTCGATGTCGAGATGGTTGGTCGGCTCGTCGAGGATCAGGAGCTGCGGCCGGCGGCGCACGATCATCGCGAGCACGAGGCGCGCCTTCTCTCCGCCGGAAAATTGCGCGATGGGCGCGGTCACCATGTCGCCGCGGAAATCGAACCCGCCGAGAAAATCACGCAGCGACTGCTCGCGCGCCGCGGAGTCGATGCGGGCGAGATGCAGCATCGGCGACGCCTCGGGATCGAGCTGCTCGAGCTGATGCTGCGCGAAGTAGCCGATCGCGAGATTCTGCGCGACGTGGCGCTCGCCGCGCGCAGGCGCCATCATCCCGGCGAGCGCCTTCACGAGCGTCGACTTGCCTGCGCCGTTCGGGCCGAGAAGGCCGATGCGGTCGCCGGCGAGGATCGAGAGCTCGAGACCCTCGAACACGGGCCGTGCGTCGCCGTAGCGCAGCGTCGCGTTCTCGAGCCGCACGAGTTGGCGCGCGTGCGTGCCGGCGGGCGCGAACGCGAAGTCGAACGGGCTGTCGACGTGCGCGGCGGCGATGCGCTCCATGCGCTCGAGCGTCTTCAGGCGGCTCTGCGCCTGCTTCGCCTTGGTCGCCTTGGCGCGGAAGCGGTCGACGAACGACTGCAGGTGCGCGATCTGGCGCTGCTGCTTCGCGTAGGCGGATTGCTGCAGCGCGAGCTGCGCGGCGCGCTCGCGCTCGAATGCCGAGTAGTTGCCGCCGTAGTGCTTGAGCTTGCGGTTGTCGACATGGACGATCGACTGCGCGACCGCGTCGAGGAAGTCGCGGTCGTGCGTGACCAGCAGCAGCGTGCCGTCGTAGCGCTTGAGCCAGTCCTCGAGCCACAGGACCGCGTCGAGGTCGAGGTGGTTGGTCGGCTCGTCGAGGAGCAGGAGGTCGGATCGGGCGGCGAGCGCCTGCGCGAGGTTGAGCCGCATCCGCCAGCCGCCCGAGAACGTCGCGACCGGCTCGGCGTGACGCGCTTCCTCGACGCCGAGCCCTGCCAGCAGCTCGGCCGCCCGCGCCCGCGCCGCGTAGCCGCCGATCGCCTCGAAGCGGGCGTGCAGCTCGGCCAGCGCGTGACCGTCCGCGGTGTGCTCGCGTTCTTCGTTCGCGAGCGCGGCCTCGATCTCGCGCAGCTCGACGTCGCCGTCGAGCACGAAGTCGATGGCCGCACGCGCGACCGCCGGCGTTTCCTGCGCGACATGCGCAATCGTCCAGCGCGGCGGCATGTCGACGCTGCCCGCCTCGGGCGCGAGCTCGCCGCGCAGGAGCGCGAACAGGCTTGACTTGCCCGACCCGTTCGGCCCGACGATGCCGACGCGATGGCCGGGATAGACGGTCAGCGACGCGTCCTCGACGAGGCGCAGCGCGCCACGGGCGAGCGTGAGGTTGGCGAGGCGGAGCATGGGGGCCGTAGTCTAGCCGGGCGCTTGCCCGCTTCGACGCCTATGGATTAGCATGGCAGCGCTTTCCCGCCGAAGGGGAGTAGCTTTGCCGTACCCTCGTCAATACGGGACGACACGTCCCCGGGTGTGCGGGCGGCGCGTCTGACGCGCCGGTGCAAGACCTTTAGCCAAAGTCGTGGTCGACGTCGCAGGCGTTGCGCGAAGCGCACGCGTGACGGCGCGTCAGTGATCGCTTTGGATGGAGGTCGTCATGCACAGGGCGCTCGTTCCCGTCGACGGCACCGGCACATCGCTCGGTGCCGTACGCCATGTCGTGAAGCTGCTGCTCGAGCGCGAGCCGCTCGAGATCCACCTTCTGACCGTCGAGCCGGATCTTCCCGGCCACATGACGCGGCACGTCTCGAAGGAGTTGCTCGACGGCTACCGGCACGACGAGGCCGAGAAAGCGCTCGCCCCGGCGCGGGCGATCCTCGACGCGGCGGGCATCCGGTACGTCGAGCATGCGCTGGTCGGCCGTCCCGCGCGCGTGATCGCCGAGCAGGCGCGCAAGCTCGGCTGCGACGAGGTGATCATGGGCACGCACGGCTTCGGCAGGGTGACGCGGCTCCTGCACGGCTCGGTGAGCCACGAGGCGATCCACCTGATGGACGCCGGCATCCCGGTGACCCTCGTCAAGCACGTGGCCCCCAAACCCCGCGCGGAGGAGCCGACATGAACGACACGCAGCCGCGCACCACGCCCGACGCGTCCGTGACGCCCTGGCATTTGCTCTCGACCGAGGATGCGTCGACGCGCCTTCGCAGCGTGCCGGGCGTCGGTCTCGGCGCATCCGAAGCCGCGAGCCGGCTCGCGCGCTACGGCCCCAACGAGCTCCACGAGCAGCAGGGTCGCGGCGCCCTCGCGATGTTCGTCGGGCAGTTCACCGATTTCATGATCCTCCTGCTGCTCGGAGCGGCCGCCATCTCGGGCGTGATCGGCGAGCTCGAAGACGCCGCCGCGATCCTCGCGATCGTCGTGCTGAACGCCATCGTCGGATTCGTGCAGGAGTACCGCGCCGAGAAGGCACTGCGCGCGCTGAAGCAGCTCGCGGCGCTCAAGGCCCGCTGCGTGCGTGATGGCGACGTCGTCGTGGTGCCCGCGGCGGAGCTCGTGCCCGGTGACGTCGTGCTGCTCGAGGCGGGCGCGGTCGTGCCCGCCGACCTGCGGCTCCTCGAGGCGGTGCAGCTCAAGGTCGAGGAAGCGGCGCTCACCGGCGAATCCCATCCGGTCGAGAAGGGGGTCGCGTCGCTCGCCGACGCGGAGGCGCCGCTGGGTGACCGCGTCAACATGGCGTACAGCGGCACGATCGTCACCTACGGGCGCGGACAGGGGCTGGTGACCGCGACCGGGATGCAGACCGAGCTCGGCAAGATCGCGACGCTGCTCGCGACGACCGAGGGGGGCCGCACGCCGCTGCAAAAGCGGCTCGCGCGGTTCGGCAAGCAGCTCTCCGCCGTCGCGATCGCGCTTTGCGCCGTCGTATTCGTGCTGGGCGTCCTGCGCGGCGAATCGATGATCCTGATGTTCCTGACGGCGGTGAGCCTCGCCGTCGCCGCGGTTCCCGAGGCGCTGCCGGCGGTGATCACGATCGGCCTCGCGCTGGGTGCGCAGCGCATGGTCAGGAAGAACGCGCTGGTGCGGCGGCTGCCGGCGGTCGAGACGCTGGGCTCGGTGACCTTCATCTGCTCCGACAAGACCGGAACGCTCACGCAGAACCGCATGCACGCGGACGCGTTCTTCGCCGACGGCGCCGAGCATCACGCGTTGCCCGGGCGCGAGGCGCTCGAGCGGGCGCCGTGGTCGTCGTTCGTGTCTGCGCTCGCGCTCAACAACGACGCGAGCGTCGATCGCGACGGCGCGGTGATCGGCGACCCGACCGAGATGGCGCTGTACGTCGCCGCGCGCGAGGCCGGCTACGACAAGGCGACGGTCGCGGCGTCGATGCCGCGCCTCGCCGAGCTTCCGTTCGACTCCGACCGCAAGTGCATGACCACGTTGCACCGCGCGCTAGACGGGAGCGGCGTGGTGGCGTTCACGAAGGGCGCGCCCGAGCCGGTGCTCGAGCGGTGCACCGCCCGCGTCGGGCGCGACGGGCTCGCGCCGATCGACGTCGCTCCGCTCATCGCGCAGGCGGAGACGATGGCCGCCGCCGGGCTGCGCGTGCTCGCGATCGCGCGACGCGACTGGCCCGCCGTGCCCGACCGACCGACGCCGGAATCCGTCGAGACGGGCCTCGCGTTCGTCGGGTTCGTGGGCCTGATCGACCCGCCGCGACCGGAAGCCGCACGCGCGGTCGCGGAATGCCGCGTGGCGGGCATCACGCCGGTGATGATCACCGGCGACCACCCGCTGACCGCGCAGGCGATCGCGATACGCCTCGGTATCGTCGGCGCGGGCGAGGACCGGATGTTGACCGGTCGCGAGCTCGCACGGCTCGACGCCGGCGAGCTCGAAGACAAGGCGGAAACGGTGCGCGTGTACGCACGCGTGAATCCCGAGCAGAAGATCGCGATCGTGCAGGCGCTGCAGAGGCGCGGCGAGTTCGTCGCGATGACCGGTGACGGCGTCAACGACGCGCCCGCGCTGAAGAGCGCCGACATCGGCATCGCGATGGGCAAGGTCGGCACCGACGTCGCGCGCGAAGCGTCCGACATGGTGCTGCTCGACGACAATTTCGCGAGCATCGTCTCGGCGGTCGCCGAGGGGCGGCGGATCTACGAGAACATCCGCAAGTTCATCCGCTTCGTTCTCGCCGGCAACACGGGAGAGATCGTGACGCTGCTGGTCGCGCCGTTGTTCGGCATGCCGATCCCGCTCCTGCCGATCCAGATCCTGTGGGTGAACCTCGTCACCGACGGGCTGCCCGGCCTCGCGCTCGCCATGGAGCCGGCCGAAAAGGGCCAGATGAGCCGGCCGCCGCGCCCGCCGGGCGAGAGCCTGTTCGCCGGCGGCCTCGCCGCGCAGATCATCTGGGTCGGGCTGTTGATCGGCGGCCTGTCGATCTTCACGCAGTACTGGGCGATCGCGGCCGGCTCGGAGCACTGGCAGACGATGGTCTTCACCGTGCTCACGTTCGCGCAGCTCTTCCAGATCATGGCGGTGCGCTCCGAGCGCGAGTCGCTGTTCACGATCGGCATCCTGTCGAACCTGCCGCTGCTCGGTGCCGTGCTCCTCGGCGCGGCTCTGCAACTGATGGTGATCTACGTGCCGGCGATGAACGGCCTGCTCAAGACAGAGCCGCTGACGGCCGGCGAGCTCGCGCTATGCGTGCTGCTGCCTTCGCTCGTGTTCGTCGCGATCGAGATCGAGAAGTGGCTAGCGCGGCGCGGCGTCCTTTACCGCGACCGCAACGCGGGCGCGAGCTACAGCGCGAAGTCGTAGTCGACGACGAGCGGCGCGTGGTCGGAGAAGCGCCGGTTCCGGTAGATCGACACCGCGTGCGCCTTCGCGGCGATGCCGGGCGTGGCGATCTGGTAGTCGATGCGCCATCCGACGTTCTTCGCCCACGACTGCCCGCGGTTCGACCACCAGGTGTACTGGTCGGGCCGCGGGTCGACCCGTCGGAACACGTCGACGAAGCCGAGCTCGTCGAACACGCGCGTGAGCCACTCGCGCTCCTTAGGCAGGAATCCGGAGTTCTTCTGGTTCGCGCGCCAGTTCCGGAGGTCGATCGGCTGGTGCGCGATGTTCCAGTCGCCGCACAGCACGATCTCGCGGCCGCAGCGCCGCAGCGCCGCCAGATGCGGCAGGAACGCCTCGAGGAAGCGGAACTTCGACGCCTGGCGGTGGGGTCCGCTCGAGCCCGACGGCAGGTAGACCGAGATCACCGTCAAGCCTTCGAAGTGCGCCTCGACGTAGCGGCCTTCGGCGTCGAACTCCGCGTGCCCGAAACCGGTCGACGCGCGATGCGGGACCTTCGAGTAGATCGCCACGCCCGCGTAGCCCTTCTTGCGCGCCGGCACGAACGTCGCGACGCTTCCCCGCGGCGAGCGCAGCGCGCGCGGGATGTCGGGCTCGGCGCACTTGATCTCCTGCACGCAGACGACATCCCAGGGCTCGACGCGCGCGAGCCAGCGCACGAAGCCCTTGCGCTCCGCCGCGCGAAGGCCGTTGACGTTGAGGGTGACGATCCGCATGAAGCGACCGGCGCGCGAGGCCCCGGAAGGCGCGCGAGTGTACACGACACCGCGAGCGAGGCGCCGCTCGCGCGGGCGGCCTTATACTGCGCGCCTCGCCCGACCCCCGCTCATGGACGATTTCCGCCAGGCGTTCCTCGCGTTCTCGGTGGCACGTGACGTGCTTCGATTCGGCGACTTCGTCACCAAGGCGGGCCGTCGCACGCCGTACTTCTTCAACGCCGGCCTGTTCGACGACGGCGCGAGCCTCGAGCGCCTCGGCGGTTTCTACGCGGACGCGCTGATCGCCTCGGGGATGCCGGTCGAGCAGCTCTACGGTCCCGCCTACAAGGGGATTCCCCTCGCGTCGGCCACGGCGATCGCGCTCGCGGAAAGAGGGCACAATGTCCGCTGGAGCTTCAACCGCAAGGAAGCGAAGGACCACGGCGAGGGCGGCAGCATCGTCGGGGCGCGTCTCGCGGGCCGGGTGGTCATCGTCGACGACGTGATCACCGCGGGAACTTCGGTGCGCGAATCGGTCGAAGTGATTCGCGCCCACGGAGCGACGCCGGCCGGCGTGCTGATCGCGCTCGACCGGATGGAGCGGGGCACCGGCGCTGCATCGGCGGTCGAAGAGGTGCGCGTCCTGTTCGGCATTCCGGTGGCCGCGATCGCGACGCTCGACGACGTGATGGCGTTCATCGCCGGGCGCGAGGAGCTTGCGCCCTGGCGGCAGGCCGTGGCGGACTACCGCGCGCAATACGGCGCGCAGCGGGGAACCAACGGATGATCGGCAGGACGACGAACGCAAGGCGCATCCGCGGGGCGGCCGCGATGGCGACGCTCGCGGCGGCGTTCGCGCTTTCTCCGGGCGTCCTCGCGCAGCAGCTCTACAAGTGGACCGACGAGAAGGGCGCCGTCCACTACACCGACAAGGCGCCCGACGCGTCGCGCGGCGGGACCGTGCTCGACAAGCAGGGCCGCTCGGTGCGCAAGCTCATGCCGCCGCCCACGCCCGAGCAGCTCCGCGCGAAGGAGGCCGAGGACGAGCGCCGGAAGGCCGACGCGAAAGAGCTCGAGATCACTTCGCGCCGTGACCGCGCGCTCGTGTCCTCGTACACGACCGAAGCCGAGATCGACCTTGCGAAGGCGCGCGCGTCGGCGACGTTCGAGACGCAGATCCAGTCGGCCCAGGCCTACATGGCGCAGCTCACCAGGCGCAAGCAGGACATCGACGCCCGCAAGGCGCGCTTCGGCGACAAGCCGATCCCGCCGCAGCTCGAGCACGAGAGCACCGGCGTCGACCGCGAGTACGCGAAGAACAGCGACCTGGTCGCGCAGAAGCGGCGCGAGCTCGCTACCGTCGTCGCGCGATACGACGCCGACAAGGCGCGCTGGCGCGAGCTGCGGTCGGTCGAGAGCTCGAACGCCGCCGCGCAGGCGACGGGCGGCACGCCCGCCGGGGGCGCGAAGAAGTAGCGTTCGCGCGGTCGCGCGCAGCGCCGGGCCTTCGGCGCGGCGGAACGGCGAATGGGGATCGTCGATCGTGGAGCTCGGCGCCGATCAGGCGCCGGACTGTCGTGCGTTCCGCCATCCGCGATCCGCTTTCCCCGAGCGCCGTCGACCTTCTGCGATAATCCCCGGTTCCCCGCAACGGCTCCGTGAAGGCATTCCGATGGCGCAGTACGTGTACACGATGAATCGCGTGGGCAAGATCGTCCCGCCCAAGCGCTCGATCCTGAAGGACATCTCGCTCTCGTTCTTCCCCGGCGCGAAGATCGGCGTCCTCGGCCTCAACGGCTCGGGCAAGTCGAGCCTCCTCAGGATCATGGCCGGCGTCGATCGCGAATTCGAGGGCGAGGCGGTGCCGATGCCGGATCTCCGGATCGGCTTTCTGGAGCAGGAGCCGAAGATCGACCCCGACCAGACGGTGCGCGAGGCGGTCGAGGAAGGGATGAGCGTGGTGATCGGCGCGCAGAAGCGCCTCGACGAGGTCTATGCGGCCTACGCCGAGGACGGCGCGGACTTCGACGCGCTCGCCGGCGAGCAGGCGAAGCTCGAGGCGATCATCGCGTCGTCGGGCGCGGATTCGTCGGTGCAGATGGAGATCGCCGCCGACGCGCTGCGACTTCCGCCCTGGGACGCGAAGATCGCGACGCTCTCCGGCGGCGAGAAGCGCCGCGTCGCGCTGTGCCGGCTCCTGCTCTCCAAGCCCGACATGCTCCTGCTCGACGAGCCGACCAACCACCTCGACGCCGAAAGCGTCGAGTGGCTCGAGCAGTTCCTCGCCCAGTTCCCCGGCACCGTCATCGCGGTCACGCACGACCGCTACTTCCTCGACAACGCGGCCGAGTGGATCCTCGAGCTCGACCGCGGCTACGGCATCCCGTGGAAGGGCAACTACAGCACGTGGCTCGAGCAGAAGGAGCAGCGCCTCGCGACCGAGCAGAAGCAGGACGAGGCGCGCACCAAGGCGATGAAGCGCGAGCTCGAGTGGGTGCGCAAGGGCGCGAAGGGCCGCCAGGCGAAGAACAAGGCGCGCATCCAGCGCTTCGAGGAGCTCTCGAGCTACGAGCACCAGAAGCGCAACGAGACCAACGAGATCTTCATCCCGGTCGGCGAGCGCCTCGGCGGCCAGGTGGTCGAGTTCGACCACGTGACCAAGTCGTTCGGCGACCGCGTGCTGATCGACGACCTGTCGTTCAAGATCCCCGCCGGCGCGATCGTCGGCATCATCGGGCCGAACGGCGCGGGCAAGACGACGCTCTTCAAGCTGATCAACGGCCGGGAACAGCCCGACAGCGGCAAGATCACGATCGGCCACACCGCGCAGCTCGCGGTCGTCGACCAGTCGCGCGAGGCGCTGCCGAACGACAAGACCGCTTGGGAGGCGATTTCGGGCGGGCTCGACATCCTGACGATCGGCAAATTCGAGATCCCGTCGCGCGCGTACCTCGGCCGCTTCAACTTCAAGGGCGCCGACCAGCAGAAGAACGTCGGGCTGCTCTCCGGAGGCGAGCGCGGGCGCCTGCACCTCGCGAAGACGCTGCTCGCGGGCGCCAACGTGCTCCTGCTCGACGAGCCGTCCAACGACCTCGACGTCGAGACGCTTCGCGCGCTCGAGGACGCGCTGGTCGAGTTCCCCGGCACCGCGCTCGTGATTTCGCACGACCGCTGGTTCCTCGACCGCATCGCCACGCACATCCTCGCCGCCGAGGACGACTCGAAGTGGGTGTTCATCGAGGGCAACTACCGCGACTACGAGGATGACAAGATCCGGCGCCTGGGCGAGGATGGCGCGAAGCCGCACCGGCCGCGGTACAAGCCCTTGATGTGAGCGGACGAAGGTAAAACCCCGCTTTCGTCCGACTGCATGAAGTAAGCGAAAGGCTTGGGGCGGCCCGGCGCCTTTCGCTCGACAACGGCGACGAAACACCGAGCGACGTGCGAGGCGGCTGCTCCTGCTAGCCGGGTTTCCGGCTGGCGCTTTCCGATGGAGCGCGGAGCCCGGGCTTCTGCATGGCTTCCGGCCAAGCCGCCTTGACGGATGAAGGTCCCCGATGGCGCTCGACGTCGGAAGAACCACTCCGCGCCACACGGATCGAGGCTCGACGCCCGCGGCTTGACTGTCTGCCAAGCGTCCCCATCTCGACCAGATGATGACGAGCTCCCGCCTCCCCACCCGCATCTCCCGCGGCCAGCCGACGTCCGACGGCGCCGGCGTCCGCCTCACGCGCCTGATGGGCGGCGACCCGCGCATGCCGTCGGTCGATCCGTTCCTGATGCTCGACTACTTCGACAGCCCGGACGCGAGCGACTACCTCGCGGGCTTTCCGTCCCACCCGCACCGCGGCTTCGAGACCGTCACCTACATGCTCGACGGGCGCATGCGCCACAAGGACAACCACGGTCACGAGGGCCTGATCGAGACCGGCGGCGTGCAATGGATGACCGCCGGCCGCGGCGTCATCCATTCGGAGATGCCCGAGCAGACGTCCGGCCTGATGCGCGGCTTCCAGTTGTGGGTGAACCTGCCAGCGACGCTCAAAATGCAGGCGCCCGCCTACCAGGAGCATCCGGCCGCGTCGATGCCGGTCGAGAAGCGCGACGGCGTCGACGTCAAGGTGATCGCCGGCGCGACGTCGCGCGGCATGAAGGGGCCGGTGACGGTCGAGCCCACCAGTGCGATCTACTTCGACCTGACGCTGACCGACGGCGCAACGTTCGAGGAGCCGCTCGACCCGTCGTTCGCGGGCGTCGTCGTCGTGCATGGCGGCGCGATCGGGTTCGCTGACGGGCGCGAGGTCGCATCGCTCGGCATCGCGGAGCTTGGTCAGGGCGACACGGTGCGCTTTACCGCCAGGGGCGCGGCGCGCGTGCTGCTGATCGCCGGCAAGCCGCTGCGCGAGCCGGTCGCGTGGCACGGCCCGTTCGTGATGAACACGCGCGCCGAGCTCGCGCAGGCGTTCGAGGACTACCAGGCCGGGCGGTTCTAGCCTCAGGGGTCGGGGTCGTTACGCTGACTCCCGAGGTCGAGCGACCACGTCTGCCCGACCAGCGCGTGCCCGAAGCTCGTGTGGCGCTGCTCGCCGACGAGCGTGAATCCCGCCTCGACGTAGAGATGGCGCGCGGCGTGGAGCCCGTCGTTGGTCCACAGCACCATCTCGCGGTAGCCCACGGTGCGCGCGAAGCGCATGCATTCGGCTACGAGCCGGCGCCCGAGCCCGAGACCGCGCGCCTGGGGCTCGACGAGCAACAGCCGCAACATCGCGACGCTCGCCGATTGCGACACCACGAACACCGAGCCCACGCGCTCCCCGTCGCGCTCGGCGATCCACGCGCGCTCGCGCCCGGGGTCGAACTCGCGCAGGAATTTCGCGCCGATCTCGGCGACCAGCGCCTCGAACGTCGCGTCCCATCCGTACTCGCGCGCGTAGAGCGCACCGTGCCGCGAGACGACCCAGCCGAGGTCGCCGGGCTCGTGCGCGCGCAGCGTGAACGGCGACGCGGGCGACTCGGCGCCCCCGAGCACCTGCTCGATCGCATGCATTCCACCGAGCAACCGGTTCTCCCGTTCGGGAGTCAGCGGCTCGAGGATCCCGCGCACCTCGTCGCGCGAGCGCCGGTCGAGATCGGCGAACGCGCGCTTTCCGGCGGCGGTCAGCGCCAGCGAATGGCGCCGGCCGTCCGCCTTGTCACGCGCACGCAACACCAGCCCCTCGCTCTCCAGGCCGGAGAGCAGGCGCGAGAGATACGAAGGGTCGACGGCGAGCGAGGCGGCGAGGTCGGCTGCCGTCACGCCGTCGCGGTGGGCCAATTCGAACAGCACCCGCGCCTGCGGGAGCGGGAATGGCGTGGCGAGAAGGTCGCCTCGAAGGGCGCCGGCCCGTTGCGTGTACCAGCGATTGAAGCGCCGGACCGCCTCGATCCGGTCGGGGGCGATGGGGCGGGTCACTGCACAGGTCGAAGCGTCGAAAGACGATCCCTCTGGCGATGTCGGACCGAATGGCCGCCAGTCCCAATACAGTTGATAAGGTCCATTAATTAGTGGACATTGTCAATTAATGTTCGAGCGCGGCGGATGGGGTGTTGCCTCACAATGCCGGGATGACGTTCCTGCTCTGGGCCCTTGCCGCGGCCCTGATCGCGGTCGGAATCGCCGGGACCATCCTGCCTGCGATCCCGGGCGCCACGCTCGTCTTCGGAGGCATCGCGCTCGCCGCCTGGGTCGATGACTTCGCCCGCGTGCCGGTCTGGGTGGTCGTCGTCGCAGGCGTGCTCGCGGCGCTCACCTGGGTGATCGACCTCGCCGCCGGCGCGGCAGGTGCGAAGCGCATGGGCGCGAGCCCGTGGGCGGTCGTCGGCGCAGCCGTTGGCACGATCGCCGGCGTGTTCACCGGCCTCGTCGGACTTCTGTTCCTGCCGCTCGCGGGGGCAGCGCTCGGCGAATACCTTGCGCGCCGCGACCTCGTGCGCGCGGGCAAGGTGGGGATCGCCACCTGGATCGGCCTCCTGGTCGGCACGGCGGCGAAAGTCGCGATCGCGTTCGCGATGTTGGGACTCTTCGTCGCCGCCCTGATCCTCTAGGGAAACTCTGCGTAACCTCACGGCGCGCGCGGACTCGCATGCACGAACTTCTCGAACCCCCGACTTCGCGTTCGCTCGTCCGCCCTGCGGGACGCGCCGGGCGGGCGGCTGGCGTCGTTGCCCGCCTTGGTCGTGGGGCCT
>JBDTNO010000086.1:0-13309 GCA_039933715.1 Betaproteobacteria bacterium
GGGCCGCCCCAAGGCGCGCAGCCCCCTCGGGGGGAAGCGCGCTCGCGCGTTTCGGGGGGATCACACCGCCGCTGGGCCGCCCCAAGGCGCGTGCCCCCTCGGGGGAAGCGCGCTCGCGCGCTTCGGGGGGATCACACCCCCCACCTTCAGTCGGTGACGAGCTTCAGTCCCGCGATCCCCGCGACGATCAGTCCCACGCACGCGAGGCGCGCGAACGTGGCCGCCTCGTCGAAGAGCGCGATGCCGAGGATCACGGTTCCGACCGCGCCGATGCCGGTCCACACCGCGTAGGCGGTTCCGAGCGGCAGGGTCTTCATCGCCCATGCGAGCAGCACGAAACTCACGGCCATCGCGGCCAGCGTGCCGACGCTCGGCCACAGCCGCGTGAACCCGTCGGTGTACTTGAGTCCGATGGCCCAGCCGATCTCGAACAGGCCGGCGACGAACAGCGCGATCCAAGCCATGGCGACGCTCCGGGAAAGGGAACACCGGATGGTCGCCTCTGACCACGGCGAAGTGCAAATCGCGGTCAGGGCCGCGCCCGGGTCAGAGGGGCTTACCGACACGCCCTGCATGGCATACTCGGCCCATCATCATGCCACCTCCGCGCGCACCGGCGCGCGGTTTTCCGGGGAGGAAAAATGCTTCGTTACAGACTGGTCGGCGTCACCGCGATCGCGGCCGCTCTCGCGTTCGCAGGCCACGCCACCGCGCAGGAACGCGTGTTCTTCGGCATCGCCACCGGCGGCACCGGCGGCACCTATTATCCGCTCGGCGGCATGCTCGCGCAGCTCATCTCGAACAAGGTCGCCATCGGCGGCAAGAAGCTCGCCGCGACCGCCGAGACCGCAGGCGCGTCCGTCGCCAACGCGCAGCTCCTCGGCCGCCGCGACATCGAGAGCGCGTTCGTCGCCGCCGACATCCTCGACGCCGCGTTCGTCGGCAAAGGACAGTTCGAGGGCAAGGCGCTCAAGAACCTGCGTGCCCTCGGCGCGCTGTATCCCGAGCAGGTGCAGCTCGTGACGCTCGCGTCGGCCAACGTGCGCTCGTTCAAGGACCTCAAGGGCAAGTCGGTGTCGTCCGGCTCGCCGGGCTCGGGGCAATGGCAGCTCCTGGGCGACCTCCTCGAGGCGCACGGCATGACGCGCAAGGACATCAGCGAGGACCTGTCGTCGTTCACGCAGTCGGTCGACAAGATCAAGGACGGCAACCTCGTCGCGTCGCTGATCACCGCGGGCGCGCCGACCTCGTCGATCACCGAGCTCGCGAACGCGCGCGAGATCCGCATGGTGCCGCTCGCCGGCCCCGAGATCGAGGCGCTGCGCAAGAAGCAGCCGTACTACGCGATGGTCCAGCTGCCGCCCGGCACCTACAAGGGCCAGGCCGCTCCGGTCGAAACGCTCGCCGTCATGGCGATCTGGGCGACGCACGAGGGGCTCTCGGACGCAATGGCGTACGAGGTGACCAAGGCGCTGTTCGAGAATACCGAGACGCTCGGCATGGTGCATCCCAAGGGCAAGGAGATCTCGCTCAAGACCGCGCTGTTGTCGGTCTCGATCCCGCTGCATCCGGGCGCCGAGCGGTACTACCGTGAAAAGGGAGTGTTGAAATAGCGTTCGGCGCGCGCGCCGCGGGTCGCACCCGGCGCGCACCCGTTACGCTCGCGGCGGCCTGCGCGCTCGCGCTCGTGGCCGCGGCGCCGCCCGCGTCGGCCGAGTGCCTGCTGCTCACCGCGCATCCGGACGGGCGCGTGCTCGGACAGATCGGCGTGCGCCCCGCGAACCCGACGTTCACGATCACCATCGTGCATTCGGTCACGCGCACCCCGGTCGTCGAGCGCTATCGTGTCGACGGCGCATCGATCGTGCAGACGGCGATCGTCTTCTCGCAGCACGGCCCGGGCCTGCCGACCGAGGCCGACGCGGACGGCGCCTGGTCGCGCGAGGGTGACCGGTTCGTCGTGACGATGGCGCGTCGTTTCGGGACGATCGCGATGCGCGTCCACGCGGCGCAATCTCCGCGGCTCGCGGTCGCGGGCGATCCGCTCCCCGTCGACCTGGCGCAATGGGGCAACCGTGCGATCGCGCTAGGCGCGCGAGCGGGCGCGTGCCCCGCCGGTCCGCAAGACGGCGCCCGCGGCGCACGCTGAGATGCCGAGCGCCAAGCCGCCGCAGGTGTCGAGCGCCCAGTCCGTGCACGGCGGCGCGCTGACCGTGGACATCGAGCCGGTTTCCGTGGAGAAGCAGGCCGAGATCATCCGCGCCTACGACACCGAGTCGAATTTCCGCCAGCTCGCCGGGCCGGTCGGGCTCCTCGCGACGACGCTCGCCGTCGTGCTGTCGAGCTTCCACATCTACACGGCGGGATTCGGGCTGCTCGACGAGATCAAGCACCGTTCGTTCCATTTGTCGCTCGTGCTCTCGCTGTGCTTTCTCGTGTTCCCGCGCCAGCGCATCGCGCCGGGCCTCAAGGCGGCCGCCGGCCCGTGGGCATGGGGACTCGTGTTCGGCACGTTCTACGTCTACCTCGCCTGGGCGCTGGCCGACCGCCTCGGCCTCGCCGGCACCGTTCGCGGCGCGGCGTTCGTCGCGCTGATCGGATTCGTCGCGTTCATCTCGCTGCCGTTCGAGCGTTTCGGCGGCCAGGGCGACCGGACGTCCTGGGTCGACTGGCCGCTCGCCGCGGCGGCGGCGTCGATCTCGCTCTACTTCCTCGCGTTCTTCGACGAGATCTTCATCGGCCGCGTCGGCGCGCCGATCGCGCAGGACTACATGATGGGCGTGCTCGCGATCGTCATCGTCATGGAAGCGCAGCGCCGCACGATGGGCCCGATGCTGTCGGCGATCGGCATGGGATGCCTTCTCTACGCGCTCCTCGGCCGTTACATGCCGGGCATGCTCGCGCACCGAGGCTATCCGGTCGATCGCATCGTCAACCACATCTACGTCGGCACCGAGGGCATCTACGGCATCGCGGTCGGCGTCGTCGCGACCTACGTGTTCCATTTCGTGCTGTTCGGCATCCTCGCGCAGATGACGGGGCTCGGACGCCTGTTCATGGACCTCGCGACGATCGTCGCCGGCCGCTACTCAGGCGGACCGGCGAAAGTCTGCGTCGTGTCGTCCGGGATGTTCGGGATGATCTCGGGCTCGGCGATCGCGAACGCGGTGACGACCGGGTCGCTCACGATCCCGCTGATGAAGAAATACGGCTTCTCGCCGCGCTTCGCCGCGGCGGTCGAGGCGTCCGCCTCGTGCGGCGGGCAGGTGACGCCGCCGGTGATGGGGGCGGCGGCGTTCGTGATGGCCGAATTGCTCGGCGTTCCGTACAAGACGCTGGTGATCGTCGCTATCGTGCCCGCGCTGTTCCACTATTTCGCGTGCCTCCTGATGGTCCATCTCGAGGCGAAGCGTCTCAAGCTCCGCGGCGTCCCGCCCGAGCTGATCCCGAAGCTCTCGCGCGTGATCGGCGAAAGCTGGCACCTCGTGTTCCCGCTCATCGCGCTCGTCACGATGCTGCTGCTCGACTTCACGCCGTTCCTGTCGGCGTTCTGGGGCATCGTGCTGTGCTTCGCGTGCTCGTACATCCCGCTCATCGCGCGGAAGCTCGGCTGGGGCCACCTGCAGGGACGGACGCTGACCTGGGGACCGTTGATCGAAGGGCTGTCGGAGGGGGCCAAGTACGCGCTCGCGATCGGGGCCTCCTGCGCGTGCGTCGGCCTCATCCTCGGTACGCTGACGCTGTCGGGGCTGGGCTTCAACTTCTCCGGCGCCGTGGTGACGCTCGCCGGCGAAGTGGGCACCTGGCTGCGCGACATCGACCCGACCGGATGGATCACCGAGAATGGCGCGAAGGTGTTCTTCGGCCTGCTGTTCGTCGCGATCGCGTGCATCCTGATGGGGGCGGGAATTCCGACGACGCCGACCTACATCATCCTCGCCTCCATCGCCGCGCCCGCGCTCGCGACGCTCGGCGTGCCGCTGCTCGCGACGCACTTCTTCGTCTTCTACTACGGCGTGCTCGCCGACGTGACGCCGCCGGTCGCGCTCGCGGCGTACGCGGCCGCGGGTATCGCGGGAACCGAGCCGACGCGAGCGAGCCTCACCGCGTTCCGGCTGTCGATGGGCAAGGCGCTCGTGCCGTTCATGTTCACCTACACGCCGGCGCTGTTGTTCATCGACTTCACCTGGACGGCGTTCTTATCGGCGCTCGTCGCCGGCGTCATTGGAATCATCGGGCTGGCGGCCGCGTACACACGCTGGTTCGCGACGACGATCACGCGCGTCGAGCAGGCGATCCTCACCGTCGGCGGGCTCATCCTCGTGTTCAACCAGTTCTGGCTCAACGCGATCGGCATCGCGATCGTCGTCGCCACGCTCGGCTTGAACGTGCTCCGCGCGCGCACAACCGAGGCTTCGCATGCGCGCGCCTAGGCGATCTTCGGCGATTTCCCGCGGACGCCCGCCGGGATCGGTGTTTGTCCGACAGACTCCGGCCAGAGCCGGGAAGTAGCGTCGGCCAATGCCCCTTTCGCTGCGCTTCCTGCTGCCGCTGATGCTGGTGGTCGGGCTGTTCGCGTACGCGGCGGTGCCGCTCGCGGACACCTTGATGCTGCGCTGGTTCGTGCGCGACCTCGACACGCGATCGTCGCTGATCGCCTCGGCGGTTTCCGAGCCGCTGTCCGGCCTCGTGCTGACCGGGTCGACGTCTCGCATCGAGCAGTTCTTCCAGCGCCTGACGCAGGACGAACGGCTCTACGCGGTCGGCCTGTGCATGGCGGGCCGCGCCACGCCGATCGCCTCGACGGAATTCCCGTCGGACATCGCTTGCTCGTCGCTTCGCACGCATGCGGGAGCGGCGAAGGCGGTGGTCCAAACCGCGCACGGGATGCTGCATCTGGCCGTGTCGCCGGTCGACGACGGGAGCGCGCAGCCTGCGCAACTCGCGATCCTCCACGACATGAGCTTCGTCGAGCGTCGCAGCGAGGAGACGCGCCGCTACCTGTACGGGTTTTTCGCGGTGCTCGCGTTCCTGGTCGCGCTCATCACCGTGGTCGTCGCCCAGCTGTCCTGGCGCGGGTGGGTGAACGGGCTCCGCGCGCTCCTGCGCGGTGAGGGAATCGTGCGCCCGGCCTCTTCCGGAATCGCCACGCCCGAATTGCGACCGATCGCCGGCGACGTGCGCGAGCTGATCCGCGAGCTCGAGGAGCGCTACCGCCCGCGCGACGAAGGCCAGCTCGCATGGTCCGCCGCCAGCGTGCGTGCGATCGTCGAGCGCGAGCCTGGAGGCGGCGACGTGATCGTCGTCTCGAACCGCGAGCCCTATATCCACGTGCGCGACGAGAACGGAATCCGCGTCCAGCACCCGGCTTCGGGTCTCGTCACCGCGCTCGAGCCGGTGATGCGCGCCTGCGCGGGGACCTGGATCGCGCACGGCAGCGGCAACGCCGACCGCGAGACCGTCGACCGGCACGATCGCGTCGACGTGCCGCCGGGCGAGTCCGCGTACCGGCTCCGTCGCATCTGGCTCACGCCCGAGGAGGAAGCCGGCTACTACAGCGGCTTCGCGAACGAGGGCCTGTGGCCGCTCTGCCACATCGCGCACGTGCGGCCCGTCTTCCGCTCGTCCGACTTCGCGCGCTACCGCGAGGTCAACGCGAAGTTCGCCGACGCCATCGTCGAGGAAGCTCGCACCGACGCGCCGATCGTCCTCGTCCAGGACTACCATTTCGCGCTGCTGCCGCGCATGATCCGCGAGCGCATGCCGAATGCGACCGTCGTCGCGTTCTGGCACATCCCGTGGCCGAATCCCGAGGCGTTCTCGATCTGCCCGTGGCGCGCCGAGCTCCTCGACGGCCTGCTCGGCAGCAGCATCCTCGGCTTCCACACGCAGTTCCATTGCAACAACTTCGTCGACACGGTCGACCGCGTGCTGGAAGCACGAGTCGATCGCGAGACGTTCGAGGTGACCTGCGCCGGGCACACGACCGCGGTTCGCCGGTACCCGATCTCGATCGCGTGGCCGCCCGAGCCGCTCGCGCGGCAATGGGGCGTCGGCCATGCGCGCGCCGCGGTGCGCGAGCGCCTCGGAATCGGCGCGGACGTGCGGCTCGGCGTCGGCATCGACCGGCTCGACTACACGAAGGGCATCCTCGAGCGCTTCCACGCGGTCGATCGGCTTCTCGCCACGCACCCGGAGTGGGCCGGGCGTTTCGTGTTCGTGCAGATCGCCGCGCCGACGCGCGGCATGATCGCCGACTACCGCGACTACGCGGCGCGCGCGAAAGCGCTCGCCGACGAGATCAACGCGCGCTACGCGTCGACCGGCGTGCCGCCGATCCGCCTGATCGCCGAGCATCACGAGGCCGACGCCGTGTACGAGTATTACCGGGCCGCCGACGTCTGCGTCGTCACGAGCCTGCACGACGGCATGAATCTCGTGGCCAAGGAATTCGTCGCGGCGCGCGACGACGAGCGCGGCGTGCTGGTGCTCTCGCAGTTCGCCGGCGCGTCGCGCGAATTGCCCGAGGCGCTCGTCGTCAATCCCTACGACGCCGACCAGTGCGCGACCGCGCTGCATCGCGCGCTGACGATGCCCGAGGACGAGCAGCGCGACCGCATGCGCCTGATGCGCGGCCTGCTGCGCGAGTTCAACGTCTACCGCTGGGCCGGCCGCATGCTGATGGACGCGGCCGCGATCCGCCAGCGCCGCAAGCTCGGCCGGCGCTCGCGCGAACCCGCGCGCGCTTCATGATCGGCGTCGATGCAGTGGCGGCGCGCGTGCGGCGGAGCGCGCGGCGACGCCCGCCGCCGCTCCTGCACACCGACGCGCTGTTCCTCGACATCGACGGGACGCTCGTCGAGCTCGCGAAGACGCCCGACAGCGTCGACATCGACCCGTTCCTCGGCAGGGCGCTGGTCGAGACCGCGACGAACCTCGGCGGCGCCCTGGCGCTCGTCACCGGGCGCTCGATCCGGGACGTCGACGTGATGTTCCCCGGCCTCGCGCTCCCGATCGCCGGCCAGCATGGCTGCGAGCGGCGCAGCGGCGACGGTGCGATGAACCTGCACGCGAGCGACGCGAAGACGCTCGACCGGCTGCGCAACCTCTTCACGCATTTCGCGGCGCGCCATCCGGGCATCCTGGTCGAGCACAAGGGCGCGACGCTCGCGCTGCACTACCGCGCCGTGCCCGAGCTGGCGAGCCACGTGCACCAGACCGTCCACAGCGCGATGGAGGACGTCGAGGGGTCGTGGACGGTCGAAGGCGGCAAGCGCCTGGTCGAGATCCGGCCGGGTGGCCGCAACAAGGGGCGCGCGATCGCCGACTTCATCGGCGAGCGGCCGTTCGCCGGCCGCCGCCCGGTGTTCGTCGGCGACGACCGCGGCGACGAATACGGATTCCGCGTCGTCGAGAAAGCGCGCGGCATCGCCGTCAAGGTCGGACCCGGACCCACTTCCGCGCGATACCGGCTTCCCGACGTCGGCGCGGTCCGTGCGTGGATGGCCGGGTTGAAACCCGCGCCAGGCGCTCCGTGACCGCCTCCGGCCCATCGGAAAACGGGTCTCCGGTGCGCGACCCGGGCGCCGGCATGACCGCAGCGCAACGCAGCCTCGACCTCGCGCTGATCGGCAACGGGCGCATCGGGCTCCTCGTCGATCCCGACGGCACCGTCGTGTGGGGGTGCTTCCCGCGCTTCGACGGCGACCCGACGTTTTGCGCGCTGCTCGACACGGCGCCGTCGCACGAGGCGCGCGGCATCTTCGCGATCGAGCTCGCCGACCTCGCGCGAAGCGAGCAGAGCTATGTGCGCAACACCGCGGTGCTGTCGACGCGCCTCTACGATGCGCACGGAGGCGCCATCGAGATCGTCGACTGCGTGCCGCGGCACCGCGAGTTCGACCGCATGTACACGCCGCATGCGCTCGTGCGACACGTGCGCCGCCTCGAGGGACGGCCCCGCATCACGGTCCGATTGCGCCCGGCCGCCGAATGGGGGGCGCTCCGTCCGGAAACGACGGCGGGCAGCCACCACATCCGCTACGTCGCGCCCAGGATCACGTTGCGCATGACGACCGACGCGTCGCTCACCGCGGTCGCCGACGAGCGCCCATTCTTCGTGGAAGACACTTGCACGCTCGTCTTCGGACCGGACGAGCCGCTGCCGGGCGCGCCGCAGGTCTACGCGCGCGCCGCGATCGACCAGACGGTGAGCTGGTGGCGGGAATGGGTGCGCGGACTCGCGATTCCCTACGAGTGGCAGGCCGACGTGATCCGCGCCGCGATCACGCTCAAGCTCAACGCGGACGAGGACACCGGAGCGATCGTCGCCGCGATGACGACGTCGATCCCAGAGTCGGCGCACGCGCAGCGAAACTGGGACTACCGCTATTGCTGGCTTCGCGACGGCTACTTCGTCGTCGACGCGCTGAACCGCCTCGGCGCGACGACGACGATGGAAGGCTACATGCGCTACCTCGCGACGATCGCCGCGAACGTCGGAGACGGGCCGCTGCAGCCGGTCTACTCGATCGCCGGCGACGCGGCTCTCGACGAGCGCGTCGTCACGTCGCTTCCCGGCTACCGCGGCATCGGGCCGGTGCGGGCCGGCAACCTCGCGTACCGCCAGGCGCAGCACGACGCATACGGCGCGGTCGTGCTCGCGGTCACGCATGCGTTCTTCGACGAGCGCCTCGCCCAGCGCGGCGACGCCGCACTGTTCGCGCGCCTCGAGCCCCTCGGCGGGCGCGCGATCGCGCTGTTCGACCAGCCCGACGCCGGCCTGTGGGAGCTGCGCGGGCGATCCCGCGTGCACACCTGGTCGGCGGTCATGTGCTGGGCTGCGTGCGACCGGCTGGCGCGCATCGCCGCCCGGCTCGGGATCGACGAGCGCGCACAGCATTGGCGCACCGAGGCGCGGCGCATCCACGACTTCGTGCGCGCGCGATGCTGGAACGAAGCGCGCGGCGCCTACGTCGCGGCGGCCGACGGCGACGCGCTCGACGCGAGCCTGCTGCTGCTCGCCGAGCTCGGCTTCGTGCGCGCCGACGACCCGCGCTTCGCGTCGACGGTCGACGCGATCGGCCGCGAATTGCGCCGCGGCGACTTCGTGTTCCGCTATGTCGAGCAGGACGATTTCGGCGCGCCGGACAACGCGTTCGTCGTCTGCACGTTCTGGTACGTCAACGCGCTCGCCCAACTCGGACGGCGCGACGAAGCGCGCGACCTCTACGGCAAGCTCCTCGGCTGTCGCACGCGGCTCGGCCTCCTCGCCGAGCATGTCGACCCGGCGACGCGCGAGCCCTGGGGCAATTTCGTGCAGACCTACAGCATGGTCGGCGTGGTCAGCGCGGCGAAGCGCCTGTCGGTGCCTTGGGACGAGGCGTTCTAGCGCTGTTCGTCAGGGGCAGGACCCCGAGCACCGCGGCCGGAGTTCCCGGTCTCGCACTCCGACTCCTGATGCCGTCCGCGCCATGCATGAGACAAGCGCGTCGCCGGTTTCGGCGGTGTCGATCGGGGAACCGAGGGCCCCCGGAACTACGCCCGCGTGCCGGTTCAGGGGATCGAAGGATTGCCCGGCACCGGAATCGAGCCGCTGAAGTGCGCGTCGAACCAGTCCTGGACGTCGGTCTGCACCGCCGACTCGGGATCGAGCGTCGCCGTCAACGACTGGCTGATCGGCGGCCTCACCGTGGGCGTGATCGTCCACGAGAAGCGCACGTTCGGGTTGCCGCCGTTATCGAGCAGGTTGTAGGAGACCGCGACGCCGCTCACGTCGGTGATCACCGAGTTCCTGCGCGAGCGCCGCACGCCCGCGATCGAGCGGCGGTGATTTCCCGCATCCTTCGGGGATCCTACGACGCGCGCCCGCCTGCGGGCAACGGCGGGGACGTTACGCAACCGTACCATCAGGGGCGCGATGATGCGGGACTGCGGCGATTCATCCCACGCCCGAGCGGCGCCGGACCCGAGCCAGCGCTCAATCCGCCGCCTGCGGCTGCCGCGCCCGGCGCAATGCGTCAGCGATCGTCTCCGGCGGCTGCGCGCCCGAGAGGCCATACCGGCCGTCGACGATGAAGAACGGCACACCGGTGATGCCGAGCGACGCGACGCGTTCCTCGGCCGCGCCGATCTCCTGCCGGCCGAGGTCCGAAGCTAGGAACGCGAACGCCGCGTCGGCATCGAGCCCCGCCTCGTGCGCGATCTCGGCGAGCACCTCGTGCGCGCCGACGAAACGGCCGTCGATGAAATACGCGCGGAACAGCCGCTCGACGAGCGGATCGGCGTCGCCTTGCGATTGCGCCCAGGCGACGAGCCGGTGCGCATCTCGCGTGTTCGGCTGCCGTTCGATGCGCTCGAAGTCGAACGCGATGCCCGCCTGCGTGCCGGCGCTGCGGACGCGCTCGTAGACCTGCGCGGCGCGCGCGGGGCCGCCGAACTTCCGCTCGAGGTACTCGCGGCGATCGACGCCCTCGGCGGGCAGGTCGGGGTTGAGCTCGTACGGGTGCCAGCGGACGACCGGCCGCGGCAGATCCGACCCGTGAAGCGCGAGCGCCGCCTCCAGGTGCCGCTTGCCGATGTAGCACCAAGGGCAGACGACGTCGGAGACGACGTCGATGATCGGGACATTCGATGGGGCGGACATCGGGCTCGTTCGTCGGACTGCGTCCCCAGGATTCTAGCAATCGCCGCGCCAGCGAGGCTGGACGGTCGCCGCCCGGGGCGCGGTTCGTGCTGAAATCGGGGCGTGCGTACCGGCCCGCTCACCTGGGAGATCCTCTGCCGAGTCATCGACCACTACGGCGACGCGGGCGTCGCGTGGCGCCTCGCCCGCCAGCTCGCGAACGAGCAGGGCGAGAGCGTCACGTTGTGGATCGACGATCCGGCGCCGCTCGCGCGCCTCGTGCCGGGCGTCGATCCCGCGCGCGACGGCGTGTCGGATCGCGTCACCGTGCGACGCGGTCCCGATCCCGCAGCCCCCTGGACACCGCCGGACGTGCTGGTCGACTCGTTCGGGGGTGGCGTACCAGCGCCGTGGATCGAAACGATGTCGCGCGCGGCGCGCGCTCCGGCGTGGATCGTCCTCGAGTACCTGTCCGCCGAGCGCTGGGTCGAGGACGCGCATCGTCGCGTTTCGCCCGAGCCGCGCACCGGCCTCGTCCGCCACTACTGGTGCCCGGGCTTCACGCCCGCTACCGGCGGGCTGTTGCGCGAGCGCGATCTGCTCGCGCGACGCGATGCCTTCGCATGCGATCCCGGCGCGCGGTCCAGGCTGCTCGCGAGCCTCGGCGTGCAGGCGACGGCCGGTGCGCGAGTCGTCCTGGTGTTCTCATACCCGATGCCGGCGCTCGCCGGCCTGCTCGAAGCATGGTGCGACGGCGACACCTCCACGCTCGCGCTGTTCCCCGAAGGCGTCGGGGCGAACGCGCTGGACCGCTGGAGCGGCGGAGACGTCCCGCACCCGGGTGCGCCGTTCACGCGCGGCGCTCTCACCGTCGCCGCGATCCCGTTCGTTCCGCAGAGGGATTTCGACACGCTGCTGTGGTCGTGCGACGCGGCGATCGTGCGCGGCGAGGACTCGTTCGTGCGCGCGCAATGGGCGGCCGTTCCGTTCGCGTGGCACGCCTATCCGCAGGACGAGGGCGCGCATCGCGAGAAGGTCGCCGCGTTCCTCGACCGGTACCTGGGCGGCGCGGATCCGGACGACGCCGCGGCCGTGCGCGATTTCCACGCTTCCCTCGACGCCGGCGACGGTGCTCGGCTCGGCGCCGCGTGGCCGGCGTTCGCCCGGGCGGCGCCGCGCCTGGCGGCGCATCGGCGCGCCTGGGCCGACCGGCTCGCCGCGCAGCCCGACCTGGCCTCCGGCGTGTCCGAATTCGTACGGAATTGCCTATAATGGACGGTTTTCCCCATTGAAACGGGGTGGCGCGCCCAGGCGACGCCGCCCACGGAGACACCCATGAAGATCGCCCAGGAAGTCCGGGCCGGAAACGTGATCCTGGTCGGCAAGGATCCGATGGTCGTGCAAAAGGCGGAGTTCTCGAAGTCCGGCCGCAACGCGTCGGTCGTCAAGATGAAGCTCAAGAACCTGCTCTCGGGCAGCGGCACCGAGACGATCTACCGGGCCGACGAAAAGTTCGAGACCGTGCAGCTCGACAAGCGCGAAGTGAGTTACTCGTATTTCGCCGACCCGATGTACGTGTTCATGGACGGCGAGTTCAACCAGTTCGAGGTCGAGAAGGAATCGATGGGCGAGGCGCTCAACTACCTCGAGGACGGGCTCACCTGCGCGATCACGTTCTACGAGGGGCGCGCGATCTCGGTCGAGCTCCCGAACACGATCGTGCGCGAGGTCAAATACACGGAGCCCGCGGTCAAGGGCGACACGTCGGGCAAGGTGCTGAAGCCCGCGAAGCTCGCGACCGGCTTCGAGGTCCCGGTGCCGCTGTTCGTGACCACCGGCGACCGCATCGAGGTCGACACGCGCACCGGCGAGTACAAGCGGCGCGTCTGACGTTGCGTTCGGGAGCGCTGCGCGCTCCTGCGGCTCCTGTGGCCCGGCTTGCGCCGCAACCGTCGGACGGCGGCCTCGAAATAACGAAGGCTCGCCGTGACGCATCCGTCGCGCTCGGACGAACCCGCGGTTGCGTCGCCGACGGCGATGCGCCATCCGGGTTACGGGACCGCGGCACCGCACCCGCGACCCGCGATGCCGGCGCATCGCCCGCGCCGAACGCTACCTGGCGGCTCCGGGCACGGGAATTACAAGCTTCCCGTCCGCCTCCGCGACGAACACCGTGCTCGTCGACGACGAGCTCCCGCTCGACCCCGACGTCGAACGCCTGATCACCAGCTTCTTCACGGGCACGAGCGTGAGCTTGAACGATTTGCCGCCGGGTCCGGGCATCGTCGCCATCGCCTTCGCCTGGTCGTCGGCCGTCAGAGGCTCGAGCGCGATCGACGCGATCTTCGCGCCCATGCCCTCGGTCGTCATCATCCGGTAGAACGCGAGCGCCTGCGGATCGGCGCCTTTCGCGTACAGCATCGCGTGCAGCGCCTTCGCGTCCTTCGACTCGTAGGCCCGCCTGTACGCGTCGACGAACGCCTTCTCCTGCGCGGGCGTGGCCGCCAGCGCGGCGAGCGGCAGCAACGCGGGCACGATCCATCGCAGCATCGTCCTCATGGCTCCTCCGGTGGTGAGTGAACGTGCGAATGGTGGACCGCGCGCGTCGTCGAACGCAATGCGCGGAGAAACCCTAGGTGTGGAGCGTCAAGAGGTTGTTTCTGGACCGAGCGAGGCGACTGAAGG
>JBDTNO010000087.1:0-13291 GCA_039933715.1 Betaproteobacteria bacterium
TCACGGCGCGCGCGGACTCGCATGCACGAACTTCTCGAACCCCCGACTTGGCGTTCGCTCGTCCGCCCTGCGGGACGCGCCGGGCGGGCGGCTGGCGTCGTTGCCCGCCTTGGTCGTGGGGCCTTCCACGACCGGCAGCGGGCGCCTCGCCATCCCACCCGCCCGACGCGTCGCCCATCCGCGGGTTACGCAGAGCTTCCCTAGCGCGCCGCCGGTGGCCATCGACCCTGCATGGCGCCGGCTGCGCCGCCGATTCTCGATCAGCGCGCCGCGGATGGCGGTGCGCACGCACCTCGGCTGGCCGTGGCGCGCCGCGATCGTCGCAGGGCTCGTCGCGCTCGTCGCCGGCATGTGGTGGTGGGGGTTCGACTTCGGCCAGATCTTCGGCGGCTTCGACCGCAAGGCGGTCGAGGCGCGCCTTACGACCGCCGAGACGGATGCCGCACGCTACCAGCTGGAATCGGCAGCGCTGCGCCAGGCGAACTCGGCGCTCGACAGCGAGCTCGTGATGACGCGCGGCGCGCAGGCCGCGCTCACCAAACAGGTCGCCGAGCTCACGCAGGACAACCACCAGGTCAAGGAGGAGCTCGCGTTCCTCCAGAAGCTGGTCGCCGACGCGAGCAAGCAGGTCGGGCTCGCGATTTCGCGCCTCGAGGTCGAGCGGAACGAGGCCGATGACACCTGGCATTACAGCATCCTCGTCGTCCGAGGGGGGACGCCGCGCGACGACTTCGACGGGCGCCTGGTCCTTGCCGCGGTCCTGGTCCCGCCGGCCGACGGGATGTCGATCGGGCAACAGACGATCACGCTGCCCGACGACCAGCCGGGCTCGGCCGACGCCCTGAAGCTGCGATTCAAGTATTATCAGAGGATCGAAGGGGTCCTGCCGGCGCCCAAGGGCGCCCAGCTCCGGTCGCTGACGGTCCGCGCCTACGAGGCCGGAACCACGGCGCCCCGGGCGACCCGGACCCTTGCCTTGTCGTAGGGAGGCACCATGTTCGGGGAGAAGAAGCACCCGCCGCCGCAGAAGCGGATCGATTGCCTGATCGGCGCCGGGACGACGGTGCGCGGCGACATCGTGTTCGTGGGTGGCCTGCGGATCGACGGCCAGGTGATAGGCAACGTAGCGACGGTGGACGCACAGGCCGGAACGCTGGTGATCAGCGAGCATGCCCATATCGACGGCGACATCCGGGTGTCGCACATCGTGGTCAACGGCACGGTGAACGGCCAGGTGTCGGCGACCGACTATCTGGAGCTCCAGCCGAAGGCGCGCGTCACCGGCGACGTCGCCTACAAGACGCTCGAGATGCACGTCGGCGCCGTGGTCCAGGGGCGCCTCAACCACGGCGTGACTGAACCGGAGTCCGCCTCGGTGGTCGAATTGAAACGGGTCCAGGGCTGACGCCCTTTCCCCGCACGCGAATCCGGCGGCACGCCGCCCAAGGGAGCACGACGATGAACGCGATGACCGAGATGCCCGCCCCGCTGGTCTTTTCCGACGCCGCAGCCGAGAAGGTGCGCGTGCTGATCGAGGAAGAGGGCAACCCCGACCTGAAGCTCCGCGTATTCGTGACCGGCGGCGGCTGCTCGGGCTTTCAGTACGGCTTCACGTTCGACGAGGTCGCCGCCGAGGACGACACGGCGATGGTCAAGAACGGCGTGACGCTCCTGATCGACCCGATGAGCTACCAGTACCTGGTCGGCGCCGAGATCGACTACACGGATGGCCTCGAAGGCGCACAGTTCGTGATCAAGAACCCGAACGCCCAGTCGACCTGCGGCTGCGGGTCGAGCTTCTCGGCCTGATCTTCCGCGCCGCGGGCGCGGAATCGTAGTTCCGTACGGGGTCCTTCGCGGGCCCCGTTTTTCGTTGGGATGCGTCCGGGCGCCGTAACGGGTCAGTGCGCCGTCCACCCACCGTCGACCGTCAACATCGCGCCGGTGATCGAGCGGGCGGCGTCCGAGGCGAGGTACGCCGCCATCGCCGCGATCTCGCCGACCTCGATGAACCGTCGCGTCGGCTGCTCGGAGAGCATCACCTTCTGGACGACCTCGTCCTCGGACATGCCGTGCGTGCGCGCCTGGTCGGGGATCTGCGCCTGAACCAGCGGCGTCAGCACGTAGCCCGGGCAGATCGCGTTGACGGTGATGCCGGCCTCGGCGACCTCGAGCGCGACCGCCTTCGTGAATCCGGCCACGCCGTGCTTCGCCGCGACGTACGCCGACTTGAACGGCGAGGCGATCAGCGCGTGCGCCGAGCCGAGGTTGATGATCCGCCCCCAGCGGCGCGCCTTCATGCCCGGCACGGCGAGCCGCGTCGCATGGAACGTCGCCGACAGGTTGATCGCGATGATCGCGTCCCACCGCTCGACGGGAAACCGGTCGACCGGCGCGACGTGCTGGATGCCGGCGTTGTTGACCAGCACGTCGACGGCGCCGACGCGCGTCATCATGGCTTCGATCTCGCCGGGCTGGGCCATGTCGGCAGCTTCGTAGCGCACGTTCACGCCGTGCGCCTTCGCGAGCGCAGCGCGCTGGCGCTCGATCGCGTCCGCGGGCCCGAGGCCGTTCAGGACGATGTCGAAGCCGTCGCGCGCGAGCGCCTCGGCGATGCCCTGGCCGATGCCGCTGGTGGAGCCGGTGATCAAGGCGGTGCGTCGCATCGATGCCTTCCCGGATGGCCATGGGTCCGAGGCAAAGCGCGCGTCGGGCGCTCGGCTACTTCGGGTAAACCGCCCCGAGTATGCGCGGGCCGCGCGCGCCGGTGACGGCGGGCAGGTTGCCGGGACGTCCGGCGAGCGTCTCGCGCGCGAGCCACGCGAACGCGAGCGCCTCGACGTGATCGACGGCGACGCCGCGCTCGGACGTCGGCACGACCTCGCGCGGCGCGAGCTCTTTCGCAAGGGCACGCATCAGCGTCGTGTTGCGCGCGCCGCCGCCGCACACGAGAACCTCGGTGGCTGGCGCGGCGGATGTTCGCACGGCGTCTCCGATCGTGCGCGCCGTCAGCGCGACGAGCGTGGCCTGCACGTCGGGCGGCGCGGCATTCGGCGCGATGCGCGAGAGGTGCTCGTCGAGCCACGACGAATGGAAGCGGTCGCGCCCGGTGCTTTTCGGCGGGCGCTGCGCGAAATACGCGTCGCCGAGCATCGCGTCGAGCAGCTTCGGAAGCGGATGGCCGCACGCGGCCCATGCGCCGTCGGCGTCGAACGCGCCGCTGCGGTGCTGCGCATGCCAGAGGTCGGAGAGCACGTTGCCCGGCCCGGTGTCGAAGCCGCTCACCTCGCCGCCGGGCACGAGGATCGTGACGTTCGCGATCCCGCCGACGTTGACGACGACGCGATGGTGTTTCGCGTCGCCGAACAACGCGGCGTGGAACGCGGGCACGAGCGGCGCGCCCTGGCCGCCGGCGGCGATGTCGCGCTGGCGGAACTCGGCGACCACCGCCACGCCGGCGCGCTCGGCGACGCGGGCCGGATCGTTGAGCTGCAGCGTCCAGCCGGCCTTTGGGCGATGGCGCACGGTCTGGCCGTGCACGCCCGCCGCGCGAATGTCGGCGGGCGTCAGCGAAGCATTCGCGCACGCGGCGAGGATCGCTTCGGCGTAGAGATCGGCGAGATGCACGGTCGCGTCGGCGGCGCGCGCGAGCTCGTCCGCGCCGCTCGCCTGCAACGACGCCAGCGCGTCGCGAAGCTCCGGTGGAAACGGAAGATGCGCGGCGCCGAGCGTTTCGCACACGCGGCCCGACGCGGGCGAGAATTCGGCCACGACGGCGTCGACGCCGTCGAGACTCGTCCCGGACATCACACCCGCGTAGCGCTCGCGGGACACCAAAGATCAGCCGCCCGACGCGAGGACCGGCCGCGGCGCGCGCTTGGCGACCGCGAGCTGCTCGATCGCCGGCGCGATCGCTTGCGCGAACGCCGCACGAAGCTGCGCCGGCACCGGCTCGGCGACCGGCAACGCGATCGACTGCGGATTGCGCGGCACGTCGCCGACGCGAAACTCGTAGTGCAGGTGAGGGCCGGTCGCCCAGCCGGTCTGGCCGACATAGCCGATCGTCTCGCCCTGGCTCACGCGTGTGCCGGCGGAGATGCCCTTCGCGAAGCGCGACAGGTGCCCGTACAACGTCGTCGTCGCCCCGCCGTGACGCAGCACGACCGCGTTGCCGTAGCCGCCCTGGCGGCCCGCGAACGCGACAACGCCTGCCGAGGTCGCGCGGATCGGCGTTCCGGACGGCGCGCCGTAGTCGGCGCCCTTGTGCGCGCGCCACGTTCCGAAGATCGGGTGCAGGCGCGCGAGCGTGAATCCGCTCGTCACGCGCGAGAACGCCATGGGCGAGCGCAGAAACGCCTTGCGCGCGCTGTGGCCGTCCTCGGTGTAGTAGGCGTCGGTGCCGTCGGGCGCGGTCCAGCGGAACGCGTGCAGCACGCGGCCGCGGTTCTCGAACTCCGCGGCGAGGATGCGACCGCTTCCCGCGGGCTCGCCGTCGACGGCGAGCGTCTCGTAGAGCACGGTGAAGCGATCGCCGCGTCGCAGGTCGTGGTAGAAATCGATGTCGCCCGAGAATGCGTCGGCGAGCGCGAGAGTGATCGCATCGGGGAGGCCCGCGGTGTCGGCCGCGCCGAACAGCGACGAGACGATCACGCCGGATTTCAGCGCCGCGCGCGTCTCGACGTCGGCGCCCGCCCGCAGCGCTTCGAGCGCGTCGCCGTTGCGTCGGATCGTGAGGGCCTCTCTCGCCGCGGGCGCGAAGCGCAGCTCGACGAGGCCGCCATCGCGGTCGGTAGCCACGCGCACCGCCTGCCCGGGCTTCAACTGGTAGAGCGCGCGCGCGGCCGGGTCGCTGCGCACCAGCGCGCTCAACGCGGGGTCGGCGATCCCCGCGCGGGCGAGCAACTCTCCGATCGTGTCGCCGCGGCGCACCCGCTCCTCGCGCCAGAATCGCGCGTCGCCCGCGCGGGCCGGCCGGTCGCCGAGGGCCGGCGTGGCGAGCGTCCGAACGGTAAGCGTCGTGGGAACCACGTCGACCAGCGTATCGGGCGCGAAGCCGAACGCCGCCACGCTCGCGCCCAGCACGACGACGGTCGCGAGGTGCCATGGCGACAGGCGCACGCGTGCCGCGGGCGCTACGGCGCGACGCACCCGATCGGCTAGAATGCGGGGCTTGCGTTCGGGCACGGTGCGGGACTCACCAGCCATCGCGCGATTCTAGCAAAAGCCGCCCCACTCTTCGCAGCCCCGGCCTCCATGAGCCTCACGATCTACGGTATCGCCGCGTCGCGCGCCTTCCGCACGCTGTGGGCCGCGCGCGAGCTCGGCCTCGCGTTCGAGCACGTCCGGCACCATTTCGCCGGCCCCGAGGTCAAGGAGGCCGCGTTCCTGGCGATCAACCCGATGGGGGCGATCCCGGCGATCGTCGACGACGGCTTTCCGCTGTTCGAGTCGCTGGCGATCAACCTCTACCTCGCGCGGAAGGCCGGCCGGCTCTGGCCGACGACACGCGAGGGAGAAGGCCGCGTCTACCAGTGGACGCTGTTCGCCGCCTCCGAGATCGAGCCGACGATCGGCCAGTGGTATGCGCACGTCGCCTACCTGCCGGCGGACCAGCGCAAGCCCGCGCTCGCCGAGGAGGCGGCGGCGAAGCTCCCGCGCCGATTCGACGCGCTCGAGGCGGCGCTCGCGAAGCGCATGTGGCTCGCCGACGACGCGTTCTCGATCGCCGATCTCAACCTCGCCTCGGCGCTCTACCGCGCGCCGGCCTATGGCCTCGACCGCTGGCCGACGGTCGCGGACTGGCATGCGCGCTGCTACGCGCGGCCCGCGGCGCGCACGACGGTGGCCGAGCGCGAAGGCCGGGCGTGACGGCGAAGTTGTCGCTCGACGTCGACCAGCAGGTCGAGGTCGCGAAGCGCGGGTGCGACGAGCTGATCGTCGAATCCGAGTTGCGCGCGAAAATCGCGCGCGCTCAATCGACCCATCGACCGCTGCGCATCAAGCTGGGCTTGGACCCGACCGCGCCCGACATCCACCTCGGGCACACGGTCGTGCTCAACAAGATGCGCCAGTTGCAGGACCTAGGCCACCAGGTGATCTTCCTGATCGGCGACTTCACGTCGATGATCGGCGACCCTTCGGGCCGCAACGCGACGCGCCCGCCGCTCACGCGCGACGAGATCCGCGCGAACGCCGAGACCTACCACGCGCAGGCCTCGAAGGTGCTGGACCCGGCGCGCACCGAGGTCCGCTACAACTCCGAGTGGTGCGAACCGCTCGGCGCGGCCGGCCTGATCCGGCTCGCGTCGCAATACACGGTCGCCCGCATGCTCGAGCGCGACGACTTCCACAAGCGCTACACGAGCCACCAGCCGATCGCCGTGCACGAGTTCCTCTATCCGCTGATGCAGGGATACGACTCGGTCGCGCTGAAGGCCGACGTCGAGCTCGGCGGCACCGACCAGAAGTTCAACCTGCTGGTCGGCCGCGAATTGCAGAAGTCGGCGGGCCAGGAACCGCAGTGCGTGCTGACGATGCCGCTGCTCGAAGGTCTCGACGGCGTCGAGAAGATGTCGAAGTCCAAGGGCAACTATGTCGGCGTCGACGAGCCGCCCGGCGAGATGTTCGGCAAGCTGATGTCGATCTCCGACACGCTGATGTGGCGCTACTACGAGCTGCTGTCGTTCCGGCCGATGCGCGAGGTCGCCGCGCTTCGCCGTGAATGCGATGCGGGCCGCAACCCGCGCGACGCGAAGGTGGCGCTCGCGAAGGAGATCGTCGCGCGGTTCCATTCGCAGGCCGCGGCCGAGCGCGCGCTCGCCGACTTCGAGGCGCGCTTCCGCGGCGGCGCGCTGCCCGACGACATGCCCGAGTTCACGATCGAGGCGGACGGCGCGGGCGTCGCGATCGCGAACCTCGCCAAGCAGGCGGGCGTGGTCGAGTCGACGTCCGAGGCACTGCGGCTCATCGCCGGTCGGGGGCTGCGCCTCGACGGCGAGGTCGTCGCCGACAAGGGCACGGCGGTTCCGGTCGGGGCGACGGTCGTCGTGCAGGCGGGCAAGCGGAAGTTCGCCCGGGTGACGGTGCGCGCCAAGGCATCGTCGCACTCGCCGGCGCGCGGGAACGCCGGCGGCCACAACGGTCCGCGCGACTGAGGTTCGTCAACGGTTCGGGCCATGGGCTTCGTCTCCGCCCTCGCCTACGCGTTGCTGATGAACGCGATCCCGCTCGTGGACGTCATCGTCCAGGGGCGCTCGCCGGCGTCGCTGCTCCTGCTGTTCTGGTTCGAGACCGTGCTGATCCTCGTGACCGGCGCGATCCGCATCGTCGTGCACCGGCGCGCCACCGCGAAGACCGGGCACTACGCTCCGACCTCGACCGTTTCGAACAAGGACGCGGGCGCCGCGGAGGTGGTGCGCGATCTCGGCGACGAGAACACGTTCCTCCGGAATTTCGTCGCGCTCACCGCGGTCTTCACCGTCGCGCACGGCCTCTTCGTGCTCCTGCTCGTCTTCCTCTTCCACGTCGGCGGTCCATTGAGCTGGGACGAGGCGCGCCTCGCGCTCGCGTGGGCGACGGGCGTGCAGTTGCTGTTCCTGCTGGTCGACCTCCCGCGTTTGCGCGACTGGTCGTTCGCCCAACTCGGCACGGCCTGCGGTGCCGCGTCGATCCGCGTGCTCGTCACGCAATTGGGGCTGATCTTCGGCATCCCGGCGATCGGCATCACCGGCTCCGCGTGGGGGATGATCGGCACGTTCATGGGGCTGCGCGCGCTGGCCGACGCGTGCATCGCATGGCTCGGCGCGTTGATGAAGCGTCGCGACCTTCCACCCGGGCTGGCGGGGTTCCTCGCTCGACGCGGCAAAGAGAGCGCCGAGGAGATCGAAGCCGAGTTCGACGCGCTGAAAGAGCGCGGGCGCGAAGTCGAGGTGCTGCTGGAGCGGCCGATCGGCGAGGTCCGCCGGGGGGGAGCCTCCGGTTCCTGACCCCGGATGCCGTCAGGACGCGGGCGGCGGCTCGCGCGGCGGGCCGGAGGGCAGCGGCGTCCATTCCTGGTCGTCGTGCACCGGCAGCTTCATGCGCCCGGCGGCCCAGTCGGCCTTCGCCTCCTCGATCCGCTCGCGCGACGACGACACGAAGTTCCACTCGATGTGCCGCGGGCCGATCGGCTCGCCGCCGAGCAGCATCACCGTCGCATCGGTCCTCGCACGAATCGTCACCGTGTCGCCGGGCGCGAATACGACCATGCGTCCGGCTTCGAACACCTGACCGTCGGCCTCGATGGATCCGGCAGCGACGTAGGCCGCGCGTTCCGGGTAGCGCGCTTCCAGTCCGGCGCTGACGCCGGCGTCGAGTCGCCAGTGCACGTAGAAGAGCGGCGAGAGCGTGCGTACCGGCGACTTCACACCGTAGGCCTCGCCGGCGACGAGGCGCGCTCGCAATCCCCTGGTCTCGTAGGTCGGCATCGCGTCGCCCGCGTGGTGCGCGAACGACGGCTCGTCCTCTTCGTGCTCGGCCGGCAGCCCGACCCACGCCTGGATGCCGAACAGCGGATCGCCCTGGCGGCGCGCGCGCTCGAAGCGCTCCGAATGCGTGATGCCGCGGCCCGCGGTCATCCAGTTGAGCTCGCCGGGCCGGATCGGCTGCTCGAAGCCGAGGCTGTCGCGATGCACGATCTCGCCGTCGAACAGGTAGGTGACGGTGGCGAGGCCGATGTGAGGATGCGGGCGGACATCGAGCGATCGCGGGATGCCGGCGGGCAGGTCGACCGGTCCCATCTGGTCGAAGAACACGAACGGCCCGACCATCCGATGGTGCGCCCACGGCAGCACGCGGCCGACTTCGAATCCGCCACCGAGGTCGCGGCGGCGCTGATCGATCACCCGCTCGATCATGCGCATCCCCGCTTCATTCGAGCTCCAGCGAATCCGAGATCGCGGTCACGCCCGCTTTCGCGCAGGTTTCGTCCGCGTCGCCGCCCGGCGCGCCCGAAACGCCGATGCCGCCAACGAGCGCGCCTTTCGCGCGAATGACGATGCCGCCCCCGACGGCGACGACGCCGGGAAGATCGCGGATGCCCGATTGCGGCCGGCCGGACTGCGTCTGCGCGGCGAGCTCGCTCGTGTCGACGCGGAAGCTGACCGCCGTCGACGCCTTGCCGAGCGCGGTCGAGACCGTGTGCGATCCGGCCAGCGGATCGCGCAGCAGCGCGAGCGCGTAGCCGCTTCGGTCGACGACGGCGACCGCGACCGTGTATCCGTCCTTCTGGCACCGTGCGAACGCGGCTTGCGCGGCGGCCAGCGCGGCGCCGGTCTGGAGCGACGTGAGCGGGATCGTGAGCTTCGGCGCCTGCAACTGCGCTTGCGCGGCCGACGCGAGCGCGAGCGCGCTCGCAACGACGAGCTGCACGATCGGGAATCGAGACACCAACGTCGTCATGCCGCGATCCCCGGATTGCCCTGCACGCCGATGATCGTCGGCGTTTCGAGCGTTCGCGCGCGCACGGTCTTCTCGCGCTTCAGGTAGCGCTCGATCACGTCCCAGACCGGCTCGCCGCCCGCGTGCTTCGCCTCCTCCGACACCGGCGCCCAGCCCGCGACCTTGTAGCGCTTGTCCGCCTCGACCGGCTTGCCGCGCGCCTCCATGCGCGAGATGCGGTCGCCCGACTTCGCGTACGGATCGATCGCGTACGCGAGGCCGCCGACGCGCACCATGTCGCCGCCCTGCTGGTAGTACGGATCGGGATTGAACAGGTTGTCGGCGACGTCTTCGAGTATCGTCTTGATCATCGAGCCGCTGAGCTCGGACACCGTCGTGTAGGGATAGGTGATCGCCGTCTGGTCCATCAGGTCCTCGCGCCGGATCGATTCGCCGGCGAGCAGCGTCGGCCCCCAGCGGAAGCCGGGCGAGAATGCGATCGGCGCGTCCTTCTCGGCGCGAAGGCCGTCGAGGATCAGCTGGTCGAACGAACCGTTGAAATTGCCGCGCCGGTACAGCAGCGTCTCGGTGACCGCCAGCGGCTCGGCGAGCTTCGCCGCGAACGGTGCACGGTGCCTCGCGATCAGCGCGTCCATCTCGCGATCGGCGGGGAGCAGCGCGCTGAACACCGGCAAGAGCCGGTAGCGGAAATCGGCGACCTTGCCGCCACGAACGTCGAGGTCGAGCACGGCGAGGAACTTGCCGTTGCTTCCCGCGTTGGTGACGATCGTCTTGCCGCCGCGATTCGCGACGATCGTCGGTTGCGGCACGCCGTCGTGCGTGTGGCCGCCGAGGATCGCGTCGATGCCGCCGACGCGCGCCGCGAGCTTGAGGTCGACGTCCATCCCGTTGTGCGACAGGAGGATGACCGCCGAGGCACCTTTCGCCCGCGCCTCGTCGACGGTCTTCTGCAAAGCCTCCTCCTGGATGCCGAACGTCCATTCGGGCACGAAATAGCGCGGGTTGGCGATCGGCGTGTACGGGAACGCCTGCCCGACGATCGCGACCGCCACGCCGTTGAAGCTGCGGATCACGTACGGCTTGAACACCGGGTCGCCGAAATCAGCGGTCTTCACGTTCTGCGCGAGGAAGTCGACGCTGCCAGCGAAATCGCGCTCGACGACTTCCTTCACGCGATCCGCGCCGTAGGTGAATTCCCAGTGACCGGTCGTCGCGTCGACGCCGAGGAGCTTCTGCGCGTCGATCATGTCCTGGCCTCGCGTCCACAGCGCGGTCGCCGATCCCTGCCAACTGTCGCCGCCGTCCAGCAGCAGCGCACCGGGGCGCGAGGCGCGGAGCTTCTTCACGAGCGTGGCGAGATGCGCGAAACCACCTACCGTGCCGTACGCACGCGCCGCGCGCCCGAAATCGAGGTAGGTGAACGCGTGCGCTTCACGCGTGCCGGCGCGAATGCCGAAATGCCGGAGCAACGCCTCGCCGACCAGATGCGGCGGCTTGCCGGCCGCCGTTCCGACGCCGAGGTTGACCGAGGGCTCGCGGAAGCGGAGAGGTCGAAGCTGGGCGTGCGTGTCGGTGACGTGCAGCACGCTCACGTTGCCGAAACGCTCGACCGAGTCGTAGAACGCGGCGCCGGCATCGAGATCGAGCGCGGCGCGCGCGTCGAGAGAAAGTCCGGCCGCCGCGCCCGCCGCGAGCAGTTGCAGGAATTCTCTGCGATCCATGTTGCGAGCGACGAAAGTGAAACCCTACTTTCGTCCGAGGGGAGTCACGCTGGAATCGCTGGCGAAGCCAGTCGATTCCAGCCGACACGCGCCACGATCGGCCGAGGTTCCATCACTGGTTGACTGGCGAAGCGGGATCCATCAGCAGCGCGACGACGTCCTGCACCTGCGCGCTCGTCAGGATGCCCGCATGGCCGAAGCGCGGCATGTTCGTGCACGCGTTGAATGCCTCCGCATTCCAGACCTTGCCCCACGCGTAGCGCTTGATGTCGTCGCCGTAGCCGCGCAGCTTCGCGAACTGGTAGAGGGTCGGGCCGATCGTGCCGTAGCTGATCTCCTGCTGGGTCAGCTGGTGGCATGCGTAGCAGTTCGCGCCGGACGGCACCTTCGGGTCGTCCGAATACTGGAACCCGGTGCCGCGCTGCGCGATCTGCTCGCCGCGCTTCCAGTCGCCGAGGTACTTGCCGTCCGATGGATACTTGATCGCCGCCAGGTTCGCCTGCTCGATCTTCGTGGCGACATCCTTCGGCAGCTCCTTGCCCGCGTACTGGCTGCAGAGCGCCTGCGTCTCGTCCTGCGTGAGGCGGTCGAGCTTCGCCTGGCCCTTTTCCTTGAACGACGCCTTCATCATGGCCGCGGCCTTGGCGCGCGCCTCGGCGTCGCTCGGCGCCGGCTGCATCATCGCGCATCCGGCGATGACGAAGGCGGCCGCGACGGCGGCGCCATAGAGGTGGTTACGGTTCATCGTCGGCCTCCCGTTACCGCTTGATCGACGGCGCGTCGAACGCGGCGCCGTTCGCGTTGGCGGCGAGGAACGTCGTCAGCGCCACCGACGCGGGCGACGCGTACTCGAGCTCCGGGAAGCGCTGCTGGCGGAAGCAGTCGTTGAGGCGCCACTGGAACGTGCGCAATTCGCCCTGCGAAACGCGGTAGGCGGGCCAGGTCGTGTAGCCCTTCTGCGCGCCGGCCTTCGAAGTGAGGTTCGGGAGGTCCTGCAGCCGGATGCGCTTCCCGTCCTCGCCGTGGCAGGTCGCGCACGAGAAATCGTGCGGGCCGCCGCGGAAGTAGAAGATCTTCTCGCCGACCGCGTAGGCTTCCTTCATCTTCGGATGGTTGAGGCTCACCGCCATCTTCACGCCGCGCGACTCGCCGGTCACGTAAGCACCGAGCGCCTCCAGGTCGGACTTGCGGTCAGGGCCGCCGAACGGATTGCGCTTCGCGTCGGCCTCGGTCATTCCCTGCAGCGTGACGCGACACCAGACGAGGCGCGACTCGAGGTCCATCACGCGGTCGGCGTCGGGGAAGTAGCGCGGCAACTCCGCGTACGCGCCCTTGACGACACCGGGGCCCTTGCCGAGGTCGCAACGCTCGAGCGACACGTTCTTCGGGCCGGTCGGGGTCTTCCACAAGCCTTCGCCGCGCGCTTCCCACAATTCGGCGGGATTACCGTCCTGCAACGCCTGCCGGTATTTCTCGATCTCGTCCGCCGCGGAGCCCTGCGCGAGCGCGAACGGAACGGCAAGGGCGAGCCCGGCGACGGCGAGCGCCGGTCGGATGCTTCGGATCATCTGGCCTCCTCCAAATGGCGGGACCTCGATCGTGCGCGGTCCCATGGCGGGCGACGCGCCGTCTCGCGCGGAACCCGATCGTTGCCGCCGCGCCTCGTCGCTTCGTCGCGATCGGGCGCGGTCGTCGTCGTGCGCCGTCAGGCGATCGTCGCCTCGTCGGTGCGCTTGTCCCCGCGATTGTCGGTCCACGTGATCTGGACCTTGTCGCCCTTCGCGCCGCCCTTGAACTTGAACGCCAGGAACGGGTTCTTCGCGACCGCCGGCCCCCATTGCGCCGACAGCACGGTCTTGCCGTTCCACGTCGCGGAGACGTTCTGGATGAACCACGCCGGCACCGTCTTGCCCTGCGCGTCCTTGCGCTGGCCGGTCTCCATCTCGTGGTTCATCAGCACCTTGACCTCGGTCGAGTCGCCGACCTGGTTGGCGCGGATCTTCATCGGATCAGCCATGGCTCGCCTTTCGTGTCACATGCACGGGGACGATGGCATCAGCCACCGCAGCCGCCGAGGGTGACCTTGATTTCCTTGGACGCGACGTAGAACTTGCCGTCGGCCTTGACGAGCG
>JBDTNO010000088.1:0-13285 GCA_039933715.1 Betaproteobacteria bacterium
ACGCCTCATACATCACCTGCTTGGCGTCCAGCGGCACCGTCAGGCGGCTGTTGTCGTCCATCATGCCGGCGAGCAGCTCCTGGTCGAGGCTGCCCCAGTTGACGCCGATGCGCACCGGCTTGCCGTGCTCGATCGCGCGCTCGATCATCACGGCGAACTGCGTGTCGTGCCTCGCGCCCCGCCCGACGTTTCCCGGGTTGATCCGGTATTTCGCGAGCGCCCGCGCGCAATCGGCGTAGGTCGCGAGCAGCTTGTGGCCGTTGTAGTGGAAGTCGCCGATCAGCGGGACGTGGCAGCCGAGCGCGTCGAGCTGCGCGCGGATCGCGGGCACCGCCTCTGCGGCCGCGGCGGTATCGACAGTGACGCGGACCAGCTCCGAGCCCGCGTCGGCGAGCGCCTTCACCTGCGCGACCGTCGCGGCGACGTCGGCCGTGTCGGTGTTGGTCATCGACTGCACGACGATCGGATGGCCGGAGCCGATCGCGACCCTGCCGACGCGCACGGTGCGCGTGGGACGGCGGACGATGTCGGGTCGGGCGAATCCGCTCATGGGGTCGTTCGTGGCAGCGCCGTGACGGCGGGCAACCCCTCATTTTAGCATTCGACGCCCGGGGCCACGCCGTGTCGCCGGAGGGCGCCGCACGGGCCCGCGAGCATCGTAGACTCGGCCCATGTCGCTTGCCCTCCTGCTCGCGCTCCCCTTCGCCGGCAGCGTCGTCGCCGCGCTGCTGCCGGCGAACGCGCGCACGACGGCGGCCACGTGGGCGGCGCTGGTGGCGCTCGCGTGCGCGGTGCAGGTGGCGTTCCTGTATCCGGCGATCCGGGAGGGCCAGGTCCTGCGCGAGGCGTACGCATGGATGCCGGCCGCGGGCCTCGAATTCGTCGTGCGCGTCGACGGATTCGCGTGGATGTTCGCGATGCTCGTCACCGGCATCGGCGCGCTGGTCGCGATCTACGCGCGCTACTACATGTCGCCGGCCGACCCGGTGCCGCGCTTCTTCTCGCTGTTCCTGGCGTTCATGGGCGCGATGCTCGGCATCGTGCTGTCGGGCAACCTCGTTCAGCTCGTCGTGTTCTGGGAACTGACGAGCCTCGTGTCGTTCCTGCTGATCGGCTACTGGTACCACCGCGCCGACGCGCGGCGCGGCGCGCGCATGGCGCTCGTCGTCACGGGTGCGGGCGGGCTGTGCCTGTTCGCCGGCGTCCTCCTGATCGGGCACGTCGTCGGGAGCTACGATCTCGACGCGGTCCTCGGCGCGGGCGAGCGCCTGCGCGCACACGAGCTCTACCCGGCCACCCTCGTCTTGGTCCTTCTCGGTGCGCTCACCAAGAGCGCGCAGTTCCCGTTCCACTTCTGGCTGCCGCAGGCGATGGCCGCGCCGACGCCCGTTTCCGCCTACCTGCACTCGGCGACGATGGTGAAGGCTGGCGTGTTCCTGCTCGCGCGGCTGTGGCCGCTGCTGGCGGGAAGCGAGGCGTGGTTCTGGATCGTCACGACCGCGGGCGCCTGCACGCTGCTGCTCGGCGCGTACTTCGCGATCTTCGAGAACGACCTCAAGCGCCTGCTCGCCTACTCGACGATCAGCCATCTCGGGCTCATCACGCTGCTGCTCGGCCTCAACAGCCGGCTCGCCGCCGTCGCCGCGGTCTTCCACATGATCAACCACGCGACGTTCAAGGCGTCGTTGTTCATGGCGGCCGGCATCATCGACCACGAGACCGGAACGCGAGACATCCGGCGCCTCTCCGGCCTGTTCCGCGCGATGCCGATCACCGCGACGCTGGCGCTGGTCGCGAGCGCGGCGATGGCGGGCGTGCCGCTCCTCAACGGTTTCCTGTCGAAGGAGATGTTCTTCGCCGAGACCGTTTTCATCGCCGCGCATCCGGTCGCGCAGGCGCTGCTTCCGACCGTCGCCACGATCGCCGGCGCGTTCGCCGTGCTCTACTCGCTGCGGTTCTCGGTCGACATCTTCTTCGGTCCGCCGTCGGCCGGGCTCCCGCGACAGCCGCACGAGCCGGTGCGCTGGATGCGCGTGCCGATCGAGCTGCTCGTGCTCGCGTGCCTCGTCGTCGGCATCGCACCGGAATGGTCGATCGGCCCGTTCCTCGCGGTGGCGGCACGGCCGGTCACCGGGGGAACCCTGCCGGACTACGACCTCGCGATCTGGCACGGATTCAACGCACCGCTCGCGATGAGCCTCGTCGCGATGGCCGTCGGCGTGATGGGCTATGCCTGGCTGAAGCCGCGGATTCTGAGTGGCGGATTCCGCCGTGCGCCGCTGCTGGGCCGACTTGACGGCCGGCATGCCTACACCAGGCTCATGTCCGGGCTGGGCCGATTCGCACGCTTCGCCACGCGCAGGCTCGGCACGACGCGCCTGCCGGTGCAGGTCGCGTGCGTCGTGACCGTGACGCTGGCCGTCGCGCTCGCGGCCGCGCTGCGCTACGCATTCGATTGGGGCGACCGGCCGCGCGTGCCCGCCACGCTCGACTTCGTGCTGCTGTGGGCGGTCGGCATCGCGTGCGCGCTCGGTGCGGCGTTCCAGGCGAAATTCCACCGGCTCGCGGCGCTGACGATGCTGGGCGGCGCGGGTCTCGTCACCTGTCTCGGTTACGCGTGGTTTTCGGCGCCCGATCTCGCGCTGACGCAGCTCGCCGTCGAGGTCGTGACGACCGTGCTGTTCCTGCTCGGGCTGCGCTGGCTGCCCAAGCGCATCCCGGGCGGCACGCGGAGGACCGACTTGCGCGCCCGCGCGCGCCGCGTGCGCGACCTGATGCTCGCGCTCGCGAGCGGCACCGGACTCGCTGCGCTGTCGTATGCGATGCTCACGCGCCAGGCGCCGCAGAGCATCTCGCCGTACTTCCTCTCGCACGCGCTGCCGGACGGCGGCGGCACCAACGTCGTCAACGTGATGCTCGTCGACTTCCGCAGCTTCGACACGATGGGCGAGATCACGGTGGTCGGCGCGGTCGCGCTCGCCGTCTACGCGCTGCTGCGCCGGTTCCGGCCGCCCAAGGAGGCGCAGGGACTTCCACGCCAACAGCGTGTCGTGGCGCCGCAGGTCGCGACCGACCTCGTGCATCCGCGCACGGCGCCGGACACTGCGCGCGGCTACCTGATGGTGCCCGCGGTGCTCGCGCGGCTGATCCTGCCGGTCGCCGTGCTGGTCGCCGTGCACCTATTCCTGCGCGGGCACGATCTGCCGGGAGGCGGGTTCGTCGCCGGGCTCGTCGTCGCGATCGCGTTGATCGGGCAATACGTCGTGGCCGGAACGCTGTGGGTCGAGGCGCGGATGAACCCGCACCCGGTGCGTTGGATCGCGGCGGGGCTCCTCGCCGTCGTGGCGACCGGGACCGGTGCGCTCGCGTTCGGATATCCGTTCCTCACGACCCACACGGCGCACATCACGCTTCCGCTGCTGGGCGAACTGCACCTGCCGAGCGCGATCGCGTTCGACCTCGGCGTGTTCGCCGCGGTGATCGGCGCCACGCTCGCGCTCCTGATCGCGATCGGGCACCAGTCGGTGCGCGCCGAGCGGCTCGCCGCCGAAGGCGAGGCCGAGACCGGCGGAGCGCGCTGATGGAGATCGTGTTCTCGCTGGCGGTGGGCGTGCTGGGCGGCAGCGGCGTTTGGCTGCTGCTGCGGCCCCGCACGTTCGAGGTGATCATGGGCCTCTCGCTGCTCTCGTACGCGGTGAACCTGTTCATCTTCAGCATGGGCAGCCTCGCGATCGACGCGGAACCGATCGTCATGCCGGGCGTGCCGCAGGACCTGCTGCACTACACCGACCCGATGCCGCAGGCGCTCGTATTGACGGCCATCGTGATCAACTTCGCGATGACCGCGCTGTTCCTGGTCGTGCTGCTCGCCGCGCGCGGGCTCACCGGCACCGACCACGTCGACGGCGTCGAGGACGATCCGCAGCCGTCCGCGGACTCGCAGGCATTGCCGTCCGGCGCGCTCCCTGCAAGCGGAGCGCGCGAGTGACCGGCTGGATCGACGCGGCGATGCCGCACCTGGTCGTGGCGCCCGTCGTGCTGCCGCTCATCGCGGCTGCGGCGATGCTGGCGCTGGGCGAGCGGCGTCGCACGGCGCGCTCGCTCATCAACGTGGTCGCGTGCGTCGCCATTCTCGTCGTCGCCGTCGCGCTGTTCGCGTGGGTCGATCGTCCCGATGCGGCGGGCGCCGTCGGCGTGTACCTGCCGGCGAACTGGCCGGTGCCGTTCGGGATCGTGCTCGTCGCCGACCGGTTGTCGGTGCTGATGCTCGTGCTCACCGCCGTGCTCGGCCTCGCCGCGGTGCTTTACGCGGCCGCTCGCTGGCACCGCGCGGGCGTGCATTTCCACCCGCTGTTCCAGCTCCAGCTGATGGGCCTCAACGGCGCGTTCCTCACCGGCGACCTCTTCAACCTGTTCGTGTTCTTCGAGGTGATGCTCGCCGCATCCTACGGGCTCCTGCTGCACGGATCGGGCGTGGCGCGCGTGCGCGCGGGCCTTCACTACATCGCGATCAACCTGATCGCATCCTCGGTGTTCCTGATCGGCGTCGCGATGCTCTACGGCGTCACCGGAACGCTCAACCTCGCGGACATGGCGCAGAAGATCGGCGCGGTTCCGGCCGCCGATCGCGGATTGCTGCATGCGGGGGTCGCGATCCTCGCAGTCGCGTTCCTCGTCAAGGCGGCGGTGTGGCCGCTCGGCTTCTGGCTCTCGCCCGCGTATGCGGCGGCGAGCGCGCCGTCCGCCGCGCTGTTCGCCGTCATGACCAAGGTCGGCGTCTACGCGGTGCTGCGCACCTCGACGCTGTTCTTCAGCGGCGACGGCGTGATGGAAGCCGTCGGGGCCGAAACGCTCGTCGCCGGCGGGATCGTCACGCTGGCGCTCGGCGCGCTCGGCATGCTGGCGACGCAGCGGCTGGTGCGGATCGCCGGTGCGGGCATTGCGGTGTCGTCGGGCACGCTGGTCGCGGCGGTGGGGTTCGGGTCGCCCTCGATCACCGCCGGCGCGCTCTATTACCTGGTGTCGTCGACGCTCGCGCTCTCGGCGCTCTACCTGCTGGTCGAGCTCTTCGAGCGCGTGCACGACGTCGACACCGACGCGCCGGAACCCGACGAGCCGGAGCCCGACGAGCCAGAGCCCGCGATTCCGTTGGCGCTCCACAAGCTGGAGCTTCCGCAGGGTGTCAACCTCGACGACCAGGAGCGCGAGCTGGTCGGCAAGGCGATTCCGCCCAGCGTCGCGTTCCTCGCGCTCGCCTATCTCGTCTGCGCGCTGGTGATCGCGGGGCTGCCCCCGCTCTCGGGCTTCCTCGGCAAGTTCGCGATCCTGTCGGCAGCGCTCGATCCCGGCGGCCTTGCCGCAGCGCCTTCGACGACGCTCGGGGCGGGCTGGGCCTTCTTCACGCTCGTGATCGTCTCCGGGTTCTTCGCGACCCTGGCGTTGTCGCGAGCCGGCATCCGGCAGTTCTGGACATCACAGGACCGGCGTCCGCCGCGACTGCGCATCGTCGAGTGCGCGGCGGTGGTGCTGCTGCTCGCGGCGTGCGGCGCGCTGGCGATCGAGGCTGAGCACGCGATGCGCGTCGCCACCGACACGGCGCGTGCGCTCCACCGCCCCGCGTTGTACATCGACGCGGTGATGGCGGCGCGTCCCGTTCCCGCGCCGGGAGCTCGACCCGCGAAGGAGTCCGCGCCATGATGAGGCGGTTCGTTCCCGCGCCGCTCCTTTCGGTCGCGCTCTTCGTGCTGTGGTTCCTGCTCGGCGCAGCGCCGTCGCTTGCGCAGGTCGTGCTCGCGACGGTCGTCGCGCTCGTCGTGCCGGTCATCGTCGCGCCGCTGCGCCCGGGGCGAGTGCGCATTCGCCGGCCGGCGCTGGTCCTCTGGCTCGTGGCCGTGGTCCTTCGCGATTCGCTCGGTTCGAACCTCCACGTCGCCCGCGCGCTATTGCGCCGTCGCGACCGGCTTCCGACCGGCGCGTTCGTCCGCGTGCCGCTCGCGCTGACCGACCCCGGCGGCCTCGCCGTGCTCGCGATCATCACGACGATCATTCCGGGGACCTTGTGGTGCGAGCTCGCGCACGATCGCAGCACGGTGCTGCTGCACGTGCTCGATCCCGGCGACGAAGCCGCGTTCGTCGCGCACTACAAGGACACCTACGAGCGGCCGCTCCGGGAGATCTTCGCATGACGCCTCTGCTCTCCATCGCGATCTTCGCGACGCTCACCTGCTATGCGCTTTCGATGGTGCTCGCGGTGGTCCGGCTGATGCGCGGGCCCGGCGCGGAGGACCGCGTGCTGGCGCTCGACTTCCTCTACGTGAACGGGATGCTCGCGATCCTGCTGCTCGGGATCCGCTATGCGAGCGGCATGGTATTCGAGGCGGCGCTGCTGATCGCGCTCGCGGCCTGCGTCAGCTCGATGGCGCTCGCGAAATTCCTGCTGCGCGGCGAGGTGATCGAATGACGACCGCATCCGGCTGGATCGAGGCTGCGACGGCGGTCCTGCTCGTCGCGAGCGGGCTCGCCTCGCTGGTGGCCGCGACCGGCCTCGTGCGCCTCCCCACGATCTTCCTTCGCATGCACCCGCCCGCGCTCGCATCGACGTTCGGAGTCTGGGCGGTCGCGGCCGCCTCGACCCTCCATTTCTCGATGCTCGAGGGGATGCCGGTCCTGAACACCTGGGCGATTCCGGCCGTGCTGGCGATCACGATGCCGCTCACGTCGATGCTGCTCGCCCGTGCAGCCCTGTTCCGCAAAAGGCAGGCAGGTGCGAACATGCCGCCGTCGTTGCGCCCGGGCGACGGTCCCGTCCCGCCGCGATCGGACGCCTGAACCCGGCGCGCAGGGACGGCCACGGGAAGAGCACGACGACCCGAAGCGGACCGCGACTCGCGGCCGACACCGGGCGAACGAGGAGGAATACCGCATGGCTTCACGCAGGATTCTGAGCATGGGCGCGTCCTATGGCTCGCTGCTCGCGATCAAGCTCGTCGCCGCCGGGCACGCGGTCACGCTCGCGTGCGTTCCAGCCGAGGTCGAGGCGTTCAACTCCGGCGGCGCGCGCGTCCGGCTGCCGGTGCGCGGAAGCGACCGCCTCGTCGAGGTCGACTCGCGAACGCTGCCGGGGCAGCTCGACGCGGCGGTTCCGCAAGACCTCTCGCCCGGCGGCTACGACCTCGTCGTGCTCGCGATGCAGGAACCCCAATACCGCTCGCCGGGCGTGCGCGAGCTCCTCGGCGCGGTCGCGGAGGCGGGCGTGCCGTGCATGTCGATCATGAACATGCCGCCGCCGCCGTTCCTCGCGCGGATCCCGAAGGTCGACGTCGCCGCATGCCGCGACTGCTACACGGACTTCGCGGCCTGGGACGCCTTCGACCCCGCGCTCGTGACGCTGTGCAGCCCCGACCCGCAGGCGTTCCGGCCGCCGGGCGAGCCGGTGAACGTGCTGCAGGTGCGGCTGCCGACCAACTTCAAGGCGGCGCGCTTTCCGTCGGGCCCGCACACGGCGCTGCTGCACGAGCTCGCGTCGGGAATCGAGGCGGCCCGCTTCGATACGCCGGACGGGCGCATCGAGTTGCCGGTCAAGCTCAAGGTCTTCGAGTCGACGTTCGTGCCGCTCGCCAAGTGGAGCATGCTGCTGGCCGGCAACTACCGCTGCGTCCAGGCGGACGGCATGCGCTCGATCAAGGACGCCGTGCACGGCGATCTCGTCGAAACGCGCGCCGTTTACGATTGGGTGTCGGAGCTTTGCCGCACCCTCGGCGCCGCGCAGGACGACCTCGTCCAGTTCGAGAAATATGCGAACGCCGCCCAGTCGCTTCTCAATCCGTCGTCCGCTGCGCGCGCGCTCGTGAACAGCGCCCCGCATATCGAGCGCGTCGACCGGTTGGTTCAGACGATCGGCAGGCAAAACGGAATGCGCTCCGAGGCGATCGACGGCATCGTCGCGGCGGTCGACCACTGGATCGCGCGCAACCGCGCCGCGGCGGCGGCGGCGAAGTGATGATGCAGCGCACCGCTGCGCGCGAATCCTCGCGCGCTCGACGTCCGGGATCGCTTCGATGACCACTCGCCTGATCGGCCTCTCCGGAAGCCTTCGCACCGACTCGTTCAACACGGCGCTGCTGAAGGCCGCCGCGACGTCGATGCCCGAAGGCGCCGAGCTCTCGATCGCGTCGATCCGCGGCATCCCGCTCTATGACGGCGACGTCGAGGCCGAGCACGGCGTCCCCCCGCAGGTGGGCGCGCTCAAGGACGCGATCGCCGCCGCCGACGGCCTGCTGCTGGTGACGCCCGAGTACAACAACGGCATGCCCGGCGTGTTCAAGAACGCGATCGACTGGCTTTCTCGCCCGGCCGCCGATATCCCGCGCGTATTCGGAGGGCGCCCGATCGCGGTGATCGGCGCGTCCCCCGGCGGTTTCGGCACGATCCTCGCGCAGAACGCCTGGCTCCCGGTGCTCCGCACGCTCGGCACCAACCCGTGGTTCGGCGGGCGGCTGCAGGTTTCGCGCGCGGGCACCGTGTTCGGCCCGGACGGCGCGATCGTCGATGCGCGGATCGCGGGGCTGCTCCGCGACTTCATGGCGGGCTTCGCCCGCTTCGCCGCCGAGGCGCCCCGCTCGCGCTGAGGTGCCGCCTTTCCGGACATGGCGGGGATCGTTCGCGTCCACGCAGGTCGACGATCGATTCACGCGTAACGGCCCCGGCGCGCCGCGGCCTCCCGCCTAGCGCGTTTGATAGAGGCGGCAGAACGGTGCATCCGGTGAGGGTTTCTCCTACAGACTCCCGCATGGTGGGGAGTCAAGCTGCCCGGCACGACGGTGCGCCGGCCCGTCGAAGCCGCCACCGAGCGGCCAGCGTCCGCGAGCTATCTTGATGATCCCGACCGAACCCATCGGCAGCATCCCGCGCCCGCTTGCGCTGATCGACGCGCTCGCGCATAGATCCGCCGACGATCCGTCGCTGGAAGCGCTCTATGAGGCCGCGGTCCGCGACACGATCGCCGCGCTCGAGGCGACCGGCTCGCCGGTGGTCTCCGACGGCGAGCAACGCAAGGTACACAATTTCTGGACCTACGGCGTCGACGGGCTTCCCAACACGGCGCCCGACGGATTTCGCATTCCGTTCGCCGCCGGCCACACGCGACGCATGCCGCGCCTCACGGCCGGGCCATTCCATTACCGCCGCTACGCCGACGCCTACCTCGACATCGCGAAGCGCTATGCGAACGTGGCGGTCAAGCAGGCGGTGATCTCGCCGTCGGCGCTCTCGCTCATGTATCCGGACCAGCCGATCGCGGGCTACCCGCGCGACGCATTCATCGCCGACCTCCTGCGCGAGCACGAAACCGAAGTGCGGCGCTGCCTCGACAAGGGCGCGCACGTCGTGCAGGTCGATTTCACCGAAGGGCGGCTGGCGGTCAAGATCGACCCGTCGGGAAGCTTGCTGTCGAGCTTCATCGATCTCAACAACCTCGCGCTCGCCCGATTCGACGACGACGACCGCCGCCGGCTCGGCGTGCATACCTGCCCGGGGGGCGACCGCGATTCGACGCACAGCGCCGAAGTCGACTACGCCGAACTCCTGCCCGCGCTGTTCGAGCTTCGCGTGACCAACTTCTACATCGCGCTGGCCGGCGAGCCCGACCGCGCGCACGTGCTGCGCACGATCCGCCGCACCATGAAGCCCGACCAGCGCATCTTCGTCGGCGTCATCGCGCCGATCGATCCCAAGGTCGAGACGCCCGAGGAAGTGGAGGCGCGCGTCGTCGAGGCGGCGCAATACATTCCAACCGCGCAGCTCGGAACGACCGACGATTGCGGATTCGCTCCCTTCTGCGACGACACCTCGACCAGCCGCGAAACCGCGTTCGCCAAGATCCGCGCGCGCGTCGCCGGCACGGCGCTCGCCGCGAAGCGGTTGGGATTGAGCTGATGGAACAGTCCCATCAGGACGAGGACGACCGGCTGCGCTCAGTCGCCATCCAGAACGCGCAGACGATCCTCGCGGCGCGCCAGCGCGCCGAGCAGGAGTTGTTCGCCGCCAAGGAAGCGCTCGAACGCCGGACCGGGGAGCTCGCGCACTCGGTGGCGGCGTTGCGGGCGACGCTCGACGCCACGACCGACGCCCTCCTCGTGACCGACACGACCGGACGCGTCAACGAATTCAACGCGCGCTTCCTGGCGATGTGGGGGCTCGAGCGCAACCAGGTGGTGGGCAGCGATCACACGCGCATCGGCGAAGTCGTGCGCGACCAGATCGTCGACCCCGCCCGATTCGTCGCGCGCGTCGAGGAGATTTACGCGGCCTGGCCCGCCGACACGTTCGACGTGCTCGAGCTCACGCAGGGTCGCGTGCTCGAGCGCACATCGCGGCTTCAGATGATCGACGGGCGGCCGGTCGGGCGCGTCTGGGGGTTCCGCGACATCACCGAGGTGCGTCGCAACGAAGAGGCGCTGCGCGACGAGTCGCGCGTGCTCGAGATCCTCAACCGCTACGGCGTCACGCTCGCCTCGGAGCTCGGACTCGAGGCCGTGCTGCAGGCGGTAACCGACGCGGCGACGCAGGTGTCGGGCGCGCGCTGGGGCGCGTTCTTCTTCGCCTCGCACGACCACGACGACGAAGCGCTGATGCAGTGCACGCTGTCGGGCGTGCCGCGCGAGGCGTTCGAGGGCTCCGACCCCCCGAGTGCGGCCGTGGCGTTCGGCCCCTCGTTCAACGCGGAGCGGGCGATCCGGATCGACGACGCCACCACCGACGCGCGCTACGTTTCGGTGGCGCCCGGCTTGCGCATGCTGCCCGCGCGGCTGCCGGTGCGAAGCTACCTCGCGGTTCCGGTGAACGCGCGAAGCGGCGTCGTCCTGGGCGGCCTCTTCCTCGCGCATCCGGAAGCGGGCGTCTTCAACGAGCGCGCCGAGCGGCTCGTCACCGGCATCGCGTCGCAGGCGTCGGTCGCGGTCGACAACGCGCGCCTCTACGACGCCGCGCGCCGCGCGGCCGCCGAGCGCGAGCGCCTGCTCGAAAGCGAGCGGACCGCGCGCGCCCATGCCGAGCGCATGGGCGAGCTCAAGGACGAGTTCCTCGCGACGCTGTCGCACGAACTTCGCACGCCGCTGTCGGCGATCCTCGGCTGGGCCCACGTGCTGCGCCGGGGCGTGCGCGGCGAGGCCGACCTCGCGAACGGCCTGGAGGCGATCGATCGCAACGCGCGCATGCAGACGCAGCTCATCGAGGATCTGCTCGACATGAGCCGCATCACCGCGGGCAAGCTTCGGCTTGAGGTGCAGAACGTCGATCCGACTGCGGTCATCGAGGCGGCGATCGACACGGTGCAGCCGGCCGCGGACGCCAAAGGCATCCGGATCGAGAAGGTGCTCGATCCTTCCGCCGGGCCGGTCGCGGGCGACCCTGCGCGGCTCCAGCAGGTCGTCTGGAACCTCCTGTCCAATGCGATCAAGTTCACGCCCAAGGACGGCCGCGTCGGCATCACGCTGCAACGGGTGAACTCGCACGTCGAGCTCGGCGTGACCGACACGGGTGTCGGCATCCCCGGCGAATTCCTCGCACATCTGTTCGAGCGTTTCCGCCAGGCGGACGCGTCGTCGACGCGCAAGTACGGCGGACTCGGCCTCGGGCTCTCGATCGTCAAGCACCTGGTCGAGCTGCACGGCGGGACCGTGCGCGCGCACAGCGCGGGCGAAGGAACCGGCGCGACGTTCACCGTCCAGCTTCCGCTCGTCGTGCTGCAACGCGGCTGGACGCCGCCGCAGCGCGTGCATCCGCGCAGTCCTTCCGCCGCTCCCGAGTTCCATCCGGCCGACCTGAACGGCATGGTGATCCTGGTCGTCGACGACGAGCCCGATGCGCGCGAGCTCATAGGCCGCGTGTTGTCCGACTGCGGCGCGCGCGTCGTCACCGCGGGATCCGCGACCGAGGCGATCGTGCTGCACGCGCGCGAGCGGCCCGACCTCATGATCAGCGACATCGGCATGCCCGATGTCGACGGCTACGAGCTCCTGCGGCGCATCCGTGCGCAGGAAGCGGAAGCCACGGGCGGCGCGAGGGTTCCGGCGATCGCGCTCACTGCGTTCGCGCGCTCGGAAGACCGGACGCGCGCGCTGCGCGCCGGATACTTCGTGCACTTGTCGAAGCCGGTCGAGCCGTCCGAGCTCGTCGCGACCGTCGCGAGCGTCGCGGGGCGTGTCTGACCTCGCGTCCGTCTGCGTGAGCGGCGGCGACCGCCGCTCCCCAGGCGGTCAGAGCTTGCAGCGGCCCACGTAGCCTTCGGACACCGCCGCTTCGTGGTCGGACGGGTTCACGCCGCGCCCGTCGAACAAAACCGGGATCTGTCCCGGCGCGCCGATCTTCGGATCGGCGCGGCGCTTCTCGTTGACCATGCGGAAGATGTTCCATTCGTCGTGCGCGCCGCGGCTCACCGTCGACGATGCGCGGAACGCGTAGTAGCGGCGGAACACCGGCTTCGTGAGCCCGCCCTCGGCCGCCTTCGCGAACGCCGGATTCGATTTCACGCGCGCGTCGTAGAACGCATCGAGCTTCGCCCCGTCGTTGACGCCGTCGAAGCCGAAATAGCGGGCGAAATCCTGCGGGCCGGCGAAATAGACGAAGTCGAAGTCGTTGCCGAGGCCGTCATCGCCCTCGAGCAGCGTCGTCCACATCAGCATGTAGTCGGCGCCGCCCGCGTTGCGCGGCAGGTCCGCCTCCGGCACGCCCGGATTCAGCACGTAGACGTAGTCGGCGCCGTAGCGCGCCTCGATCGCCTGCTTCGCCTTTTCGGCGACTTCCTTGTTGATGTCGAAGTTGCCGCCGCCGGCGGAAGTCAGCGGCACCGAGAGGTAACCGACCGACTTGCCCGCCTTGCGCTGCTCGGCGATGACGCTGCGGAACCGGTCGACGCGCTGCGTGATCGTCGCCTTGTGCTCGTCATTGACGCAGTAGCAGATGCCGATCTTCGTGCACTCGGTCGAAGGCGCCGCCGATGCGAGGGCGGAAATTAGCGCTGCGGCTACCGTGAATACGGCCAGAGCGGAGGCACGCATCGCGAATCCTCGGGAACGAGAAGCGACCATTGTGCTTCAACGGGCGGGGCGCTGCATCGGGATCCCGGCGGGGGGAAGTCCGTTCCAAGGGCCACCGAGCGCAGACGGGCCGGGTACCTGCTGGGATCGTTGCGGATCTGATCGTGGAGGCGGGGGTCGGAATCGAACCGGCGTGGACGGCTTTGCAGGCCGCTGCATGACCACTCTGCCACCCCGCCAGGAGAGGCGTC
>JBDTNO010000089.1:0-13241 GCA_039933715.1 Betaproteobacteria bacterium
ACGGCGGGATGACGTCCCCCCGCAGCTCGCTGCGCGAGCCTCCCCCCAGGGGGCCCGGCGCCCTCGGGGCGGCCCTGCGGGCGCCGGTCGCGCATCCTGATCCCGCCCATTTGCTTCCGTTCTCATGACGCCCATGCCGACCGCGGTTCCCGCGTCGCGCGCCCTGGCCTGGTACGCCGAGGCGATGCGCCTGTGGAAGCGCGGCCCGGTGACGTTGTCGCTGCTCGGCGTGCTGACCGTCGTCTCGCAGGTCGCGCTCGAACTGTGGCCCGATGCGGGCACGCTCGCCGCGAAATGCATCGTCCCGTTGATCGCGTGCGGGATGCTGTACGGGGCCGCGGCGGCGGCGGCGGGCGAGCGCCCGAAGCTCCTGCATGCGTTCGCCGCGTTTCGCGCGCCCGCGAGCGCGATCGGCGCGATCATCGTTTCGTCGACGCTGACGTTCGCCGCCGAATGGTTCGTTGCCGACGCGCTCGCCGGCGTCAACCTCCTGCGCCCCTCGTCCAACACGACCGAGCTCGACGCGACGACGGTGCTCGCGATCTACGGTGCAGGGATCCTCGTCTCGCTGCCGATGTCGCTGGTGCCGCTCGCCGCGCTCTTCGGCGGGGCGGGATTCGGCGCCTCGTTCGCCGAATCGTTCGGCGCGTTCGCACGCAATCCCGGCGCGTTCCTCCTGTACGGCGCGGTCGCGTTCGTGCTGCTCGCGATCGGCCTTCTGACGATGGGCATCGGCCTCGTGATCGCGCTGCCGCTGATCGCGTGCGCGACCTACGCGGCTTGGGCCGACCTGCGCTCCCTCGGGCCGGCCTGAGCCGCGGCGCCGCCGCCGCGGTTCATGCGGTCGGCAACCCGTCGAATCCGCGCAGCGACGCGTCCACGGCGGCGTTCTCGGCGTCGACGTGATCGACGCGCGCGAACGGCGGTCCCTTGCGCGACCACAAGACGACCTGCGCGACCGCAGCCTCGTCGCCCTGCACCCACGCCTCCACCGTGCCGTCGCGACGATTGCGCACCCAGCCGGCCACGCTCGCCGCGAGCGCCGCCCCGCGCATCGCGTCGCGGTAGCCGACGCCCTGCACGCGACCGTGGACGCGGAGGCGTCGCGCGATCACGCGAACGCGCCGTGGCGCGCGAGGTGGAAGAGCGCGACCGCGGTCTTCGCGTCGGTGATGTCGCCCCGGTCGAATGCCGCGAGGAGCTCGTCCCCGCTCATCGGGACGACGTCGAGGTGTTCGTCCGGGTCGAGCCGGCGGCCGACGTGCTCGAGGCCATCGGCGCGCCACAGCTCGATCACCTCGTTCGTGTAGCCGACACCCGGGTGGATCGCACCGAGCCGCGTCCACGTCGCGGCGCGGTAGCCGGTCTCCTCGACGAGCTCGCGCTGTCCGGTCTCGAGCGCCGACTCGTCCGGATCGCGCTTGCCGGCCGGGAACTCGACGAAGACCTGGCCCGCCGGATAGCGGAACTGCCGCTCGACGACCCAGCGCCCGTCGGGCAGCCGTGGCGCGACGAGCACCGCGCCCGGGTGCACGATGTATTCGCGCGTCGCGATGCGGCCCGACGGCATCCGCACCGTGTCGCGCCGGACGTGCAGCAGGAGCCCGTCGAACATGGGCTCCGAGGCGAGCCCGACCTCCACGAGATGCGCGTCGTCCCCGGTGCGTTCGCTCATGGTGCGTTCCTTTCCGGGCGCCACGCGACGCTCCGGTAGCGGGTGTGCGAGAAGCGGTGGCGCTCGACGCCGGTCAGGTCGACGACCGTGTGCCGGGACGTCGCGCGCGAAGCGATCGCCGCGAGCGCTTCGGGCGACGCGTGGCAGACGACGATCGTATCGGCGGCGTCGGCGAGCGCCTGCGGCGACGCGGCGAACCAGGCCGGATCGCAGGCGGGATCATCGCGCGGGACGCGCTCGTCCCACGCGAACACCGCGCGGCCGCGCGCCGCGAGAGCGTGCGCGATCTCGAGATAAGGGCTTGCACGGAGGTCGGCGGTGCCGGGCTTGAACGACAGCCCGACGATGCCGACGATTCGCGCGTCGGCCGCGATGTCGTCGACGACGCGGTCGAAATGCGCGCGATTCGACGGCAGGATCGCAGCGAGGAGCGGCGCGCGGAAACCCGCCGCGTCGGCGCGGCGATCGAGCGCGGCGACGTCCTTGACGAGGCAGCTGCCCCCGAACGGCGCGCCGGGGCGCAGATAGGCGGCGGAGACGTTGAGCGTGCGGTCGCGCGCGAAGTCGGTCATCAGCGCGTCGCCGTCGACTTGGAGCTCGCGCGCCAGCGCGCCGATCTCGTTCGCGAAGGCGACCTTGAGCGCATGCCACGCATTGTCCGCGACCTTGGCGAGCTCCGCGGCCTCGGGCGAGGTCCGCACGACGACGCACGCGGGGTCCGGCGCGAGGAGGGCGACGATCGCATCGGCCACCTGCGCATCCAGCGAGCCGACGACGAGTTTGGCCGGCAGGTCGTAGTCGGCGAGCGCGCTGCCTTCGCGCAGGAACTCGGGCTGCACGGCGACGTGGAAATCGCGTCCCGGCACGAGCCCCGAGGCGGCCGCGAGGCGCGGCACGACGAGGTCGCGCGTCGTGCCCGGAAGGACGGTGCTGCGCACGACGACGACCGGCGACGGCGTGGCGCGGCGCAGGGCGGCGCCGATCGCATCGCAAGCCGACACGAGCGCCGCGAGATCGGGCTCGCCCGACGCCGACGCCGGCGTGCCGACGCAGATCAGCGTGATCGACGCGCGGATCACCGCCTCGGCGACCGAGCCGACGGCCACGAGCGCGCCGGACGCGACCGTCGCGGCGACGCGCGCCGGGAGCCCGGGCTCGACGATCGGCGTGCGGCCTTCGCGAAGCGCGGCGACGCGCGCCGGGTCGCGATCGGTCGCGTGGACGCGATGACCGGCAAGCGCGAGCCCTGCGGCGGCGACGATGCCGACCGGGCCGAGACCGACGACCGCGATGTTCATCGCGAGCCGTTCCACGCGACGCGAGCCGATACAATGCCCGCGGCCCGGCCACGCGCGACGACATGACGACCCTCGTATTCCAGTCCTATCGCACGCACGACGTTCCGCGCGCGATCGAGTGCTCGATGGCATCGGTCCGCACGTGGGCCGCTTCGCGCGGCCACGACTACCGGTTCCTCGACGACGCGTTCTTCGACGTGCTGCCTGCCTGGTATCGCGAAAAGGCCGGCGATCACAAGCTGCTGCTCGCCAACCTGGCGCGCCTCGTCGTCGCGAGGAACGTGCTCGCCGGCAGCCACGACCGCGCGATCTGGATCGACGCGGATGTCGTCGTGTTCGATCCCGCCGCCTTCGACGTCGTGCCCGACGACGGCTTCGCTTTCTGCCTCGAGACGTGGGTCGAGCGGGTCGGCGACCGATTCGAGGCGGTGCACCGCGTCAACAACGCGGTGTGCGCGTTCGACCGCGGCAACGCTTTCCTCGACTACGCGATCTGGGCGCACGAGCGGCTCGTGCGCGACCGGCCGGAGCTCGTCCAGCGCTTCGGCACCTCGACCGCGCTCCTCACGATGATCTTCCGTGCGACGCCGCTGCCGCTCGTCCACCATGTCGGCCTGTTCACGCCGGCCATCGTGCGCGAGCTGGCCGTGCCCGGCGACGGACCCGCGGTGCGCGAGCTCGCGCTGCGCCACGGCCATCCGATGCATGCCGCCAACCTCACCTACTCGATGGTCGGGCAGCCGCACAACGGCGTCGTCGCGACGGCGCAGGATTACGACGTCGCCGTGGATCGCCTGATCGCGACCGGTGGCGCGGCGCTCGACGCGTCGCGCGCTCGATCTTCGGACGTGGTCTCGTCCCCCCCATCGCGCGGCACCGTCTAGCACCGATGCCCGGACCACCGGCCTGCGCCCGCGTGAGGCGCCCGGCGTAAGATGGATCGGTGGAAACGTCCGCGCATGATTCGGGTAGGACCGTCGTGTTCCAGGCGTGGGTGGGCCGGCCAGCGCCGCCGTTCGTCGAGCGCTGCCTGGCTTCGACGGCCGATTGGGCCCGCTCGCGAGGATTCGACTACCGCCTGCTCGGCGACGAATTCCTCGATGTGCTGCCAGGATGGTATCGCGAACGCCTCGCGTCGCACATCGTCCAGCAGACCAACCTCGCGCGCATGCGCTACGCGCGCGAAGTGCTCGCGGCGGGCGCCGATCGCGCCGTCTGGGTCGACGCCGACGTGCTCGTTTATGCGCCCGACGACCTCGTCCTCGAGGCGCCCGAAGGGTTCGCGCTGTGCCGCGAGGCGTGGATCCAGCCGGAGCGCGACAGCATCGACTGCATCTACGGGGTCAACCAGGCCGTGGTGGTCGCCGACCGCGGCAATCCGCTGCTCGACTATCTGGTGTGGGCGCACGAGACGCTGGTGCGCGACCGGCCGCAGAACGTCGTCCCGTTCGGCACGGCGACCGCGCTGCTCGCCGCGATCCACGAGGCCACGCCGCTGCCGCTCGTCACCAACATCGCGATGATGAATCCGACGATGCTGCGCGAGATCGCGGGCGGCGACGCGGGACCGGTGACGCGCGAGTTCGTGCGCCGTCACGGCTATCCGACGCAGGCCGCCAACCTGACGCTTTCGATGGTCGGGACCTGGTACGCCGGCGGGGTGGCGACCGAGGCCGACTACGAGGCGGCGGTCGAAGTGCTGCTCGCCACCCGCGGCGCACCCCTGGATCTCGCGCGCGCCTACGCGCCCGCCTCGTCCGCCCAGTCGCGCGGCACGAGATAGCGCTCGGTGAGGCTGGCCTCCGGCGATCCCGGCTCGGGCCGCCAGTCGTAACGCCACGCGGCCGACGGGGGCATCGACATCAGGATCGCCTCGGTGCGTCCGTTGCTCTGCAGCCCGAACAGCGTGCCGCGGTCCCACACGAGGTTGAACTCGACGTAGCGGGCGCGCCGGTACGACTGGAACGCGCGCTCACGCTCACCGTACGGATGCCGCGCGCGCCGCTCGACGATCGGCAGGTAGGCATTTGCGAAAGCGTCGCCGACCGCGCGCGCCAGCGCGAAGCAGCGGTCGAATCCGCCCTCGGCGAGGTCGTCGAAGAAGATTCCGCCGATGCCGCGCGGCTCGCTACGGTGCTTCAGGTAGAAGTATTCGTCGCAGGCGCGCTTCCAATGTGGATGGAGCGACGCGCCGAACGGCTCGACCGCCGCGCGGCATGCGCGATGGAACGCGATCGCGTCCTCGTCGAAGCCGTAAATGGGCGTGAGGTCCATGCCCCCGCCGAACCACCATGCGTCGGCGGCGCCGGGCTTCGACGCCACGAAGCAGCGCACGTTCAGGTGCGCGGTCGGCGCGTACGGATTGCGGGGATGCGCGACCAGCGAGACGCCCATCGCGCGCCACGCGCATCCCGCGAGATCGGGGCGCGCGGCCGTCGCGGCAGCGGGCAGCGCGGCGCCGCGAACATCGGAGAAATTGACGCCCGCGCGCTCGAAGACGGGTCCGTCCTCGACGAGACGCGCGATGCCGCCGCCGCCCTCCGGGCGTTCCCACGCGTCGCGCAGGAATGCGCCCCCCTCGATCGCTTCGAAACGCGCGACGATGCGCTCCTGCAATCCCAGGAGCCAATGGCGAACGGCGTCGGCGTCCACGATCAATCAATCCGCGGAGCGGATGCGCGACCCGGCGAGCCGCGGCGACCGACGGGCCGTCCCGAGGTCGCCGTGCCCCCCTCGGGGGAAGGCGCGCGCAGCGCGCTTCGGGGGGATGTCATTTCCGGCGACCGACGGGCCGTCCCGAGGTCGCCGTGCCCCCCTCGGGGGGAGGCGCGCGCAGCGCGCTTCGGGGGGATGTCATTTCCGGCGACCGACGGGCCGTCCCGAGGTCGCCGTGCCCCCCTCGGGGGGAGGCGCGCGCAGCGCGCTTCGGGGGGGATGTCATTTCCGGCGACCGACGGGCCGTCCCGCGCGCTTCGGGGGATGTCATCGGCGGGCGACCGCGCGATGCCCGATATCGGTGCGGTACTGCATGCCGTCGTAGCGGATACCGGCGATCGCCGCGTACGCGGCCCGCTGCGCCTGGCGCACCGAATCGCCCAGCGCGGTCACGCACAGCACGCGCCCGCCGCTCACGACGACGCGTCCGCCGTCGAGCGCCGTGCCCGCATGGAAGACGTGCACGCCGGGATGGCGGGCGGCATCGACGCCGTCGAGACCTTCGATCACCGCGCCGTGCCGAGGCGCGTCGGGATAGCCGCCCGCGGCGAGCACGACCCCGAGCGCCGCGCGCCGGTCCCAGTCGGCCTCGACGCGGTCGAGCGTGCCGCGCACCGCGTGCTCGGCGAGGTCGGCCAGGTCGCTCGCGAGGCGCGCCATGATCGGCTGCGTCTCGGGGTCGCCGAGGCGGCAGTTGAACTCGAGCACGCTCGGCGTGCCGCTCGCGTCGACCATCACGCCCGCGTACAGGAACCCCGTGTACGGGATGCCGTCGGCGGCCATGCCCTCGACCGCCGGCAGGATCACCTCGCGCATGATCCGCTCGTGCATCGCCGGCGTGACGACCGGCGCCGGCGAGTACGCGCCCATCCCGCCGGTATTCGGGCCGGTGTCGCCGTCGCCGAGCCGCTTGTGGTCCTGCGACGACGCGAGCGGCAGCACGCTGCGACCGTCCACCAGCACGATGAAGCTCGCTTCCTCGCCGGAGAGGAAATCCTCGACGACGACGCGCGCGCCCGCTTCGCCCATCGAATGACCGACCAGCATCGCGTCGATCGCCGCATGCGCGTCGGCGACGGTCGCGGCGACGACGACGCCCTTGCCCGCGGCGAGGCCGTCCGCCTTCACGACGATCGGCGCACCGCGCGCGGTCGCGTACGCTTTCGCGGCGGGCGCATCGGTGAACGTGCGGTACGCGGCCGACCGGATGCCGTGGCGCGCCATGAACGCCTTCGCGTAATCCTTCGACGACTCGAGCTGCGCCGCCGCGCGCGTCGGACCGACGATCGCGAGGCCGGCATCGCGGAACGCGTCGACGACGCCCGCCGCGAGCGGCGCCTCGGGCCCGACAATCGTCAGCGCGATGCCCTCCTTCCGCGCGAACGCGACGAGCTCCGGGATCGCCGTGATCGCGACGTTGACGACGCCGCGCTCGCGCGCGGACCCCGCGTTCCCCGGCGCGACGAACACGCGCGCGACGCGGGGAGACGCCGCGAGCTTCCACGCGACCGCGTGCTCGCGCCCGCCGGCGCCGATGACCAGGACGTTTATGGAGCGGACCGTACGCGGATCAGAACTGGTAGCGCCCGAAGAAAAAGGCGACGTTGCCGTGGTTGACGCCGGCGTTGAGCTTCGGAATGAACGTGCCGAGCACCTCGGCGCGGCCGAACTTCAAGCTCGCGACCGGCAGCGCCGCGGGGAACGGCACGTTGTTGGCGATGTCCGGGCGCGACATCAGGAACGCCGTGTAGCCGAGACCCACCGCGTAGTCGCTGTGCTCGGGCCAGTAGGTGACCCAGCTCCACCCGACCGATTTCGTGTACTTGAAATGCGAGTCGCGGAAGATCATCGCGTACCAGTCGAAGTGATCGCCGTTCGACGCCTGGTAGCTGCCCAGGCCGAACCCGCCGCCCCAGGCCTTCTCGTTGAACTCCTCCAGCTTGTCGTCCGTGTAGGTGCTGCGGTCGTGGTACGTGTATCCGGTCAGGTAGACGATCGGCTTGCCGTCGTACCACGCGCTTCGCAGGCCCGCGCATTGGGTGTCGAACCACTTCGCCCAACTTTCGCAGGCAGCCCAGGGTCGCGCCTTCATCGGCGCGGCGGGTGTGTCCGCCGGCGCCGGAACGCTCTGCCCGAGCCCGGGCCCCGCGGCCAGCGCGCTCGCGATCGCGAGCGCGCCCAGGATGGTTTTCATCGGATCGTCCTTGCCGCGGTCGCCATGTCCGCTCGCCTCAATGCCGAAAATGGCGCACGCCGGTGAACACCATCGCGAGGTCGCGCTCGTCCGCCGCCGCGATCACCTCGTCGTCGCGCATGCTGCCGCCCGGCTGGATCACCGCCGCGGCCCCCTGGTCCGCCACGACGTCGAGACCGTCGCGGAACGGAAAGAACGCGTCGGACGCCGCGGCCGAACCGGCGAGGTCGAGCTTAACACCCGCCGCCTTCGCCGCGGCGATGCGCGTCGAGTCGACGCGGCTCATCTGGCCCGCGCCGATGCCGAGCGTCATCCCGTTCGCCGCGTAGACGATCGCATTCGACTTGACGAACTTGGCCACGCGCCAGGCAAACATCAGGTCGGCCCACTGCGTCCCGGTCGGCGCCTTCCGCGTGACGACCTTCAGCTCTTCCGGCGTGACGTTGCGGACATCGGCGGTCTGCACGAGGAGGCCCCCGCCGATCCGCTTGAAGTCGAGTTGCGATGCGGTGCCCGGCGCGGACGGCGTCGGGATTTCCAGCACGCGCACGTTCTTTTTCTGCGCGATCGCGCGGATCGCATCGTCGGTGTACGCGGGCGCGACCAGCACCTCGACGAACTGGGTGGCGACCGCCTCGAGCGTCGCGGCGTCGACCGCGCGGTTGAACGCGATGATGCCACCGAACGCGCTCACCGGATCGGTCGAAAGCGCGCGGCGGTAGGCGTCGAGCGTCGACTCGCCGAGCGCGACGCCGCACGGGTTCGCATGCTTGACGATCACGCAGGCCGTCGCGTCGAACGACCTGACGCATTCCCACGCCGCGTCCGCATCGGCGAGGTTGTTGTACGAGAGCTCCTTGCCCTGGTGCTGGTGGAACGTCGCGATTCCGCCGGCGGCGGGTGACTCGTCCCGGTAGAACGCCGCGGCCTGGTGCGGATTCTCGCCGTAGCGCAGCGCCTGGACGCGCTCGCCCGCGTAGCGGAACGACTGGGGGAACGTCTCGGCCGTCCCGTCCGCCGAGCGCGCCGTCAGCCAGTTCGCGATCGCGCCGTCGTACGCGGCCGTGTGCGCGAACGCCTTTCGCGCGAGCGCGAAGCGGGTCGCGTCGGACAGCACGTTGCCGGTGCGCGCGAGCTCGGCGAGGAGCGCCGGATAGTCGGACGGGTCGACGACGACGCCGACATGCGGCCAGTTCTTCGCGGCCGCGCGCACCATCGCCGGGCCGCCGATGTCGATGTTCTCGATGGCTTCGTCGAGCGTGCAGCCGTGCCGCGCGACCGTCTCCCGGAACGGGTACAGGTTGACGACGACGAGGTCGATCGTCGGGATGCCGTGCGCGGCGATGGCATCGGCGTGCGCAGCGACGTCGCGGCGCGCGAGGATGCCGCCGTGCACCTTCGGATGCAGCGTCTTCACGCGCCCGTCGAGCATCTCGGGAAAACCGGTGTACTCGCCGACGTCGGTCACCGGGAGGCCCGCGTCGGCGATCGCGCGTGCGGTGCCGCCGGTGGACAAAAGCGCGATGCCGCGCGACGAGAGGCCGCGTGCGAAGGCGACGAGCCCGGCCTTGTCCGACACCGACAGCAGCGCCTGCGCGACCGGCGCCGCCATCACGTCAGCTTGTACTTCGAGAGCTTGGCGCGCAGCGTGTTGCGGTTCATGCCGAGCATGTCCGCGGCCTGCGTCTGGTTGTGGCCGGCGCGCTCGAGGATCGAGGCGAGCAGCGCGCGTTCGACGTGGCCGATCACCATCGCGTAGACGTTGTGCGCGGGCTCGCCGTCGAGCTTGCGGAAATAGTCGTCCAGCGAATTCTCGACGCTGCGTCCGATGTCGTTGCGGCCGTTGAGTCGGATTTTTCGGTTCACGCGGCGAGGGCCTCCCCGACCCTGGGCTGCGAGGATGGGCGTCGCGTCGGCGCCTCGACCGGCGCGCTTTCGGCAACGATCGCCTGGATCAGGCGCTCGCCGCGGCCGGCGAGCACGTCGAAGAACGCGTGCACGGCCGCGAGCTGCGCGCCCGTCGTCTCGCACGCGTTCATCGCGCGGCGGAATGCTTCCCCGCCTTCGAGCGAGGCGGTATACCAGCCCAGGTGCTTGCGCGCGGTGCGAACGCCGGTCACCGCGCCGTGGAACGCGTAGTGGTCGTCGAGGTGACGCACGATCAGCGCCCGTATCTCCTCGACCGGCGGCGCGGGAAGCTCCTCGCCAGTGGCGAGGAAATGCGCGATTTCGCGGAAGATCCACGGGCGTCCCTGCGCCGCGCGCCCGATCATCACGCCGTCGGCGCCGGTCGCCTCGAGCACGGCGCGCGCACGCGCCGGCGTTTCGATGTCGCCGTTCGCGAAGACCGGGATCGCGACCGCTTCCTTGACGCTGCGGATCGTCTCGTACTCGATCGCGCCGACGAACGCGCAGGCCCGCGTGCGGCCGTGTACGGCGAGCGCCGCGATGCCCGACGCCTCGGCGATGCGCGCGATGCGCACCGCGTTGCGACGATCCGGTGTCGGCCCGGTGCGGATCTTGAGCGTGACCGGCACGTCGACCGCGCCGACGACTGCCTCGAGGATCGCGGCGACGCGCGCCTCGTCCGAGAGGAGCGCCGAGCCGGCGGCGACGTTGCAGACCTTCTTCGCCGGGCAGCCCATGTTGATGTCGATGATCGCGGCGCCGCGATCGACGTTGTAGCGCGCCGCGTCGGCCATCATCGCGGGGTCGGCGCCGGCGATCTGCACGGCGACCGGAGCGGCCTCGCCCGCATGATCGATGCGCCGCATCGATTTCGCGGTCGCACGAAGCGCGGGATTCGACGCGACCATCTCCGACACCGCGTATCCGGCGCCCAGCCGCTTGCACAGCTGCCGGAACGGCCGGTCGGTCACGCCCGCCATCGGCGCGACGGCGAGGGCATTCGGCAGCGTATGGGGACCGATGCGCACGAAGGGACCGGCGAGGGATTGCGAGACGGGGAACCGCGAATTATACCGGCTTTGGCGCGGCGACCTGCCGCGAATCGCGGCGTCGAACGTGCGTCCGACGGACGCACCGCGGACCGTGCCGTCAAGCGCCGTAGAGCATCGCTCGCGTGAACGAGCGCTTCAGCGGCGGTACCGCGCCGAGCAGCGCGAGACCGATCCCGCGAGGCCAGCGCACCAGCGGGAGGTCGGCGCCGAACATCTGGACGAGGCCGTGCGTGAACGCGATGCCGGCCCAGCGGTCGGCGCGACGCCGCGCGGCATACGAAGCCAGCATCCCGGGTGCGCCGATGTCGTCACGCGCGGCGCCGGCAATCGCCCGCTTCAGCTCCCAGGCGTCCCGAAGCCCCAGGTTGAAGCCCTGGCCGGCGATCGGGTGCAAGGTTTGCGACGCGTTGCCGATCGCGACGGCGCGTGTGGCGACCGCGGGGCGCGCGAACTCGAGCACGAGCGGGAACGACTTGCGGCCCCAGGTCCGCACGAAATCCGTGCGCCGGCGCCCGAAATGCGCGGCGAAGCGCGCGACGAACGCCTCGTCGGGGAGCGCGAGCATCGCCTGCGCGCGTTCGGGCGCCAGCGTCCAGACGAAGCCGTAATGCGCGCCTTCGGGAAGGAGCGCGATCGGGCCGTCGGGCGTGAAACGCTCATAGGCGCGTCCCGCATGCGGCGCCGACGTCTCGACCTTGCCGATCACCGCCACCTGCCCGTAGTCGTGGCGCACGCGCTCGATCCCCTGCACGGTCGCGCCGCTGCCGTCGGCGACGACCGCGAGGCGCGCCGCGATGCGCTCGCCCTGCGACGTAGCCGCGGTGGCGAGCGACGGCGTCGCCTCGACGCGGTCGACCGGCATGCCGAAGCGCACTTCGACGCCCGCGCGCTCGAGCGTCGCGTCCAGCGCGCCCTGGAGCGCGAGATACGACACCACGTAGCCGAGCGCGGGCAGCCCGACGTCGCCGGCCTCGAGCACCGCCGCGCCGAACCCTCCGGCCTGCGACACGTCGATGCGCGTGATCGGCGTGACCGCATCGGGAATCGCGGCGAGCGGGGTCCAGATGCCGAGCCGCTCGAAGATCAGCCGCGCGCCGTGCGAAAGCGCGAGCGACCGGTCGCCCCGCAGCGTGGCGCCTTGAGCGCGCGCGTCGAGCGCGACGACATCGACGTCCTCGCCGGCCAGCGCCAGCGCCAGCGTCGCGCCGACAGGGCCCGCGCCGATGATGCAGACGTCAGGCATCTCTGGTCCGCTGGCCGTTGGCCGTTGGCGGACACTTCGCGTCGGGGCGTGCGAACGACCCTGCGCGACGCGCCGCTACCGACGACGGCCAACGGACGCGTGTCACCTGGAGCCGCAGGCGTCTTCCACCTCCGCCACCGTCTTCGGCGCGCGCGCGGTGAGGTTCTCGATGCCGTTCGCGGTGACGACGACGTCGTCCTCGATGCGCACGCCGATGTCGGCGAATTCGGCGGGCACGCCGTCGCCCTGCCGGATGTAGAGACCCGGCTCGACGGTGAGCACCATGCCGGGCTCGAGCGTCATCGACGCGCCCTTCTCCTGGTAGAGGCCGGCGTCGTGCACGTCCATGCCGAGCCAGTGGCCGGCGCGGTGCATGTAGAAGCGCTTGTAGCTGCCGCTCTCGAGCGCGGCGTCGAGCGGGCCTTCGATCAGCCGAAGCTCGATCAGCCCTTCGGCGAGCACGCGCTCGGCGACCTGGTGGTAATCGTGGAACGCGACGCCGGGCCGCACCGCGTCGAGGCACGCGAGCTGCGCGGCCAGCACCACTTCGTAGACGGCCTTCTGCGGGCCGGTGAAGCGGCCGTTCACCGGGAACGTGCGCGTGATGTCCGACGCGTAGCCGCGGTACTCGCATCCGGCGTCGATCAGCAGGAGGTCGCCGTCGAGCATCTGGCGGTCGTTGTCGCGGTAGTGCAGCACGCACGCGTTGGGACCGCTCGCGACGATCGACGGATACGCGACCGCCTGCGCGCCGTGGCGCAGGAACTCGTGCGCGAGCTCCGCCTCGGCCTCGAACTCGTGCCAGCCGGGACGCGTCGTCGCCATCGCGCGACGATGCGCTCCCGACGAGATCTCGGCCGCGCGGCGCATCAGCTTGAGCTCGTGCGCGTCCTTGACGAGGCGCATGCGGTCGAGCGTACCGCGAACGTCGACGAGCTCGTCGGGCGCGGCGACGCCGGTGCGCACGCGCGCGCGCACCTCGTTCAGCGTCGCGGCGATGCGCCGGTCCCACTCGGCGCTCTGCCCGAGCGGCGTGTAGACGGCCGTGCGGTCCGACGCGAGGTCGGGCAGCATGCGCTCGAGCGCCTCGATCGGATGGGCCTCGTCGAAGCCGAAGATCTCGCGCGCCGCGTCGGGCCCGTAGCGGAAGCCGTCC
>JBDTNO010000090.1:0-13233 GCA_039933715.1 Betaproteobacteria bacterium
GCGAGCACTTCCTTGATCTCGTTCAGCGACTTGCGGCCGAGGTTCGGCGTCTTCAACAGCTCGGTCTCCGTGCGCTGGATCAGGTCGCCGATGTAATAGATGTTCTCGGCCTTGAGGCAGTTGGCCGAGCGCACCGTGAGCTCGAGGTCGTCGACCGGCCGCAGCAGGATCGGGTCGACCTGCGGCGAGCTGCGCTCGGTGACCGGCACGTCGGTGCCCTTCAGGTCCGCGAACACCGACAACTGCTCGACCAGCACGCTCGCGGCATAGCGCACCGCCTGCTCGGGCTCGACCACGCCGTTGGTTTCGATGTCCAGCACGAGCTTGTCGAGGTCGGTGCGCTGCTCGACGCGCGCGCTCTCGACCGCGTAACTCACCCGGCGGACCGGCGAGAACGAGGCGTCCAGCAGGATCGAGCCGATCGACCGGCCGCCCTCGGGCTTCAACCGCGCGGTGGCAGGCTGGTAGCCGCGGCCCTTGTCGACGCGGATCTCCATCTCGATCTTGCCGCCCGCCGTGAGGTGCGCGATCACGTGCTCGGGATTGATGATCTCGACGTCGTGATTCGGCTCGATGTCCGCGGCCGTCACGGCGCCCTCGCCCGACTTCGCGAGCTTCAGCACGACATGGTCGCGGTTGTGCAGCTTCAGCACGACGCCCTTCAGGTTGAGGAGGACGTCGACGACGTCCTCCTGCACGCCGTCGAGCGCCGAGTACTCGTGCAGCACGCCCGAGATGCGGACCTCGGTCGGGGCGTAGCCGGGCATCGACGACAGCAGGACGCGCCGAAGCGCGTTGCCGAGCGTGTGCCCGTATCCGCGCTCGAACGGCTCCATCACGACCTTGGCGTGGAACGGCGACATGCTTTGCACGTCGATGATGCGCGGCTTCAACAGTACGTTGCTTTGCATGCGGGACCTCGGAAAACGTCCAATGGAAACGCCGGCCGCCCTGCCGCTCGCGCGGTGCAGCCCACGTCCGTCAGGTTCACTTGCTGTAGAGCTCCACGACCAGGCTCTCGTTGATGTCCTGGCCGAACTCCGAGCGATCCGGGGCGCCCTTGAACGTGCCCTGCATCTTCTTCGGGTCGACCTCGACCCACGCCGGGAAGCCGACCTTTTCGGCGAGCTGCAGCGAATCGACGATGCGGAGCTGCGCCTTCGACTTCTCGGCGACCGTGACCGCGTCGCCGGTCTTGCACAGCGCCGAAGGGACGTTCAGGCGCTTGCCGTTGACGAGGATCGAGCCATGCGACACGAGTTGGCGCGCCTCGGCGCGCGTCGAGCCGTAGCCCATCCGGTAGACGACGTTGTCGAGACGCGACTCGAGCAGCTTCAGCAGGTTTTCGCCGGTCGAGCCCTTGCGGCGCGCCGCCTCGACGAAATAGCGCCGGAACTGCCGCTCGAGCACGCCGTAGATGCGGCGCAACTTCTGCTTCTCGCGAAGCTGGTTGCCGTAGTCGGACATGCGCATGCCGGACTTCTGTCCGTGCTGCCCCGGCTTCACGTCCAGCTTGCATTTCGAGTCGAGCGAGCGGCGCGCGCTTTTCAGGAAGAGGTCGGTCCCCTCCCGGCGCGCCAACTTGCACTTCGGTCCGATGTATCGAGCCACGTTAGTCCCTTCGTCCGAAAGTGAAACCCTGCTTTCGTCCGGTCTGGTTACCTGGAAATCGCTGGCGGAGCCAGTCGATTTTCAGCGACAAATTCCTACGAAACCGCTCTAAACCCGCCGGCGCTTCGGCGGGCGGCAGCCGTTGTGCGGCACCGGCGTCACGTCCGAGATCGAGCCGATCTTGAAGCCGAGCGCGTTCAAGGCGCGCACCGCCGACTCGCGGCCGGGCCCCGGGCCCTTGATGCGCACCTCGAGGTTCTTCACTCCGTATTCCTGCGCGGCGCGGCCCGCCGACTCGGCGGCCACCTGCGCGGCGAACGGCGTCGACTTGCGCGAGCCCTTGAAGCCGGCGCCGCCCGACGTCGCCCACGACAGCGCATTGCCCTGCCGGTCGGTGATCGTGATGATCGTGTTGTTGAAGGACGCGTGGATGTGCGCGATGCCTTCGGACACGCTCTTCTTGACCTTCTTGCGCGCGCGGGCCTGCGCGGCCTGCTTCTGGGACGGTTGCTGTGCCATCGTCGATTTTCCTGGTTACGTCTTCGCCGGCGCGCCCTTGGACAGCGCGACCGTGCGGCCCTTCTTCGGGCCCTTGCGCGTCCGCGCGTTGGTCCGCGTACGCTGGCCGCGCACCGGCAGACCCTTGCGATGCCGGACGCCCCGGTAGCAGCCCAGGTCCATCAGGCGCTTGATGTTCATCGTCGTCTCGCGGCGCAAGTCGCCCTCGACCGTGAAGCGGCCGACCTGGTCTCGCAGCTTGTCCATCTGCGCATCCGACAGGTCCTTGATCTTGGCCGACGGCGTCACGCCGGTCGACGCGCAGATCGCCTTCGCGCGCGCGGGGCCGATGCCGTAGATCGCCTGCAGCGCGATGACCGCGTGCTGGTGGTTGGGGATGTTGACGCCTGAGATACGAGCCATGGTGTTCCTGTCCTGTCAGTCGTGGGCAGCCGTTCGCCTACCCTTGCCGCTGCTTGTGGCGGGGTTCGGTGCAGATCACGCGCACGACGCCGTTGCGCCGGATGATCTTGCAGTTGCGGCACATCTTCTTGACGCTCGCCTGTACCTTCATTTCGCTCTCCTCACCCTCGTCTCACCGCGCCTTCATGGCGCGCCACCGGAAACGCGGTGGCTCTGAAGCCCGACCTGTGATCCTTCGATCACCTCGCCCTGAACGTGATCCGCGCCCGCGACAGGTCGTAAGGCGTGCGCTCGACGGTCACCTTGTCGTCGGGCAGGATCTTGATGTAGTGCATTCGCATCTTCCCGGAGATATGACCCGGCACGACGTGCCCGTTCTCGCGCTTCACGCGGAAGGAGGCGTTCGGCAGCATCTCCACCACCTCCCCCTGCATCTGGATCGTGTCTTCCTAGGACATCACCGGCTCGGGACACCGCCTTTGAAGTTGGCCTTCTTCAGCAGGCTCTCGTACTGCTGCGACATCATGTAGGCCTGCACCTGGGTCATGAAGTCCATCGTCACGACCACGATGATCAGGAGCGACGTGCCGCCGAAGTAGAACGGCACGTTCTTCCAGGCGATCAGGAAGTTGGGGATGAAACACACGACCACCAGGTACATGGAGCCGATCAGCGTGAGCCGAAGCGTGATCTTCTCGATGTATTTCGCCGTCTGGTCGCCCGGCCGGTAGCCCGGGATGAAGGCGCCGCTCTTCTTCAGGTTGTCCGCCGTCTCCTTCGGGTTGTACTGGAGCCCCGTGTAGAAGAAGCAGAAGAAGATGATCGCCGCCGCGTACAGGATCTCGTGGACCGGCTGGCCGGGTCCGAGCGCCGAGGCGACGTCGCGGAGCCAGATCGTCCCTTCGCCCGCGCCGAACCACTGCGCCAGCGTCGCCGGGAACAGGATGATCGACGAGGCGAAGATCGGCGGGATCACGCCGGCCATGTTGAGCTTGAGGGGCAGGAACGAGCTCTGCCCCTGGTAGACACGATTGCCGACCTGCCGCTTCGCGTAGTTGACCAGGATCTTGCGCTGCGCGCGCTCGACGAACACGACGAACGCGGTGACCCCCACGATCAGCACCGCGATCCCCAGCACCAGCGGGATCGAATACGCGCCGGTGCGCGCCTGCTCCAGCGTGAGACCGATCGCGTTCGGCAGTCCCGCCGCGATGCCGGCGAAGATGATGAGCGAGATGCCGTTGCCGAGGCCCCGCTCGGTGATCTGCTCGCCCAGCCACATCAGGAACATCGTGCCGGTCACGAGCGTGACCGCCGAGACCAGCCGGAAGGAGAGGCCCGGATCGAGCACGAGGCCCGCCTGCGACTCCAGCGCCACCGAGATGCCGAGCGCCTGGAACAACGCGAGCACGAGCGTGCCGTACCGCGTGTACTGGGTGATCTTGCGGCGGCCGGACTCGCCTTCCTTCTTCAGCGCCTCGAGCGACGGGACGACCACCGTGCAGAGCTGCATGATGATCGACGACGAGATGTACGGCATGATCCCGAGCGCGAAGATCGAGAAGCGCGACAGCGCGCCGCCCGAGAACACGTTGAAGAGCCCGAGGATCCCGTCCTGCTGCGTGCGGAAGAGGTCGTCGAGCACGGCCGCGTTGATCCCCGGCACCGGGATGTGCGTCCCGACCCGGTAGACGATCAAAGCGCCCAGCAGGAACCACAGCCGCCGCTTGAGATCGGCGTACCGGGATCCGCTCTTCAGCGCCGGATTGATCGAGGTTGCCACGTCGTCCGCCTCTGCCGCCCCTGCCGTCAGCCCACGCTGCCGCCGGCGGCTTCAATGGCCGCCTTGGCACCCTTGGTCGCCAGCACGCCGGTGAGCTTCACCGCGCGCTCGATCTTGCCCGTCTTGATCACCTTCGCCGACTTCGCCGTCTGCGGCACGACGCCCGCCGACTTGAGGGCGAGGAGATCGATTTCGTCGATCGGCAGCCGCGCGAGGTCGGTGAGGCGCACTTCGGCCGTGTCGTTGCGCGACATCGACACGAAGCCGCGCTTCGGCAGCCGGCGCTGCAGCGGCATCTGGCCGCCCTCGAAGCCGACCTTGTGGTAGCCGCCCGAGCGCGAAGACTGACCCTTGTGGCCGCGGCCCGCGGTCTTGCCGAGGCCGGAGCCGATGCCGCGACCCACGCGGCGACGCGGCTTCTTGCTGCCCGCGGCGGGCTTGATCGTGTTGAGGCGCATCCTGTGTTCTCCCCGCCCGCGACTAGCCGGCGACCTTCACGAGATAGTTGACCTTGTTGATCATGCCGCGCACCGACGGCGTGTCCTCGACCTCGACCGTGTGGTTCGTCCACTTGAGCCCGAGGCCGCGCACCGTCGCGCGATGGTCGCCGCGCGTGCTCGTGACCCCGCGCACCAGCGTGACCTTGATCATCTTCTTCGCCGCCATCGTCACGCTCCCAGGATCTCGTCGACGGTCTTGCCGCGCTTGGCCGCGATGTCGGCGGGCGCGCTGATCTGCTCGAGCGCGTTGATCGTCGCGCGCACGACGTTGTACGGATTGGTCGGGCCATGGCACTTGGCGAGCACGTTGGTGACGCCGACGACGTCGCACACCGCGCGCATCGCGCCGCCGGCGATCACGCCGGTGCCGTCCGAGGCGGGCTGCATGTAGACGCGCGTCGAGCCGTGACGGCCGATCACCGCATGGTGCAGCGTGCCCTTCTTGAGCCGGACCTTGCGCAGGTTGCGGCGCGCCTCTTCCATCGCCTTCTGCACGGCGACCGGGACTTCCTTTGCCTTGCCCTTGCCCATGCCGATGCGGCCGTCGCCGTCGCCCACGACGGTCAGCGCGGCGAACGCCATGATGCGTCCGCCCTTCACGACCTTCGTGACGCGGTTGATGCTGATCATCTTTTCCCGGAGGCCGTCGCCGCGGTCGTCCTGCTGCTGCTGCCGGGGTGCGTTGCTGCGCTGGTTCGCCATGGATGGATCCCTAGAACTTGAGTCCGGCTTCGCGCGCCGCCTCGGCGAGCGCCTTCACGCGCCCGTGGAAGCGGAAGCCCGAGCGGTCGAACGCGACACTCTCGATGCCGAGCGCCTTCGCGCGCTCGGCGATGCGCTTGCCCACGACGGCCGCCGCGGCGGCGTTGCCACCGTTCTTGACGTCCTTGCGCACGTCGCTCTCGACCGTGGACGCGCTCGCGAGCACGCGGTCGCCCTCGGGCGCCACGATCTGCGCGTAGATGTGCGCGTTCGACCGGTTCACGACCAGCCGCGTCGCCTTCTGCTCCGCGATGCGGATGCGCGTCTGGCGGGCGCGGCGGTTTCGAGCTGCCTTCTTGTCCATCTCTGCTCCTCGTCGAAAAGTGAAAGAACTACTTTTCGCCGGCTGGTCTTCCTGGCGATCACCGGCGAAGCCGGTCGATCGTCAGCGGAAAAAGCGTTTTCGGCCGTCGCACTTACTTCTTCTTCGTTTCCTTGATGACGACGCGCTCGTTCGCGTAGCGGACGCCCTTGCCCTTGTACGGCTCGGGCGGCCGGTAGGCGCGGATCTCCGCCGCCACCTGGCCGACCTGCTGCTTGTCGACGCCCTTGACGACGATCTCGGTCTGCACCGGCGTCTCCGCCTTCACGCCCTTCGGCAGCACGTGCACGACCGGGTGCGAGAACCCGAGCGACAGGTTGACCTTGTCGCCCTGCGCCTGCGCGCGGTAGCCCACGCCGACGAGCGAGAGCTTCCGCTCGAAACCCTGCGAAACGCCGCGCACCATGTTCGCGAGGAGCGCGCGCATCGTCCCGTGCAGCGCGCGCGACTCGGGGCGCGTCGCCTTGCACACGAGCGTGTCGCCGCTCTTCTCGACCGTCACGCCGTCCGCGATGCGCCGCGACAGCGTGCCGAGCGGGCCCTTCACGGTGACCTCGTCGCCGACGATCGTCACGTCGACCTTCGCGGGCAGCGGAATGGGTTGGTTGCCGATGCGGGACATGGGATCTCCGTTACGCGACGATGCAGAGGACTTCGCCCCCGACGCCGGTGGCCCGCGCCTTGCGGTCGGTCATCACGCCGTGCGACGTCGACACGATCGCGATGCCGAGGCCGTTCATCACCGGCGGGATATCGTCCTTGCCGCGGTAGATCCGCAGCCCCGGCGACGAGACGCGCTCGATGCGTTCGATCACCGGACGGCCCGCGTGGTAGCGCAGCGCGATCTCGAGCATCGGCTTGGCGGTCTCTCCGCCGAGCTTGAAGCCGTCGATGTAGCCCTCGTCCTTGAGGACCTTCGCGATCGCGATCTTCACCTTGGACGAGGGCATCTCGACCGTGGCCCGCTCGATCATCTGCGCATTGCGGATGCGCGTCAGCATGTCGGCGATGGGATCAGTCATGCTCATGCTTCACCTCGGACCTTCATTCGTGCCATCGGCACCGCGCAACTCGCCCGCGTGCGGGAGAGGGGCGGGGGTTGCGGCAGGATTCACCAGCTGGCCTTGACGACGCCCGGCACCTCGCCGCGCATCACGTAGTCGCGCAACTTGTTGCGGCCGAGGCCGAACTTGGAATAGACGCCGCGCGGGCGGCCGGTCAGCGAGCAGCGGTTGCGCACGCGCGTGGGATTCGCGTTGCGCGGAAGCTGCTGGATCTTGAGTCGCGCCGCGAACCGGTCCTCGTCGGAGATTTTCTGGTTCCCGACGATCGCGGTCAGCGCCGCGCGCCGCTTCGCGTACTTGGCGACGAGCTTCTTGCGCTTCTCGTTGCGGTTGATCAGGGAAAGCTTCGACATGGCGATGGCTCCCTAGTTCTTGAACGGGAAGCGGAACGCGGCGAAGAGCGCCTTCGCCTCCGCGTCGGTCTTCGCGCTCGTCGTGATCGTGATGTTCATCCCGCGGAGCGTGTCGATCTTGTCGTACTCGATTTCCGGGAAGATGATCTGCTCGCGGACGCCCATGTTGTAGTTCCCCTGGCCGTCGAAGCCGCGACCCGAAACGCCGCGGAAGTCGCGGACGCGCGGCAACGCGATCGTGATCAGGCGGTCGAGGAACTCGTACATGCGGTCGTTGCGCAACGTCACCATGCAGCCGATCGGGTAGCCCTCGCGGATCTTGAAGCCGGCGATCGCCTTGCGGGCCTTGGTCACGACCGGCTTCTGGCCGGCGATCTTCTGCATGTCGCCGACCGCGTTGTCGAGCAGCTTCTTGTCGGCGGTCGCTTCGCCCACGCCCATGTTGAGCACGATCTTCTCGAGGCGCGGGACCTGCATCACCGACGCGTAGCCGAACTGCTTGACCAGCGCGGGCACGACTTCCTTGCGGTAAATGTCCTTCAGTCGGGCCATCGTCGTCTCCTCACGCCACGAGCTGCTCGCCGTTCGACTTGAAGAAGCGGACCTTGCGGCCGTCCTCCAGCGTGCGAAAGCCGATGCGGTCCGCCTTCTGCGTGACCGGGTTCCAGATCGCCACGTTCGACACGTGGATCGGCAATTCCTTCGCCACGATCCCGCCCGGCTGGTTCTTGAGCGGATTCGGGCGCGTGTGGCGCTTCGCCGTGTTGATGCCGTTGACGACGACGTGCTCGGCGTCGACGACGCGCGCGACGTCGCCCCGCTTGCCCTTGTCGCGCCCGTTGATCACGACCACGTTGTCGCCCTTGCGGATCTTGCGCATCGCGGGCTCCTTACAGGACCTCGGGAGCGAGCGACACGATCTTCATGAAGCGCTCGGTGCGCAACTCGCGCGTCACCGGCCCGAAGATGCGGGTGCCGATCGGCTCCAGCTTGTTGTTGAGCAGGACCGCCGCGTTGGTGTCGAACCGCACGCGGGCGCCGTCGTCGCGACGCACGCCCTGCCGGGTGCGCACGACGACCGCGTTGTAGATCTCGCCCTTCTTGACGCGACCGCGCGGCGCGGCGTCCTTGACGGTCACCTTGATCACGTCGCCGATGTGCGCGTAGCGGCGCTTGCTGCCGCCGAGCACCTTGATGCACATGACCGAACGCGCGCCCGTATTGTCGGCGACGTCCAGCACCGTCTGCATTTGGATCATGACTTGGCGTCTCTCCAACTTGAACCGCGCTCGCGGGGAGCGCCGGGCGCCGCGTTCCACCGGCGCCGGCGCGTCCGCGGAAACTTCCGCGACGGCCAGTTTTGGACCCCGTTCGGGGCGGTCCGCCCGCGGAAAGCCCCAAGGGCGGCCCCTCGCGCGGGAGGCAATCTGAAATTATGGCAGGGTTCGCCGATTCCGGCAACCCCGACGAACGGCCCCTGCAGGCCCCGGTCGTCCCCGGCGTTCAGGCCGGGACCGCCTTTTCGATCACGCGCGCGACCCGGTACGCCTTGGTCTTCGAGAGCTTGCGCGTCGCCTCGATCTCGACCAGGTCGCCGGTCCTGCACTCGTTCGCCTCGTCGTGCGCGTGGTACTTGGCCGACCGCGTCACGGTCTTGCCATAGAGCGGATGGCGGACGCGACGCTCGACCAGCACGGTTATCGTCTTGTCCATCTTGTCGCTCACCACGCGCCCGGTCAGCGTGTGGCTGGTGCCCTTGCGGGGGGCGCCTTCCGTCGCTTGTTCGGTCATGCCTCGCCTGCCTTTTGTCCGATCAGGGTCTTGACCCGGGCGATGCCGCGCCGGACCTCCTTCAGCTTCGCCGGGTTGGCGAGCTGCTGCGTCGCCTTCTGCATGCGAAGTCCGAATTGCTCCTTGTAGAGCGCCGCGAGCTCGGTGGTGAGCTCGCTCGCCGACTTCCCGGCCAGCGCCTTCTTCGCTTCCGATCGCTTCATCGCGTCCTCCCTCAGCTCACGAGGCGATGCACGAACGTCGTGCGGAGCGGCAGCTTGGCCGCCGCGAGCGCGAACGCCTCGCGCGCCAGCGCCTCGTCGACGCCGTCCATCTCGTAGAGCACCTTGCCGGGCTGGATCTCGGCGACCCAGTACTCGGGGTTGCCCTTCCCGTTGCCCATGCGCACTTCGGCGGGCTTCTTGCTGACCGGCTTGTCCGGGAAGATCCGGATCCAGATCCGTCCGCCGCGCTTGATGTGGCGCGTCATCGCGCGGCGCGCCGCCTCGATCTGGCGCGCCGTCAGGCGTCCGCGCGTCGTCGCCTTGAGCCCGTACTCGCCGAACGAAACCTTGGCGCCCACCGTCGCGAGGCCCGTATTGCGCCCCTTCTGCTCCTTGCGGTACTTCCTTCTAGCTGGCTGCAGCATTCTTCGCTCCTGCGCGGCGCGGCCGCTTCGGTGCCTCGGGGGCGGGCGCCGGCGCGGTCGACGGATCGGCGTTGTGCGCCATCACCTCGCCCTTGAACACCCACACCTTGATTCCGATCTTGCCGTAGGTCGTGCGCGCCTCGGCGAACCCGTAGTCGATGTCGGCGCGCAGCGTGTGCAGCGGGACGCGGCCCTCGCGGTACCACTCGCTCCGCGCGATCTCCGCGCCGTTGAGGCGGCCCGCGCTCATCACCTTGATGCCCTGCGCGCCGAGACGCATCGCGTTCTGCATCGCGCGCTTCATCGCGCGACGGAACATGATCCGCTTCTCGAGCTGCTGGGCGATCGACTCGGCGATGAGCTGCGCGTCGATCTCCGGCTTGCGGATCTCCTCGATGTTGAGACCCACGTCGCCGCCCATCATCCTGCGGAGGTCGGCGCGCAGCGTCTCGATGTCCTCGCCCTTCTTGCCGATGACGACGCCGGGGCGGGCGCTATGGATCGTGATGCGCGCGTTCTTCGCCGGGCGCTCGATCGTGATGCGCGCGACCGACGCGTGCGACAGCTTGCGCTTCAGGTACTCGCGCACGCGGATGTCCTCGCCCAGCGTCGCGCGGTAGTTCTTGGTGTTCGCGTACCAGCGCGACGACCAGTTGCGCGTGACCGCGAGTCGGAAGCCGGTCGGATGGATTTTCTGTCCCATGTCAGGGGTTCCCGGAGTCTGTGCGTTTCATCTCATGCTCGGTGTTTCGTGCCGTCGCTCCTGAAAATCGCGTGGCTTCGCCACCGATTTCCAGCAAACCGACCCGGCCGAAAGCAGGTTTCCACTTTCGGACGCTCATTTCGCCTTCCCGTCGCCGACGGCGACGTGGATGTGGCAGCTCTGCTTGCCGATCGTGTTGCCGCGGCCCTTGGCCCGCGCGCTCATGCGCTTCAGAGTCTCGCCCTTGTCGATGTAGATCGTCGTCACCTTGAGCTCGTCGACGTCGGCGCCGTCGTTGTGCTCGGCGTTCGCGATCGCGCTCTCGAGGACCTTGCGGATGATCTTCGCGCCCTTCTTCGGCGAGAACGTGAGCAGGTCGAGCGCGCGGCCGACCGGCATCCCGCGGATCTGGTCGGCGACGAGCCGGCCTTTCTGCGCCGACAGGCGGACGCCGCGCAACGTGGCTGTGGTTTCCATCATCGGCTCCTCACTTCCGCTTGCCGGCCGGCTTCGAGGTCGGCGCGGCCACCTTCTTGTCCGACGAATGGCCCTTGAACGTGCGGGTCATCGCGAACTCACCGAGCTTGTGCCCGACCATGTTCTCGGAGACGTAGACCGGGATGTGCTGCCTGCCGTTGTGCACGGCGATCGTCAGGCCGACGAAATCCGGCGTGACGGTCGAGCGGCGCGACCAGGTCTTGATCGGCTTCTTGTCGTTGATCGCCCGCGCGGCCTCGACCTTCGACTGCAGGTGATCGTCCACGAACGGGCCCTTCTTGATCGAGCGTGACATCGTTTATCCCTTCGTCGCGTGCCGGCGCCGGACGATCATGCCGTCGGTGCGCTTGTTGGCGCGCGTCTTGTAGCCCTTGGCCGGCGTGCCCCACGGCGAGACCGGGTGATGCCATCCGCCGCCGCCGTTGGTCCGGCCGCCCATCGGATGGTCGACCGGGTTCATCGCGATTCCGCGCACCGTCGGACGGATTCCGCGCCAGCGGTTCGCGCCGGCCTTGCCGATCGAGCGCAGGCTGTGCTCCTCGTTGCCGACCTCGCCGATCGTCGCGCGGCAGTCGACGTGGACCTTGCGGATCTCGCCCGAGCGAAGGCGCAGTTGCGCATGGATGCCTTCGCGCGCGAGCACCTGCACGCCGGCGCCCGCCGAGCGCGCCATCTGCGCGCCGCGACCGGGCTTGAGCTCGACGCAATGCACGGTCGTGCCCACCGGGATGTTGCGCAGCGGCAGCGTGTTGCCCGGCTTGATCCCGGCCTCGAGCCCCGACTGCAGCTCGGAGCCCACCGCCACGCCGCGCGGCGCGATGATGTAGCGACGCTCGCCGTCGGCGTAGCACAGGAGCGCCAGGTGCGCGCTGCGGTTCGGGTCGTACTCGAGGCGCTCGACCTTCGCGTTGATCCCGTCCTTGTTGCGACGGAAGTCGACGATCCGGTAGTGGTGCTTGTGGCCACCGCCCTTGTGCCGCACCGTGATGTGGCCGTTGTTGTTGCGCCCGGAGCCGCGCTTCTGGCTCTCGGTGAGCGCGTCGAACGCCCGGCCCTTGTGCAGCGCCGGGTTGACGACCTTGACCAGCGCGCGGCGCCCGGCCGAGGTCGGCTTGACTTTGACGAGTGCCATGTCAGGCCTCCTGCGCGAAGTTGATTTCCTGGCCCGGCTTCAGGCACACGTAGGCCTTCTTCCAGTTGCGGCGGCGGCCGACGAAGCGCCCGAAGCGCTTCTCCTTGCCGCGGACGTTCGCGATCTGGACGCTGTCGACCTCGACCTTGAACATCAGCTCGACCGCGGCCTTCACTTCCGGCTTGGTCGCGTCCTGCGCGACCCGGAACACGATCTGGTCGTGCTTGTCGGCGATGAACGTCGCCTTTTCCGAGATGACCGGCGCGAGCAGCACCGTCATCAGCCGCTCCTGGTTGTACTTCGTCGTCGCTGTGCGGGGCGCGTTCATCCGAGCATCTCCTCGAACTGGCCGATGGCCGCCTTGGTCAGCAGCACATGGCGGAACCGGACCAGGCTCACCGGGTCGACCTCGCGCGCCTCGAGCACGAGCACGTCGGGCAGGTTGCGCGAGGCAAGGAACACGTTCTCGTCGAGCCGGTCGGTCACGACCAGCACCGGTCCGTCGAATCCCAGGTCCTTCATCTTCTTCGCGAACTGGCGCGTCTTCGGCGAGTCGACCGAGATCGACTCGATCACCTTGAGGCGCTCCTCGCGGACGAGCTGCGAGAGGATCGACGCGATTCCCGCGCGGTACATCTTGCGGTTGACCTTCTGCTCGAAGTTCTCGTCGGGCCGGTTCGGGAAAATGCGTCCGCCGCCGCGCCACAACGGGCTGTTGGCTTGGCCCGCGCGGGCGCGGCCGGTACCCTTCTGCTTCCACGGCTTCTTGTGCGACTTGTTGATCTCGCCGCGCGACTTCTGCGCGCGCGTGCCCTGCCGGCCGTTCGCCTGGTACGCGGTGACGACCTGGTGGATCAGCGCCTCGTTGTAGTCGCGCCCGAACAGCGCGTCCGAGCCCGCGACCGTCGAGGACGACTTGCCCTCGTGGTTGATCAGTGGGAGTTCCATCGTCACGCCCCCTTCTTCGCCGGCGTCTTCACCGAGGGACGCACGATCACCGCGCCGCCGTCCGCGCCCGGCACCGAGCCGCGCACGAGCAGGAGGCCGCGCTCCTTGTCGACGCGCACGACCGTCAGCGTCTGCACGGTGCGCGTCACGTTGCCGTGCTGTCCCGCCATGCGCTTGCCCGGGAACACGCGGCCCGGGTCCTGCGCCATGCCGATCG
>JBDTNO010000091.1:0-13128 GCA_039933715.1 Betaproteobacteria bacterium
CCGACGCGAAGTCCGACGCGAAGTCCGACGCGAAGTCCGACGCCAGGTCCGACGCGAAGTCCGACGCGAAGTCCGACGCCAAGTCCGACGCGAAGTCCGGCGCGAAGTCCGAATCCAAATCGGATCGCCCGGACTCCGGTTCGGAATCGAAAACCCCGGTCAAGTCCGAGCCGCCCGCTCCCGCGGCCTCGTCCGCTTGATGCCTGGCAGATCGCTGATCCCGCCGTCGCCAACGCGCGCGTGATGAAGCGCATCCTGATCGCCGGGCTCCTCGTCTGGGCTCCCCTCGGCATCACGCTGTGGGTGCTGCACTTGCTGGTGACGACGCTCGACCAGACGCTCGGCCTCTTGCCCGACACCTGGCAGCCGGACCGCCTGCTCGGCTTCCACATCCCGGGCCTGGGCGTCCTGCTCGCATTCCTGATCCTGCTCGTCACCGGGGCGATCGCCGCGAACTTCTTCGGAGCGCGCCTGATCCTGCTGTGGGAAGCGGTGCTCGGCCGCATACCGTTCGTCAAGTCGATCTATTCGTCGGTCAAGCAGGTCAGCGACACGCTGCTCTCCGGCAAGGGCAACGCGTTCCGCAAGGCGCTCCTGGTCGAGTTCCCGTACGAAGGCAGCTGGACGATCGGATTCCTGACCGGCACGCCCGACCGCACGGTCGCGCCGCACCTTCCCGGCGACCACGTGAGCGTGTACGTGCCGACGACGCCCAACCCGACCGGCGGCTATTTCGTCATGCTGCCGCGATCGCGCGTGCGCGAGCTCGAGATGTCGGTCGACGAGGCGCTCAAGTACATCATCTCGATGGGCGTCGTGGCGCCGCGCGGCAGCGTGCTGCCGCTGCCACCCTTCGAACCCGCGCATCCGGCCGACGCCGGCGCGGCGATCGCTTCCCGAAATTGAACGGGCCGGCGTGACGCGCGGCGTTCCCGGACGGGACGCCGCGACGCACGGCCGGCCGCACCGAACGCATCCCACGATCCCGACGAATCGCCTCCGGAGCCATCGCCCGTGAAACGCACCGACTATTGCGGCCGCATCGACCGCCGCCATCTCGCCCAGACCGTGACGCTCGCCGGCTGGGTGCACCGCCGCCGCGACCACGGCGGCGTGATCTTCATCGACCTTCGCGACCGCGAGGGTCTCGTCCAGATCGTCTGCGACCCGGACCGCGCGGAGACCTTCGCGACCGCCGAGAAGCTCCGCAACGAATTCTGCGTGCGCGTCGAGGGTCTCGTGCGCCCGCGCCCCGAGGGCACGGTGAACCCGAACCTGGTCTCGGGCGAGATCGAGGTCCTCGCGCACACGATCGAGATCCTGAACGTTTCCGCGACTCCGCCGTTCCAGCTCGACGACGAGAACCTGTCGGAGACGGTGCGCCTCGAGCATCGCGTAATGGACCTCCGCCGCCCGGCGATGCAGAAGAACCTGATGATCCGCTACCGCGCGGCGATGTCGGCGCGGCGCTACCTGGACGACCTCGGGTTCGTCGACGTCGAGACGCCGTTCCTCTACAAGTCGACGCCCGAGGGCGCGCGCGAGTTCCTCGTGCCGTCGCGCCTCCACCACGGCCAGTTCTACGCGCTGCCGCAGTCGCCGCAGCTCTTCAAGCAGATGCTGATGGTGGCGGGCTTCGACCGCTACTACCAGGTCGTCAAGTGCTTCCGCGACGAGGACCTGCGCGCCGATCGCCAGCCCGAGTTCACGCAGATCGACATCGAGACCTCGTTCCTCGACGAGCACGAGATCATGCCGATCATGGAAGGCCTGGTGCGCCGCATGTTCCGCGACGCGCTCGGCGAGGAGCTGCCCGATCCGTTCCCGGTGATGCGCTACGCCGACGCGATGCGCGACTACGGCTCGGACAAGCCGGACCTTCGCATCGGCCTCAGACTCACCGAGCTCACGGACCTGATGAAGGCGGTCGACTTCAAGGTTTTCCGTGGCGCCGCCGAGCTTCCGAACGGGCGCGTCGCCGCGCTGCGTGTTCCCGGAGGTGGAACGTTGACGCGCAAGGAGATCGACGACTACACGACCTTCGTCGCGATCTACGGCGCGAAGGGACTCGCCTATATCAAGGTGAACGACGCGTCGAAGCCGAACGACCAGGGCCTGCAATCGCCGATCGTCAAGTTCCTGCCCGAAGGCGTGCTGCGCGAGATCCTCGCGCGCACCGGCGCCGAAAACGGCGACCTCCTGTTCTTCGGCGCCGACCGCGAGAAGGTCGTCAACGACGCGCTCGGCGCGTTGCGGGCGAAAGCGGGCCACGACCGTGGCTTCGCCGAAGGACGCTGGAAGCCGCTCTGGATCGTCGACTTCCCGATGTTCGAGCAGGACGACGCGACCGGCGCGTGGGCCGCGAGGCACCATCCGTTCACCGCGCCGAAGGACGGCCACGAGGAACGGTTCGTCGCCGATCCCGGCAGCGCGATCGCGAAAGCCTACGATGTCGTGCTGAACGGCTCGGAGATCGGCGGCGGCTCGGTGCGGATTCATCGCGCCGACGTGCAGGCGAAGGTGTTCGCGTCGCTGAAGATCAGCCCGGAGGACCAGCGCCGCAAGTTCGGCTTCCTGCTCGACGCGTTGTCGTACGGGGCGCCGCCGCACGGCGGCATCGCGTTCGGGCTCGACCGCATCGCGACGCTGATGTGCGGCGCCGAGTCGATTCGCGAGGTCATCGCGTTCCCGAAGACGCAGCGCGGGCAGGACCTACTCATCGACACGCCGACGCCGGTCACCGAGCAGCAGCTTCGCGACCTCCACATCAAGGTGCGGCCGAGCGACGCGGCCAGGACCTGAGGCGCGACGCTTTTCGGCGCCGGGTCCCGCATCGAACGGTTGCGCTACACTGGCCCCATGGTGCCGGGACCGCTGCGCCGTTACGCGCTGGCGCTCGCCGCAGCGGCGGTGGTGGCGTTGGCGACGAGCGCCTGCGCGCGCACGTCGAGCGCGACGGTGGCGGCGGCGGACCTGCCGAAGGAAGCGCGCGCGACGCTCGCGATCATCCGCGGCGGGCCGCCGTTCCGTTACGAGCGCGACGGCATCGCGTTCGGCAACCGCGAAAAGTTGCTGCCTGCCGAGTCCCGCGGCTACTACCGCGAGTACACGGTGCCCACGCCGGGCGCGTCGAACCGCGGTGCGCGACGCATCGTCTGCGGCGGCGTGCCCAGGACGCCCGACGCCTGCTGGTACACGGGCGACCACTACCGATCGTTCGCGAGGATCGTCGAATGAGCCGGGTTCCCGATCTCGCATTGGTCGACGAGTGCGGCGTGCGCGACTGGACCGGCGCAACCGAGCCGCTCAAGGCCGCGGCGACCCACGCGAAGCTCAAGCACGCCGGCGTCGACCTCGCGAAGGCGAAGGACAAGGCGACGCTATTCGCCGAGCTCGACCGCGCATTGGGGTTGCCCGAGCACTTCGGCCACAACTGGGATGCGCTCGCCGACGTGCTCGAGGATCGCGACTGGCTCGGCAAGCACGGGCGCGTGGTCGTGCTGTCGCACGCGACGCACTATCGCAAGGAGCATCCGACCGACGCGAAGATGCTCGAGGAAATCCTCGGCGAAGCGGCCGAGTTCTGGCAGGAGCGCCACGTGCCGTTCTGGGTGTTCATCGCGGTCTGAAGGGTCTCGACCGGTCGCGGGTCCCGGCCTCCTCGGGGTCCGGCCTCCGGTTGACCTCACGATGATCCCGACGCCCGGGTCCGATCCCTCGCCATCCCTTCCCGGGGCCGCCTCCGCCACGACTCCGGACACGGTTCCCGCGCCCGATCCCAAGCAACCCGTTTCGACGCTGGTCCTCGTTTACACACCCATGCTCGAGGTTCTTCTTCTGGAGCGCGCGGATTTCCCCGGCTTCTGGCAGTCGGTGACGGGAAGCCGCGAAGGCGACGAGCCGCTGCCGGTCACGGCTGCGCGCGAGCTCGCCGAGGAGACCGGCATCGACGCCTCGAAACACGGGGGCGTCGTCGACTGGCATATGACCAACGTCTACGAGATCTACCCGAAGTGGCGCCACCGCTACGCGCCAGGCACGACGCACAACGGCGAGCACGTGTTCGCGCTCGCGGTACCGCGCCCGGTGCCGGTGACGCTCGCCCCGCGCGAGCATCTCGCGCACGCGTGGCTGCCCTGGCGCGACGCCGCCGACCGCGTGTTCTCGTGGTCGAACCGCGCGGCGATCCTCGCGCTGCCCAGACGTACGAATCCGGAGTCACGATGAACCTTCGCACCCTGCTTTCACTCGCGCTGGTCGCAGCGCTCGTCGCACCGGTCGCCGCTCTCGCGCAGGACGGCGCCCCCACGCCGGTCCCGGTCATCTCGATCAGCGCATCGTCGACGGCGACCGTGCCCAACGATCGCCTCCACGCCTGGTTCCGCGTCGAGGTCGACAACCCCAGCGCCGCGGCTGCCGCAGCCGAGGTCAATTCCCGCGTCGCCCGCGTCCTCGCGAAGCTCAAGTCGCTGCCCGATGCGCAGACGTCGACATCGGGCTACACGACGCAGCAGATCGTCGAGAAGGGCAAGCCGACGCGCTGGCGCGTCGTGCAGACGATCAAGGTGGAAGGCGCGGACTTCGCTGCGATCGGCGAGGCGGCGGGCCGCCTGCAGGCCGAGGACGGCGCCGTGCTGTCGGGCATGTCGTTCGGCATCTCGGACGAACTGCGCCGCCGCACGCAGGACGCGATCACGCAACAGGCGATCGCGGCATGGAGGGCGCGCGCGCAGGCTGCGGCGCAGGGATTCGGTGCAGCGGGATGGCGGCCGGGTCGCGTGTCGATCCAGACCGGCGACGGGGCACGTCCGTATCCGATGATGGCGCGCGCCGAGATGCAGATGGCCGCGGCGCCGGCGCCCGTGCCGCTCGAGGCGGGCTCGACCGACGTCACCGTGTCGGTCAACGGCGAGGCGATCCTCGACCCCACGCGGCCGCGTTGACGTCAGGGGTGCGGGTTGCCGACACGCCTCGCAACCTGACACCCGAAACAAAAGGGTAATTGGAACCCGGTGTGGGCAACCACCCGGCGGCTACTCGAAGTGGCCTTGCTCCAGTAAGTCGCAGATCGCAGGGATGTGAGCACCGAACCAGCGGGTCTCGACCACCTCAATGACTTCGGCCTGTGTGGGCACAGACGTAGTCCGGCGGGAGCCGCCAGTGAAGCGCCATCGCTCCGTCGCGCCGGCGGAATCCGTTGGGGGTACATGGACCTTCACCCTTTTCCTCACCACGACGCGCTCCTCGATCTTGGCGAGGTTGTTGTAGAGCAGTCGGGTGCGCAGGATCGGGAAACTGCAGCCCCGGCCGATGCGGTTCACGTCCTTGTTGAAGCGATTAAACGACTCGGTATACGCGTTGGTGTAGGGCAGGTCGAAGACGGTGAAGACGTGTCGGTGCCAGTTGTCTACGTCGTACGCCAAGCGTTTGAACCAGTCCGCCACGTGCGGGTCCATGGATGCCTTCCACTCGTCGAACATCGCCTCCGCCGTCTTGCGGTCTGGGGCATCGCAAATCGCGAAGAACCCTTCTTTCGTCTGTTGTGCGATAGCGAGCAGTGGGTACCTGTCCTTGATGTCGTTCAGCAGCGTCAAGTCGCGCGCGCTCAACTCTGATTGCCGTTTCAACCGAAGGAATCGCTGGCCTTTCAGTTTCAGCCGCTCCCGCTCGTTCACTTTCCCGGCGAGCTGCTGCTTGCGGATGTGCTTGCGGATAAATTCGACAGCTTCGCCCGCCATCCGAATGACGTGAACTTGTCGGCAACGATCTCGGCCTTCGTGAAGTGTCGCCGTGCCATTTGCCTGAAGGCGTTCCACAGATCGGTGACCACGACCCTGACGCCGTCCTTGTCGGGCATCCTGCTGAAGTAGTCGTCCAGTTTCGGGCGTGTGCGCCCCTCCAGAATATCGACGAAGGTGTTGGCTTGGACGTTCGTGAAGACACCACGATATAGGCCGCCAATCTTCGCCTCGTCAATGCCGAGGCAGATGGGCGTCGTCGGCTTGTGCTTCGACTCCAGCACTTTCCGGTAGTCGTCCACGATATTGCGAACGGTCTTGTTGTCGAGACCGGTCTGCCGCGCCACTTCCATGAAGGTCAGGCGCAGGCCGTGCTGCTCCACGAATTCGACCAATCGCCGCGTCGCATGTCGCTTCGGGTCAATATCCGGCGCCGCCCCAAAGAACGTCTCGCCACAGCCTGCGCAAAGCAACCGGCGACGGCCTAAGACGAGCTTGGTTGGCTTGCCGTACAGCGGGGTACCCAACACGGCCTGCTGCAGTACACCGTGCCCTATGAGTCCAATACTGCCGCAGTGAAGGCAGGATGTTGTTGGCAGTGTGATCTCGGCACGAATAGGGGTGAAGTTATTGCCGGCACCGGCGTCTGTCCCGATGGCGCACATGGTGGGCAGGCCGAGTAGTTCGACCGTTGCGCGACGTTGTGTTTGGGCATTTCTAGTCGCCCGGCTTTTGTGGCGCAGAAAGCGTGGCGATAATGGGACAGGAGCGCGGTCGACGACCATCGGCACACTCCGCGATCAGCGCCTTGAGTAACCGGCGCATGCGGCCAAGATCGGAGATACGAACCTCGATCAACGCGAGCTTGTGTTCGGCGAGCAGACGCGTCTCACGGCAGTTCTGGCCGTCTTCCAGCAGCAACAATCCCTTCACCTCTTCCAGCGTGAAGCCGAGTTGCTGCGCCCGTTTGACAAAGCGCACACGCGTCGCGGCGGCTGGGGCGTAACGTCGCTGTCCACCTAGAGGCTTCGTAGGCTCCACTAAGAGTCCGCGTCGCTGGTAATAGCGGACGGTCTCCACGTTCACCCCTGCGGACTGCGCCAAGCTGCCAATCGTAAGTTTTTCGTTCATGATCCGACCCATTGACTCCGTACCATGGTACGGGATGTATGGTACGCCCGACCTGAACTTTTCGGAGCGTTCGGAATGGCTGCATTGAATGCAAGAGGCTCGCTGGTTGCGAGCGTTCTGGCGGGAATTGGCGCTTCCCTGTGCTGCGTCGGACCGCTGGTGCTGCTGGCCCTTGGCGTCAGTGGCGCATGGATCGGCAACCTGACGGCATTGGAACCCTACCGACCAATTTTCATCGGCCTGACGCTGCTTTTCCTTGGCTTTGCGTTCTGCCGGCTTTATCTCGTGCCGCAGGTGTGCGCACCCGGCACGCCTTGTCCCAATCCGCATGCCAGCACACGGCAGCGTACGATCTTCTGGATGGTAACCGTGCTGCTGCTGGGCTTGCTGGCCGTCCCATCGCTCGCTCCACTCTTCTACTGAAAGGAAGCCACCATGCGCAAACTACTTTTCATCGCCCTGTTCATGGGACCACTAACTGCCTTTGCGGCCAATCCGCAAACGGTTGTGCTCGACGTGAAGAACATGACGTGCGAGTTGTGCCCGATCACGGTAAAGAGTGCGTTGGGCAAGGTCCCCGGTGTCGCCGATACCAAAATCGACCTCGCCACCATGACCGCCACAGTGAAGTTCGACCCGGACAAGGCCAATGTCGCCGCGCTGGTCAAGGCGACGACCAATGCTGGTTTTCCGTCCGCGCCGCACAAGTGAGTCGGCAGTGAACTCGGTCGTCCTCGAATCGGTACTGACCTGCCCGCATTGTGGCTTCGCCAAGCCGGAGACCATGCCAACCAATGCGTGCCAGTTCTTCTACGAGTGCGCGTTCTGCAAGACACTTCTGCGTCCCAATGCCGGCCACTGCTGCGTGTTCTGCTCGTTCGGTTCCGTGAAGTGCCCACCCATCCAAGAGCAACGCGGGTGCTGCCAGCCGGTGTAGGTCACCGTTGCACGCAAATGCCGTAGGTTCGGTGCATCCGATCCCGATAAAGCGTCGGCGAATACATCTATGGCCGGAGGGCCCGCGCGTCCCTATGCCCACTCTGCAATCCAATTTAGCCATCGCGCGACAACGGAACGGTTTGAGGGTATCGCCCAGACTGGATTCCAACTTCGGGAGCCTGCTAACGACGGTGGAGGAACCACCTGCCCACACTGCATTCCACAAACCCAAACAAAAAGGGCGCCCCGCTCGCGCGGCGCGCCCTTCTCGCTGGCGTTCTCGAACGGTCAGTCCGCCGGCGCGGTCGCCTTCTGCGCGTCCTCTTCGGCGGCGGCCTTCATCGACAGCCGCACGCGACCCTTGTCGTCGGCCTCGATGACCTTGACGCGGATGACCTGGCCTTCCTTCAGGTAGTCGGAGACCTGGTTCACCCGTTCCTTGGCGATCTGCGAGATGTGCAGCAGGCCGTCCTTGCCGGGGATCAGCTGCACGATCGCGCCGAAGTCCAGCAGGCGCAGCACCGGACCCTCGTAGATCTTGCCGACCTCGACCTCGGCGGTGATCTGCTCGATGCGCGCGCGGGCCACGTTGCAGGCGTCGGCGTTGACCGAGGCGATCGTCACGGTGCCGTCGTCCTTGATGTCGATCGTGCAGCCCGTTTCCTCGGTCAGCGCGCGGATCACGCTGCCGCCCTTGCCGATCACGTCGCGGATCTTCTCCGGGTTGATCTTGAAGGTCATCATGCGCGGCGCGTGCTGCGAGATCTCGGTGCGCGCGTGCGGTAGAGCTTCCTGCATGTGATGGAGGATGTGCATGCGGCCTTCGCGCGCCTGCGACAGCGCGACCGCCATGATCTCCTTGGTGATGCCCTGGATCTTGATGTCCATCTGGAGCGCCGTCACGCCGCGATCGGTGCCCGCGACCTTGAAGTCCATGTCGCCGAGGTGATCCTCGTCGCCGAGGATGTCGGTCAGCACGGCGAACCGGTTGCCTTCCTTGATGAGGCCCATCGCGATGCCGGCGACGTGCGCCTTGATCGGCACGCCGGCATCCATCATGCCGAGGCTCGCGCCGCACACCGACGCCATCGACGAGCTGCCGTTGCTCTCGGTGATCTCCGAGACGACGCGCATCGAGTAGGCGAATTCCTCGCCGGTCGGGATCACGGCCATCAACGCGCGCTTGGCGAGGCGGCCATGGCCGATCTCGCGGCGCTTCGGGCTGCCGACGCGGCCGGTCTCGCCGGTCGCGTACGGGGGCATGTTGTAGTGGAACATGAAGCGCTCGCGGTACTCGCCCATCAGCGCGTCGACGATCTGCTCGTCGCGCGCCGTGCCGAGGGTGGCCACGACCAGCGCCTGCGTCTCGCCGCGAGTGAACAGCGCCGAGCCGTGGGTACGCGGGAGCACGCCGGTGCGGATGCTGATCGGCCGCACCGTGCGCGTGTCGCGGCCGTCGATGCGCGGCTCGCCCGCGAGGATCTGGTGGCGGACCGTCTTCGCCTCGAGGTCGAACATGATGTTGTTGACCTGGCGGCGATCGTCCGGCGACGTATCAGCCGAGAGGACGTCGGCGTCGAGCTTCTTGCCGATCTCCTTCAGGCGCTGCGAACGCTGCTGCTTGCTGCGCATCTGGTAGGCCGCGCGGATGTCGTCGCCGATCGCGGACTCGACCTTCGCCACCAGCGCTTCGTCCTTCGCCGGCGCGACGAAGTCCCACATCGGCTTGCCGGCTTCCTCGACCAGCGAATGGATCAGGTCGATCACGACCTGCTGCTGCTGGTGGCCGAAGACCACCGCACCGAGCATGATTTCCTCGGACAGCTCCTTCGCTTCCGACTCCACCATCAGCACGGCGGCATCGGTGCCCGAGACGACTAGGTCGAGCTGGCCGGTCGTGAGCTCCGTCTTGGTCGGGTTGAGGATGTACTGGCCGTTCTCCCAGCCGACGCGCGCGGCGCCGATCGGCCCGTTGAACGGGATGCCCGACAGCGCGAGCGCGGCCGAGGCGCCGATCATCGCCGGGATGTCCGGATCGACTTCCGGATTGACCGACACGACGGTCGCGATGATCTGGACGTCGTTGTAGAAACCGTCGGGGAACAGCGGACGGATCGGCCGGTCGATCAGGCGTGAGGTCAGCGTTTCCTTCTCGGAGGGGCGGCCTTCGCGGCGGAAGAAGCCGCCGGGGATCTTGCCCGCGGCGAAGGTCTTCTCCTGGTAGTCGACGGTCAGCGGAAACCAGTCCTGGCCGGGCTTCGCCGCCTTGCTGGCGACCACGGTGACCAGCACGACGCTGTCGTCGAGGCTCACTAGAGCGGCGCCGCCGGCCTGGCGCGCGATTTCGCCGGTCTCGATCGTGAGCGTGTGACGTCCGTACTGGATGGATTTCTTGATGTGCTTGAACATGGCAGGGGTCCTGAAACGACGATGGCCGCACCGGTCAGGAAGCGGCCACCGTCAGGGAGGCTAGAGGGCGTCCGCGGCGCGCCGGATTTCCGGCGTCCGGGCAGCGCGCCCCGGGACGAAACACGGCGCGTTCACTTGCGCAGGCCGAGCTTCTCGATGAGCGACTTGTAGCTGTCGGCGTCGCGGCGCTTCAGATAATCGAGCAGCTTGCGCCGGCGCGACACCATGCGCAGCAGACCGCGCCGCGAGTGGTGATCCTTCAGGTGATCCTTGAAATGGTCGTTGAGGCCGTTGATGCGTGCGGTGAGGAGAGCGACCTGGACTTCGGGGGACCCGGTGTCGCCCTTGGCGCGCTGGGTATCGGCGATGACCTTTGCCTTGTCGGCAGCGGTGACGGACATGGTGGATTCGTTCCTTGCGAGGTCCCCGGCTCATCCGGGGCTGCTGAAAAAAGGGGCTTCGGGGAAGAGGGCGATCCTAGCATGAAAATCGCTTGAATTTCAAGAACTCACCGGCTCCGCGGCCGGCGCGGCGACCAACCGCGACGGATGCGCGATGCCGTCGCGAATGTCGGCAAGGCCGAGGATGCCGTCGGGCCCGTAGACGACGCAGCGGCCGGCGACCGATCCTGCGGCGGCGACCGCCGCGCCGTGCCCAAAGCGCAGCGCGTCGTCGGCGGCGAGATCGACGCGCGGCAGGCCCGCGACGAGCACGTCGATCGGCTTCAACTGCGCGACGCGCTCCTCCGGCGCCATCGCCTCGAGCGCCTCGAGCGTGACGGCATCGGTGACCTGGAACCCGCCGCTCGCGGTCCGGCGCAGCGCCGCGAGATGCGCGCAGGTTCCCGCCTCGGTCCCGAGATCCTCGGCGAGCACGCGAACGTAGGTGCCCTTGCTGCAGGCGACGTCGATGACGACCTCGGGGGGGCGCCACGCGAGGATCCGAATCCCGGTGATCTCGATGTCGCGTGGCGGACGGGGAATCTCGACGCCCTCCCGCGCCCAGTCGTAGTACGCGCGCCCGCGATGCTTGAGCGCGGCATGGCGTGGCGGCGTCTGCTGCTGGCGACCGGTGAATCGCGCGAGGATCGCCTCGAACGCGTCACGATCGACCTCTGCGGGCATCGTGCGCAGGACCGCGCCTTCGGCGTCCCCGGTCTCGGTCGCGACGCCGAGGCGCACGACCGCCTCGTAGCGCTTGGGCGCGTCGAGCAGCGCATGGGCGAACTTCGTGGCTTCGCCGAACGCGATCGGCAGGAGGCCGGTCGCCAGCGGGTCGAGCGTGCCGGTGTGCCCGGCCTTGCTTGCGGCGAACAGGCGCCGCACGTGCTGCAGCACCGTGTTGGACGAAAGCCTCGCCGGCTTGTCGAGCAGCAGGACGCCGTCGACGCGATGCCGCTCCGCGCGCTTCACGATCCGCGCTTGCGGTCCTCGGCGACGGCCTGGTCGATCAGTCGCGACAGCGCGAGGCCGGATTCGATCGAGTCGTCGTAGACGAAAGTGAGCTGCGGCACCGTGTAGAGCGACAGCCGGTGCGCGAGCTCGCTGCGCAGGAACCCGGCCGTGCGGAAGAGCGCCGCGACGGTGTCGGCCGCGTGCTCGCGGCCCGCGAGGTCGGTCACCAGCACCTTCGCGTGCGAGAGGTCGGGTGTCACCTCGACGTGCGTGATCGTCACCTTGCCGACGCGCGGATCCTTGACGTCGTCGCGCAGGAGCTGCGAGAGCTCGCGCTGGATCTCGTCGCCGATGCGGGCGGACCGGGCGGAGTGGCGTTTGGGCATCGGGAATCAGGAATCAGAAGATCCGGCACGTCGCGGGGCGTGGGCAGTGCCGACGCACTGCGCTCGGTGTTGCGTGGTCGTTACCGCACGCCGGGCGCCGGGCCGCCCCAAGGCCGGCGTGCTGAATTCACCGGCGCAAAGTATCGTGCGCAGGCTCGCGCGCGCCGAAGGCGCCCGCGAGCCGAAGCGAAACTTTGCGACGTCAAAGCGTCCTCGTCACCTCGACGATCTCGTAGCTCTCGAGCTGGTCGCCCTTCTGGATGTCGTTGTAGCCGCGCACCGACAGGCCGCACTCGAAGCCGGCCTTCACCTCGCGCACGTCGTCCTTGAAGCGCTTCAACGAATCGAGCTCGCCGTCGTGGACCACCACGCTGTCGCGCAGCACGCGGATCTTCGAGCCGCGGCGCACGAGACCTTCGACGACCATGCAGCCGGCGACCGTGCCGACCTTGCTGATGCGGAACACCTCGCGCACATCGACGAGGCCGAGGCGGTTCTCCTTCTTCTCGGGCGTGAGAAGGCCCGACAGCGCGGCCTTCACCTCGTCGACCGCGTCGTAGATGATGTCGTAGTAGCGGATCTGGACGCCGGCGCCTTCCGCGAGCTTGCGCGCCTGCGCGTCGGCGCGGACGTTGAAGCCGATGATCACCGACTTCGACGCGAGCGCGAGATTGATGTCGGACTCGGTGATGCCGCCGACCGCCGCGTGCACGATGTTGACCTTGACCTCGTCGGTCGACAGCTTCGTCAGCGCCTGCGACAGGCCCTCGTAGCTCCCCTGCACGTCCGCCTTGACGATGAGCGGAAGCGTCTTCGCGCCGCCCTCGCCCATCTGGTCGAACATGTTCTCGAGCTTCGAGGCCTGCTGCTTCGCGAGCTTGACGTCGCGGAACTTGCCCTGGCGGAACAGCGCGATCTCGCGCGCCTTGCGCTCGTCGCCGAGCGCGATCACGTCCTCGCCCGCGAGCGGGATGTCCGACAGGCCCTGGATCTCGACGGGGATCGCGGGACCGGCCTGCTGCACCGGCTTCCCGTTCTCGTCGGTCATCGCGCGCACGCGGCCGAACACCGCGCCGGCGAGCACGATGTCGCCGCGCTTGAGCGTGCCCGAATGCACGAGCACCGTCGCGA
>JBDTNO010000092.1:0-13112 GCA_039933715.1 Betaproteobacteria bacterium
CTCGTCCCCGTGATGATCTTCAACATCCGTAGGTTCCGAGCAGAGGCGGTGCAGGCATGACGGCGCTCCAGGACACGACGGTCAAGCCGCCTCCGCGCAACCTGAGCGAGCGCCTGGCGAACATTGCGGGCCGAAGCCCGACCCACAAAGCTAGGCGGTGGGCCGAATGTCGCGCTCGGGCGCGCGCCGCGCGATCGATCGTAGCGCCATCGCCGCCGCCATCAGCACCGCCGCGCGCGTCGCACCGATGTTCGCGATCCCCTTGCCCGCGATGTCGTACGCGGTGCCGTGCGCCGGCGTGCAGATCGGGAACGGGAAGCCGCCGAGCAGCGTGACGCCGCGCTCGAAGCCCATGAGCTTCATCGCGATCTGGCCCTGGTCGTGGTACATCGTGAGCACCGCGTCGTAGTCGCCGCGGCGCGCGCGCACGAACACGGTGTCGGCGGGGAAGGGTCCCTCGCACCGGATGCCCTTCGCTTGCGCGGCGCGCACGGCGGGCTCGATGATGTCGATTTCTTCGCGTCCGAAGTTGCCGCCGTCGCCGGCGTGAGGGTTGAGCGCCGCGACCGCGATGCGCGGGGGATGGAACCCCGCCGCCTCGAGCGCCTGGTTGGTGAGCGCCAGCGCGCCGATGATCCCGTCGATCGACAGGAGCTTCGGCATCTCGGCCATCGGCACGTGCGAGGTCACGCGCGCGTTCCACAGGCGGTCGAGCACGTTGAACTCGGTCGCCGGCCCGGTGACGCCAAGCACGCCCGCGGTGAAGCCGATCTCGTCGTCGTAGCGGTCGTCCGCCATGCGCATCGACTGCTTGTTGAACGGCGTGAAGCACACCGCGGCGACTTCGCCGCGCGCCGCGCGCTCCAGCGCATGGCGGTAGTTCGCGAGCGCGAACATGCCGCCTGCGCGGGACGGCACGCCGCGCTCGACCGTCGAGGGGTCGAGGTGGCAGAGGTCGATGAACACCGGTCGGTCGCTCACCGGGATCCTGTCGTTCGGCCCGATGCGGTCGAGATCCGGCGCCACGCCGGCGAGCTTCGCGCCGGCATCGAACACGCGCAGGTCGCCGATCACCGCGATCCGCGCGGCGGCCCGCGCGTCTTCGAGCGCGACGACCTTGGCGGTCAGCTCGGGACTGATGCCGGCCGGATCGCCGATGGCGAGCGCGATCACGGGCGGGGAGTGGTCGTTCACGGCGGCTCCAGGCGGGAACGCTTCAGTTGCCGAGCGCCCAATTCGGGAGCGACGTCGTGATCCACGGAACGTAGGTGATCAGGAGCAGCGTGACCGCCAGCGGGATGTAGTACGGCGCCATCTCCCGCAGCACCTCCTTCATCGTGACGCGCGCGATGTCTCCGACCAGGAACAGCGCGAGGCCCATCGGCGGCGTCAGGAGGCCGATCATCAGGTTGAAGACGACGACCATCCCGAGGTGCACCGGATCGACCCCTGCCGCCACGAGCGGCTTCGCGATGATCGGCGCGATCACCAGGATCGCGGTAGTGCTGTCCAGGAACATGCCCACGACCAGCAGCAGCAGGTTGACGATGAATAGCAACACGGTGGGGTTGGTCGAGATCCCGAGCATCCACCCCGTGAGCAGCTGGGGAACCTGCTCGACCGACAGGATCCAGCCGAAAAGTGCCGCGACCGCGACGATCAGCAGGATACCGGCCGATGCCCGGATCGTCTCGAACGACGCGTCGAGCAGCCCCTTCAGCGTGAGCTCGCGGTAAAACAGGCTGCTGATCAGGATCGCGTAGAGCACGGTGACCGAGGCGATCTCGGTCGGCGTGAAATAGCCGAGCAGCATGCCGACGATCAGGATCACCGGCGCCGCGATCGCCGGCGCCGCGGGCTTGAAATCGCGCCACAGTTCCTTCCAGGTGGGATAGCGCGAGGCGCGCGGGTATCCGCGACGCATCGCCAGCCACCCGGTCATCAGCATCAGCATCGCCACGCACAGGAGGCCCGGCAGGATGCCGCCCAGCAGCAGCTGGATCACCGAAACGCCGGTGACCGTGCCGTAGATGATCAACGGGATCGACGGCGGGAAGATCGGTCCGACGATCGCCGAGCTCGACGTCACCGCCGCGGCGAACGCAGGCGAGAAGCCCTTCTTCTTCATCGCGTCGATCTCGATGCGGCCAAGGCCCCCGATGTCGGCGAGCGCCGAGCCCGACATGCCGGCGAAGATCAGGCTGCCGAAGATGTTGACCTGCGCGAGCCCGCCCGGCATCCGGCCGCACGCGGTGTCGGCGAACTTGTAGATGTAGCGCGAGATGCCGGCGCTGTTCATCAGGCTGCCGACGAACAGGAACACCGGCACGGCGACCAGCGGGAACGAGTCCAGCGCGTAGAGCGTCCGCTGCGCGATCAGGTCGACCGGCAGGCCCTTGGCCAGGATGTAGACGATGCACGGGATCCCGATCGCGAGCACGACCGGGAAGCCCAGCACGAACAGCGCGACGAACGAGAACACGACGATGAAACCGTCCATGGTGCGCGCCTTCAGGTCAGCACGGTCTGCTTGTCCTCGGGGCGCTTGCGGCGCCACGTATGGACGAGCGTTCCGGCCGTCTCGACGACCAGCAGCGCCGAGCCGACGACGAGCGGCGCCATGAAGAGCCAGAACGGCATCTCGAGGGTCGGCGTCTGGTTGCTCAGGTTGTCGAGCGTCGTGATGACGCCGGCGGTGAACAGGACACCGAACATCGCGATCCCGCAAAGCTCGATGCCGAGCTGCAGCAGCCAGCGCGGCCGCGGCGGCACCACCGCCTGCAGCTCCTCCATCCGGATCTGCCCGCCTTCCAGCGTCACGTACGAGCCGGCGACGAACGTGAGGGTGATCAGGAAATAGCGCGCGAGCTCCTCGGCGCCCGACATCGGGACGTTGAAGACGCCACGCATCAGGATCTGCGCGAGCGGCGTCAGGATGAGCATGGCGAGGAGCGCCAGGCAAACCCACCGCACGATCGCGCGTACGGCTCGCAGGACTTTCATCAAACCGCCGTCAGGTTCATGGCGAAGGCGCTCGCGCCGCTATCGTCCTCGCGGGACGGGTTGTGATTTGGCCGGAAAGACGGGCGGGCTTCGCCTGCCCGTCTTTCGCGACCGCCGTTGGCGCGAGCAACAGGCCGCGCCTACTTCACGGCACGGATTTGCTCGATGTAGCCGGTCCACTCCGGGAAGTCCTTGTTGACCTGCGCCAGCACGGCCTTTCGGAACGCCTCGACGTCGAGCCCGTCCTTCTCCTCGACGAACACCATGCCCTTCCCCTCGAGGTCCTTGCGGTACTTGGCGGCGGTGTCACGGTCCCAGTCGAGCGTCTTCATGCCGACCTCGATCATCGTGTCCTCCATGATCTTGCGGTCGGCGGCGGGAATCGACTGGTAGACGCGCTCGTTGACGAAGACCGACAGCACCGACTGCATGTGGTTGGTCATCATCACGTACTTCTGCACCTCGTAGAGCTTGAGGTTGTAGATGTTCGGCAGCGGGTTCTCCTGGCCGACGACCAGCCCCGTCGCGAGCGCGGTGGCGAGCTCGGACACCTCGACCGGCGTGGCGACGGCACCCATGCCGGTCAGCATCGACGACCACAGCTTGATCGGCACGCCGCGGTACTTCTTGCCCGCCATGTCCTTGGGCGAGAGCACCTTCTCCTTGCTCGTCAGCTCGCGCGTGCCCTGGAACAGCGCGGCGACGATGCGCATGTTCCCCTTGTCGATCAGCTGCTGGTTGATCTTCTGCAGCGCGGGCGACTGGCGCGGATCGGTCGCGCGCATCGCGTGCGCGGCGTCGCGGTAGACGAACGGCGTGTTGAACACCGCGGTGTCCGAGACGATCTTGCCCAGCGACGCGAAGTCGTGGTGGCCCATCGAGATCGCGCCCGACTTGACGCCGTCGACGAGCTCGCCGACGCCCCCGAGCTGCGAGTTCGGGAACACCTGGATCTCGATGCGGCCGTTGGTGCGCTCCTTGACGAGCTTGGCGACCTCGTCGGCGTAGAGCGTCTGCGGCGCGTTGGCGACGCCGACATGCGCGTAGCGGAGCTTGACCTGCGCGTGCGCGAGCGGCGCGGCGAGCAGGGCGGCGACGGCGAGCGCGGCGAGCGGCGCCCCGATGCGGACCTTCGATTGCATGACCTTCCTCCTCGTGGAATCGGGCGCTTGCGCGTCCTGTCGAATCGTTCGAGCGTCAACCGCGCTCGTAGAGCTTGAATACCGCCGACGTGTCGAGCTCGGCGTATCCGAGATGGATCAGCATCCGGTAGAGCGACAGCGCCTCGCCGGCCATCGGCGCCGGCGCCTTCATGCCGCCGGCGAACTCGCTGACCATCTCGAGGTCCTTGAGGAGCTGGCGCGCGTAGCCCTGCGGCGCGAAGTCGCGCGCGACCATGCGCGGATACAGCCGTTGCAGCAACGTCCCGTCGGCGTGCCCGCCGGCGAGGCACTCGGGGATGCGCGCGGCGTCGATGCCGGCCGCCTCGGCTATCACGAGCGCCTCGGCCATCACCGCATGCGTGCAGCCGACGATGAGCTGGTTGATCATCTTCGCCACCAACCCGCTTCCCGACGGCCCCATCGGGGTGAACCGCGCCGCAAGGTCCTTCATCAGCGGCGCGACACGCGCGAGATCGTCGGGCGTACCGCCCGCCATGACGGTGAGGCTGCCGGTCCCCGACGCAGGCGGGCCGCCCGACACCGGCGCGTCGATCCAGCCGCAGCCGGTGCGCTCGCGCAGATGCGCGGCGAACATGCGGCCCTTGTCGACCTTCACGGTCGAGAAGTCGATGACGAGACGCGGCGGCGAAATCGCGCTCGCGACGCCGTGCGCGCCGAACGCCGCTTCCTCGACGGCCTCGGTCGTCGGCAGGTTCAGCAGCACGAGATCGGCGCCTCGCGCCGCATCGGCCGGCGAGGTCGCGACCGATGCCCCGGCCGCGCGCGCAAGGTCGTTGCGGGCGGCGACGATGTCGTACGCGCGCACCGGATAGCCGAGCGACACGAGGCGCGTGACCATCGGCAGGCCCATCAGGCCGACGCCGACGTAACCGATCGAAGGGCGCGCGTCGTTCATCGGATGTCGTAGACGCGGATCGCGTTGTCGCGGAAGAGCGCGCGCTGCTCGTCGGGCTCGAAGTCCGCGACGATGTCCCGGAAGCCGCCGAAGATCGTCGCGAACGATCCGCACAGGCTGTCGACCGGGAAGTTGCTGGCGAACATGCAGCGCGTCACGCCGAACGCGTCGACGACGCCGCGCACGATGTCGCGATTCGCGTCGACCGTCCAGGGCTGGCCGCGCTGGCCGAGACCCGAGATCTTGACCGCGACGTTGGGGCATGCGGCGAGTTGCGTCATCGCGCTCTTCCAGCCGTCGATGCCGGCGGGAGTGCGGTCGGCCGGCAGTCCGGCGTGATTGAGCACGATCGTCGTGCCGGGGAAGTCCGCGGCCAGCCGCGCCGCCTCGGGCAGGTGCCACCACGGCGTCTGCAGGTCGAAGCGCAGACCCTCGCGCGCCAGGTGCGCGAATCCTTCGCGCCACGCGCGATCGGTCATCCCGCCGGGCGATCCCTCGTTCGGCGTTTCGTTCGCGCGCGGCTTGTGCCGCACGCTGCGCACGAACGGCCGCGCCGCGTGCCGCGCGAGCAACAGCGGCGCATCGTCGCGATCGAGCCACGCCTGCGCGACCGCAACGCTCGGCAAACCGTGCTCGCGCCGCAGCGTCTCGATGTAATCCATCTCGCCGAGCGGATCGCGCGGATCCCATTCGGCTTCGACGTAGACGGATTTCTCGACCCGGAACGGCCCGGCATCGGTCAGGTAGTCGGCCGGCAGGTAGCGGCGCCGGATCGGACGGTAGTCGCCGTAGCGGAACGGGATCGGCGGTTCGTCGTTGAGCCACGGGTAGTAATGGCGGCCCGGGTCCCAGAAGTGCTGGTGGGCATCGACGATGGGAAACGGCAGTCCGCCGGTCGCGCCGGACGTCGCCTTCGCCAGGGTCGTCGCCTCCTCCATGCGTGCCTTCCGTTCCGGGCGTCGGGTCCCCAGGGGACCGCGCCTCGATTTTTTCCAGTATGCCGAGAAAATCGCCATGTGTATACTGAATGCAGCATGCAGCGTGGCCCTGCCGACGGCAGAGATCCCGCCCCGTGCCTCAGGGGGACAGCCCGGCCCATGGAGTCCTCGGTCCGCGACCCGACGCCGAACGACGCCCCTGCGCCGATCGCCCGGCGCAGCCTGCACGACCAGGTGGTCGGCCGCGTGCGCGACCTGATCATCGAGGGCGTGCTGGTGGCGGGCGCGCGCATCCACGAAGGCCAGCTCGGCGCCCAGCTCGGCGTGTCGCGCACGCCGTTGCGCGAGGCGCTCAAGTTCCTGGCGAGCGAGGGCCTGGTCGAGCTCGTCGCGTCGCGCGGCGCGATCGTGCGCCGCTTCGCGCCGAAGGACGTGCGCGACATGCTCGACGTGCTCGCGATGCTGGAAGCGTTCGCCGCGCGCACGGCCTGCCGCGTCGCGTCCGATGCCGACATCGCCGAGGTGCGGCGCCTGCACGACCGGATGGTCGAGCGCTACGCGGTGCGCGACCGGCTCGAGTACTTCAAGCTCAACCAGCAGATCCACTCGGCGTTCCTGAAGCTCGCGGGCAACCCGACGCTCGCGGAAGCGCACGCGTCGATCCAGTCGCGCATGAAACGCATCCGCTATATCGGCAACGAGCAGCCGCCGAAGTGGGCGGCCGCGCTCGCCGAGCACGAGGAAATGATCGTGAGCCTGGAAAAGCGCGACGGCGACGCGCTGGCCGCCTTGGTCACGCGCCACCTCGAGAACACCTGGGCGCGCGTGCTGCCCACGCTCGAAGGCGCGCCGCCGGGCGACGCGCGCTAGCGGTGCATTCGCGTCAACCGTGACCGCTCCGGCGGTCCGACCGGCCAGCAGGTAGCGCTGCAGCTCGACGACGAGCGCGAGCACCGGCGCGAGCTGCACGGTCGCCGCGTCGGAGCCCACGCCTCGCCGGACGTCCTCGACAGTGCGGGGGCATCCCGACGATGCCGACCGGCGCGATCGGGTTCGTCGCCCGGGGGTTCCGGGCGGAATCCTTCCAGGTTAGCGCTCGCGAGGCAGGTGCCTGCAGGCTCGAGGGTTCGATGCGTGCGTCGACGGCCATGGAGGCCTCCTCGACACGTCGGCGCGCGGCGTTCGCCCGGCCGGACCGGGCCTTGACTGGCTGTGGAGCCGGCCCTCGACCGGACAACCCGGTCTGGTGACGACACCCGGAGGGCCGGTTCGGCGAATGTCCGGGCGGCGCACTGTGCCGGGAGGCCGCGACAGGCGCGCATGCGGTAGACTTCGCGGGATTTCCCGCCGAAAGCACGGAAAAAACAAGCACGTAGAGAGAGGACTTCGCGCGCGGTCGGAAAGTGGAAACAACGCGCGCACCACAACATGACTTCCGGCATCCTGTTCGCGCTCGCGATCGCGGCGCTATCGGTCGCGGTGATCGTCGGGCTCGTCCGGCGCAATCGCAGCGTCGGCGGTCCGACCACGCGCGGCGGGCCCGACAACCCCAACACGGTCGCGCAGTGGACCGAAGGCGAGACGACGCGGCTCCTGTCGTCCGCCGAGCTGCCCGGGCTGTATCTATTGCGGCCGCGCTTCCTCACCAAGGCCGAGAGCGTCGTATTCCTGCTGCTGAAGGCCGCGTTCCCGCGCCACGAGATCTTCGCGAAGATCCGTCTCTCCGACGTGCTGCAAGTGAAGATCGGCCCGCAGGGCATGGAGCGGCTGCGCGCGTTCCGCAAGATCGCGAACCAGCACGTCGGCTTCGTCGTCTGCGACAAGGACATGACGATCGTCGCGATCGTCGACGCGAAGGAGCCCGATCAGGTCACCAATCCGCGCGACCAGAAGCTCGAGATCATCAAGCAGCGCTGCCTGCAGGCCGCCCAGGTCAAGTACATCGCCATCTATCCGCCGCAAATGCCGCGCTATCGCGAATTGCGCGAGCAGATCCTGGGACCGGCCGCCGACCTGGTCTGAAACGCGGCGATGGGCGACCGGCGATAGGAGATGCGGGCGGCCGAACGCGACGCGCCTTTCCCATCGCCCATGGCCGCTTTTCCGATGTTCCGCCTGACCTATTCCACGATGTTCGATCCGCCGGAGTCGCTGCACCGGCACTTCGACGACGCGCTGCGCGCCGTGCGCTCGACGCTCGGCGCCGAGCATGCGATGTGGATCGACGGCGAGGATGTGCGCGCGGCGACGCAGTTCGCCGTGCACGGCCCGATCGACCGGCGCGTCGTGCTCGGCCGCTTCCAGTCCGGCGACGCATCGCATGCGTCCGCTGCGCTGGCCGCCGCCGCACGTGCGTTTCCCGTCTGGGCGGCGACGCCGTGGCGCGAGCGCGTCGCGATCCTGCGTCGCGCGGCGGACCTGATCGAGGGACGCGTCTACGCGATCGGGGCGGTGCTCGCGCTCGAGGTCGGCAAGAACCGGATGGAGGCGCTCGGCGAGGCCCAGGAGACCGCCGATCTCATCCGCTATGCCTGCGACCGCATGGAGGCGAACGACGGTTACGTGCACGCGATGGCGCGCGATCCGGTGCCCGGCTTCACCAGCGAGAACACGAGCGTGATGAAGCCGTGGGGCCCGTGGCTGGTGATCGCGCCGTTCAACTTCCCGCTGGCGCTCGCGGGTGGGCCCACCGGGGCGGCGCTCGTCTGCGGAAACACCGTCGTGCTGAAGCCCGCGAGCGCGACGCCGTGGAGCGCGCGCCTCTTCGCGCTCGCGCTGCGCGACGCCGGCGTTCCGCCCGGCGCGTTCAACCTCGTCACCGGCAGCGGCGCGGCGATCGGGGAAGCGCTGATCCGCGATGCGCGTGTCGCGGGAGCGACGTTCACCGGCAGCCACGCGGTAGGCATGCACCTGGTGCGCACGTTCGCGCACGGGCGCTGGCCGCGTCCCTGCATCGCCGAGATGGGCGGAAAGAACGCGGCGATCGTGAGCCGGCACGCCGACCTCGGTGAGGCGATCACCGGCATCGCGCGCTCGGCGTTCGGCCTCTCGGGGCAGAAATGCTCGGCGTGCTCGCGCATCTACGTCGACCATACGCGATTCGCCGATTTTGTCGCCGCGCTGCACCAGGCCGCCTCGCGCGTGCCGGTCGGCGATCCGACGGTGCGCGAGAACTGGATGGGGCCGGTCATCGACGGTGCGGCGGTTGCGCGCTACGAGGATGCAGTCGCGCGTGTGCACGCGCTCGGCGCCTCGGGCGCGATCGTTCATGGCGGCGAGCGGCTCGACCACGCGGACCTCGCGCACGGCCATTTCGTCGCACCCACGATCGCGCGGGCGCCGCTCGACCATCCCCTGTGGTCGGACGAATTGTTCGTGCCCTTCGTGATGGTGGCGCCGGTCGAGACGGTGGACGCTGGTATCGCGCTCGCCAACGCCAGCGACTACGCGCTCACCGCCGGTTTCTACGGGGACGCGGAAGAGACCGAGCGATTCTTCGCGACGATCGAGGCAGGCGTCGCGTATGCGAATCGCCCGCAGGGCGCGACGACCGGAGCCTGGCCGGGCCACCAGCCGTTCGGTGGCTGGAAGGGATCGGGATCGACCGGCAAGTCGGCGGGATCGCTCTACTATCTGGCGCAATACCTGCGCGAGCAGTCGCAGACGCGCGTGGCGCGGAACTAGAACTTCGTTTTGCCCGCGTACGGGCTGCGTGTTTCTCCTGCCGCGCGATTCAGCTTCCGTCGAGCACGCTGCGGAACACCGGCCGATCGACGTTGCCGCCGGACAGGATGACCGCGCAGCGCTGGCCCTTTCGACCGGGATCCGCGAGCAGCGCGGCCAGTGGCGCCGCCCCCGCGCCCTCGGCGACCTGGTGCGTGTCGTCGAAGAGCGCGCGCATCGCGGCGCCCACCGCCGCATCGTCGACCTCGACGATGTCGTCCGCTCCGCGCCACAGGACCTCGAGCGCTGCGGCGACCGGCACGCGTACCGCCATGCCGTCGGCCATCGTGTCGGCCGATTCCGTCTCGATCGGGCGGCGCGCGCGAAACGACTGCGCGTACGCGTTGGCGCGCGTCGACACGACGCCGATGATTTTGGACGCGAGCCCGAGCGCGTCGCGCGCGGCGATCAGTCCGCATGCGCCGGAACCGCAGCCGATCGGTACGTACACGCGATCGAGCGGCGGCGCGCCGCGGAAGAGCTCGAGCGCGTAGGTCGCGACGCCCGCGACGATGGGCGGCTCGAACGGCCCGACGAACGCGAGCCCGCGCTCGCGCGCGAGCCCGTGCGCATGCACGCGCGCCTCGTCGAAGTCGCGGCCATGCTCGATCAGCGTGGCGCCCAGCGCGCGCATCGACGCGTTCTTCGAAGGCGAGTTGCCGCGCGGGACGACGATCGTGCAGGAAAGCCCGTGACGCCGGGACGCGAACGCGAGGCTCTGGCCGTGGTTGCCGCGCGTGGCGCTGATCACGCCGACTGGGCGCGCGGACGACTCGGAGAGCTGGCCGACGATGTTCAGCCCGCCGCGCACCTTGAAGGCGCCGGTCGGCGTATGGTTCTCGTGCTTGACCCAGACCTCGGTGCCGGCGCGCTCGGCGAGGAGCGGCCAGGCGAGCTGCGGCGTGGGCGGCATCGCCGCGTAGACGCGCCGCGCCGCCGCTTCGATGTCGGCGAGCGCCGGCGCACCGGCGACGGGCTCGCCGCGCGGCGTCACTTCGGATAGAAGTTGAGGTAGGCCCAGAGCAGGATGATCGCGCCGATGATCGACATGATGATGCCCGCAGTGTGGAACCTGCCGTCGGGCGAGCGCGAGAACAGCCCGCCGATGATGCCGCCGACGACCGAGCCGCCGACCCCCAGCAGCGTCGTCATCCAGAACCCGAGGTTGATCGCCCCCGGATAGAAGAATCGCGCGAGCAGGCCCACGACGAATCCGATGATGATCATCCAGATGATGCTCATGATGCCCATGGTCTTATCCCCGATCGACGGTTGCCGCGCGCCCGGAGCCACGCACGGTGGCGACGATGCTAGCACGCCCGGACATCGATTTTTCGTAAGGGGAGGCGGTCGCCGCGCGACCCATCCCGCATGAACACGATCCGCGCCATTCCGCTCATCGCCCTCGCATGGTGCACCGCCGCACCTGCGCAAATCCTCGATGGCGGCTGCAAGGTCGAGAGCGGCGCGCGCACGCTGCCGCTCGTCGAGCTCTACACGTCCGAGGGATGCGACAGTTGTCCGCCCGCGGACCGGTGGTTGAGCCGCACCTTTCCCGCGACAGGCCCGGCCCGGGCGGGCGTGCTGGCGTTCCACGTCGACTACTGGGACCGGCTCGGTTGGCCCGACCGCTTCGCGAAGCACGAATGGTCGCAGCGTCAGCAGGATCTGGCGCGCGCGACGCGCAGCGCGTCGGTCTACACGCCGCAGCTGACGTTGCAGGGGCGCGATCTCGACGCCTTGCGCGGCGGGGACGGCGCTGGCGAGATCGGCAAGGCCGCGGACGCGCCGGCGCGCGCGACGATCGCATTGCGCGCCGTGCGCGAGCGTGGCCGCATCGTCGTGTCCGCCACGGCGCAGGTGCCGCAGGCACCGGATCGCGCCGGCGCGCGCATCGTCGTCGCGTACACGGACAGCGGACACGTCACCGACGTGAAGCGGGGCGAGAATCGCGGTGTCACGCTGTCGCACGATCATGTCGTGCGCGCACTCGCGAAGGGCGGGAGCGCCGACTCATCGGGCGCGATGTCGCTCGCCGCGACGCTTCCGGTTCCGGAAGAGTCCGGCAAGCTGCCGCGCATCGTCGCGTTCGTCGAGCGGGAGACGACGCGCGAGGTGCTGCAATCGCTGGAGCTTCCCCTGGATCTTTGTGGGCGCTGATGCGACAGCGGCGCGAACGAACCGGTGGACTCGTCGGGCCGGAGCGTGACCCGCGTAGTCCGTTGACGACCTGCCGCAGCTCGCCCGACTTGAAGCTGCCCGCGACCTTCTCGAGCGGCACCAGCCTGATTTTCGAGCCCGCGGCACCCGTGTTCGCGTCGACCATGGCGCACGATGGCGCCGCGAAGCGCCGGCGTCGATCGGTGCGGCGCACGAGGGACGGTTCCGAGCAAGAGATGCGGGGCGGCCGAGCGGAAGCGCGCTTCCCTAGCAGGATCGCCGATGTCGTGCGCGACAGGTGGCGAGCACGCGGTCCCCCCGTTCGGCCCACCACCGCGCCGAGAAAATCTCGACCTCGTGCATGCCGCGATACCCGGCCGCTTCCATCCACCCGCGGATGCGCGGCAGATCGATCACGCCGTCGCCCATCATGCCGCGATCGTTGAGGAGGTCGATCGTCGGCACGAGCCAGTCGCACAGGTGGTAGGCGTGGAGGCGTCCATGGCGTCCGGCGCGCGCGATCTCCCGCTCGAGGGAGGGATCCCACCACACGTGATAGACGTCGACGGCGACGCCGAGCGCGGCGCCGTCGTCGGGCGCCAGCTCGTCGCACAGGTCGTTCGCCTGTGCGAGCGTGTTGACGCAGGCGCGATCGGCCGCGTACATCGGATGCAGCGGCTCGATCGCCAGCGGCAAGCGCATCGCGCGCGCATGGTCGAGCAGCGCTCCGATGCCGTCGCGCACCATGCCGCGCGCCGCGCCGAGGTCGCGCGAGGCCGGCCGTCCCTGCGCGTCCTTCGGCAACCCGCCGACGACGAGCACGAGGCAACGCGCGCCGACGGCCGCCGCCTCGTCGACCGCGCGGCGATTGTCGTCGTGCGCGGCGGCGAGCCCCACACCGTCGATCGCGGTGAACATGCCGCCGCGGCAGTAGCCGGATACCGTCAGCCCGGCGTCGCGAATGCGTCGGGCGGTTTCGTCGAGTCCGAGCTTCGCCACCTGGTCGCGCCACGGCGAGATGCCGCGGATGCCCGCGCGCGCGAGCCCGTCGATGATCTCGGCGAGCCCCCACTGCGCCCGCACCGTCGCGGTATTGATCGAAAGCGACGTCGGATCGGGTGGGGGTGGTGATCCCCCCGCAGCGCGCTGCGCGCGCTTCCCCCCGAGGGGGCCACCGCCCTCGGGGCGGCCCGGCGGGCGGTGTGATCC
>JBDTNO010000093.1:0-13103 GCA_039933715.1 Betaproteobacteria bacterium
CTCGGGGCGGACCGTCGGGTGCGGTGACATCCCCCCGAAGCGAACTTCGCTACGCTTCGTTCGCCGCCCCCCAGGGGGAACCGCGCCCTCGGGGCGGCCCGTCGGGCGCGGGGAGATCCCCCCGAAGCGAACTTCGCTACGTTGCGTTCGCCGCCCCCCAGGGGGCACCGCGCCCTCGGGGCGGCCCGTCGGGCGCGCGACGGTGATTCGCGCGCCGGGCAGGTCGCTACGCCGTCCGACGCCGGCGTCGGCGTTTTGACGCGCTGGAACGACGGATGGCAACCGGACAATCGCTCGGCAGATACGAGATCAGGCGCGAGCTCGGGCGCGGCGCGATGGGCGTCGTCTACGAGGCGTACGACCCGCTGATCAAGCGCGTCGTCGCGCTGAAGACGATTCGCGAGGATCAGCTCGACCGCGCCGAGGCGCCGATCGTGATCGCGCGCTTCCGGCGCGAGGCCGAGGCGGCGGGTCGCCTGCATCATCCGAACATCGTGTCGATCTTCGATTTCGGCGACGATGCGGGAACCGCTTACATCGCGATGGAGTTCGTCGCCGGCCGCGATCTCAAGTCGCGCTTCGATGCGGGCGAGCGCTTCGCGACGGCCGAAGCGATCCGGCTCACCGCGCAGATCCTCGACGCGCTCGACTACGCGCACCGCCACGGCGTCGTGCATCGCGACATCAAGGCTGCCAATGTGTTCGTGCAGGAAGACGGAACGGTGAAGGTCGCCGACTTCGGCATCGCGCACCTCGACTCTTCGTCGCTGACGCAGGCCGGCTCGGTGATGGGAACGCCGAGCTCGATGTCGCCCGAGCAGATCCTGGGCCTGCCGGTCGACGCGCGCACCGACGTGTTTTCGACCGGCGTGATCCTCTATCAGTTCGTCACCGGCGAGCGGCCTTTCGGCGGCGCCGCGACCACGACGACCATGCAGAAAGTGCTGAAAGAGGAGCCGCTGGCGCCGTCGACGCTCAACGTGCAGTTGCCCGACGCGATGGACGCGATCGTGAAGCGGGCGCTCGCGAAGAAACCCGACGATCGCTACGCGAGCGCCGCGGAGTTCGCGGCCGCGCTGCGCGCGCTCGCGGGCCCGCGCGTCTCGTCGGCGCCCCGCGTCGGCGCGGCTGCCGTCCCCTCGTACGATGGCGAAGCGACGTTCGTAGCGCCGAGCGCCGCTCGCAACGCACCGAGCGTGTGGCCCGCCGACCCGCCTGCCGCTCCGGTGCCGGCATCGGTGCCGGCTCCCGTCGAACGTGCAGTCGCGCCGGCGGCGACGCCCGCGCCGGCCGCATCGCCTCCTCGCGCACCCGCGTACGCGAGAGCGGGTGGCACGACGATCATCGCGGCGCGCTCGAACGTGCCGGCCATCGCGTTCGCGGTGGGCGTGGTGGCGCTCGCGACCGCCGGGGGATTGTGGTGGTTCATGCAGCATTCGGCGAGCAACCTCGGCAGGATCGGCGCGCTGCCTGCCGCGTCCTCGACCGCGCCCGAGGCGACGCCGCCGGCGGCGGCAGCCTCGTCGGCCTCGACCGGGGCGCCGGCCTCCGCGTCCCCGACCGAGACGGGAAGCGTCGTGATCGCCGCGACCGGTTGGGCCGATCCGGGCGACCCGCGCTACCAAGGTGACCCTTCAAGGTGGCAGGCGGCCCTGCGCGCCGATGCCCGTGGACAGGTCATCGACAAGGCGCTCGGCCTCCTCGCCGACCGGACGTCGCTCACGACCAACTACGACGCGGTCGGCGCGCGGATGGCCCCGATGAGCGGCGACTTCATCCGCGCCGTCGTGCGCGAGAGCGCGCCCGTCGTCGGCAAGGACGGGCTCGCGACGATGACGACCGAAGCGGTCGTCAACGTGAAGGCGTTGCAGAAGTCGCTGAACGAGATGACCGCGCGCGAGCGGATCGAACTCATCCGCGCTCACGGCGATCCGCGCATCTCGATCGCGATCGCCACGCGCGACGCCGATCGCCTCGACGCGGCGGCACAGCGCTCGCCGGTGGCCGAGAACCTGATCAAGGAGCGCATCAAGGCATTCGGATTCCGCACCTGGAGCGAAGACGCGCCCGATGCGGGCAAGGCGGCGGATTTCTCGGTGACCGGAGAAGCGCGTTTGAAGCGCCTGTCGACGCGCCTCGAAGCGTCGGGGATCGTCGTGAACAAGTTCGCGCTGACCTCCTGGACGGTCAAGGCGGTCGATCGCGCGACCGGCGAGGAGATCTACCACGACACGACGCTCCCGGCCGGCACCGGAAGCTGGGCGACCGAGGAGGAAGCGCTGAAGGCGATCGGCACGCGCGTCGCCGATGCGTTCTCGCGCGACTTCTTCCTGAAGCACGTGAGCCCGGCGGCCCGGCGCGTCGCGCTGGTCGTCGACGGCTTGCCGGAAGGCAGGCTCCCCGATCTCCTGCTGCGCGAGCTGGTCGCGCTGCCGAGCGTCCTGTCGGTGCGCGCGCGCGCCGGCGCATCGCCGCGCACGTTCGACCTCGATCTCGCGGGCTCCGGCCCCGCCGTCGATCTCGTCGCCAACGGCATCCTCGCGCCGATCAACGCGAAGCTCGGCAAGAGCTGCCTCGCGCCGGCCGGCTCGACCGGCGACGAGGTGCGCGTGCGCTTCGACGCGGGTTGCTCGGTCGGCGATGCGATCGTGCGGCTCGAGACGTTGCCGCCGGCCGGCCTCTACGGCGCGCCGCCGTCGCGCCAGAAGGCCGTGATTCGCTCGCCCGAGACGCTGAAGAAGCTCACCGTCTAGCGACGGTTGACCGGCCGTGGCGAGCGGACCTCCCGGAACGATCGCCCGCGGCACGGGGTTCGTCGCGCTTCCGCCGCGCGGCCATCTCGCCGAGAACGTCCTGCATTTCGTGCGCGTGCTGCGCGGCGCCGGGCTGCCGCTCGGCCCGGCGAAGGTCATCGACGCGCTCGCGGCCGTCGAAGCGGTAGGCGTCGCGCACCGTGGCGATTTCCGCGAGGCGCTCGCGGCCGTGTTGTGCTCGCGCCGAGAACATCTCGAGCTGTTCGAGCAGGCGTTCGATTTGTTCTGGCGCGATCCCAAGCTGCTCGAACGGATGGCCGCCGCGCTGCTGCCGCGCGTCAAGGGCCGCACCGGCGACGAACCGACGCTGCCCGACATCCCGGCGCGCATCGCGCAGGCGATGGCGCCGCCGGCCGACGACGCGCCGCGCGAGGACGACGACGAGGTGACGCTCGACGCCGCGTTCACGTTCTCGCCGCGCGAAGTGTTGCAGACGCACGACTTCGCGACGATGACCGCCGGCGAGCTCGCGCAGGTCAAGCGCATGATCGCGCGGCTGCGCCTGCCGCTGCCCGAGGTGCCGATGCGGCGCACGAGGCCCGACGATCGCGGGTCGCGCGTCGATCTGCGCGCGACGCTGCGCCGCTCGATGGGCGCCGCCGGCGCGGCCGCGCCGCTCGCGTTTCGCGCGCGCACGCGGCGGACGCCGCCGCTCGTCGTGCTGTGCGACATCTCCGGGTCGATGGAGCGCTACACGCGGATGATGCTGCACTTCCTGCACGCGATCACCAACGACCGCCATCGCGTGCACGTGCTGCTGTTCGGCACGCGCCTCACCAACGTCACGCGTCACCTGAAGCATCGCGACGTCGACGTCGCGCTGGCGCGGGTGGCGTCCGCGGTCGCCGACTGGGCGGGCGGCACGCGCATCGGAGCGTCGCTCGCCGAGTTCAACCGGCGCTGGTCGCGGCGGCTCCTCGCGCAGAACGCCGTCGTGCTGTTGATCAGCGACGGGCTCGACGCCGAGGCGGGGGCGGGTTTGGACGGGGAGATGGAGCGATTGGCGAAATCGTGCCGCAGGCTCGTCTGGCTGAACCCGCTGCTGCGCTACGCCGACTTCGAGGCCCGGCCTGCGGGCATCCGCGCGATGCTGCCGTGGGTCGACGACTTCCTGCCCGTGCACAACCTCGCGTCGCTCGAGGCGCTGGCGGAGACGTTGTCCGGGGATCGGCGCCCTGCCGACGGGCGGACGAAAGCGCTCCGGGCCAGCGGCCGTCGATTCGTCGAGGCGTTCCGGCCGGCGGGACGCCGGCGTCAGGCGATGCAGCGCTAGTTCGAGAGGTCGAACGCGACGTGGCCGCGGCCGGCCATCGCCACGCGCTCCAGGTCGGCGGTCGAGCGCTCGTGAGCGCCGCGCAGCGTCAGCGTGGTGCCGCGCTCGGCAGCCTGTTGCGCCAGCGCGATGAGGTCGGCGAGCGGGAGCGAGGCGTGCACGACGACGCTCGCGCCGAGTCGCAACAGCGACTGGGCGAGGCGGACGTCGCGCGTGTCGCGGGAAGCGTGGGTGTCGGTATCCATGGTCCTAGCTGAGGTAGCATAGAGCGTGCCCATGGCTGGAGCCAGTGGCAGCCCTCATGGAATTGTCTAATATTCGCATCGTTCCCGCCGCACCCGCCGTCGTGTGGGAGGCGCTCAACGACCCGGCGACGCTCCAGGCGTGCATCCCCGGCTGCGAGTCGTTCGAGCGCGACGCGGACGGCCATTGGCGCGCCACCGTCGCCACCCGGATCGGCCCCGTCTCAGCGCGCTTCGCAGGCCGCGTCGAGCTCGCTGACGTCACGCCGCCCACCGGCTATACGCTCAAGTTCAGCGGGCAGGGCGGCGCCGCCGGTTTCGCGAACGGCGAGGCCAGGGTGCAACTAGCTCCGGCCGGCGAAGGCACGTCCATCGCGTACACGGCGAGCGCGCAGGTCGGTGGGAAGATCGCCCAGATCGGTTCGCGGCTGATCGACGGCGTCGCGGCCAAGCTCGCCGACGATTTCTTCGCCCGGCTGGCCGAGCGGCTCTCGGTGGCGGAACCCGCGGGCGTCGCCGCTGCCGATCCCAGGATGAGCGATTCGGTCGCACCGGATCGCGCCTGGGTGCGCTACGCGGCGCTGGCCGCGATCGTCGTGTTGCTCGCATGGCTCGCCGCGCGCGGCGGGGTGCGTTTCTAGGGGCATCGCATGGACAGCGTCGACCTCGAAGTCCTGAAGCGCAGCGCCGAATGGATCGACGCGGGACGACGCGTGCTACTCGTCACCGTCGTCAAGACCTGGGGCAGTTCGCCGCGTCCGGAAGGCGCGATGCTCGCGGTGCGCGACGACGGGCACGTCGTCGGCTCCGTGTCGGGCGGATGCATCGAGGACGACATCGTCGACCGTACGCGGCGAGAGGGCCTGAAGGCGCTGCGCTGCGAGGCGGTCACCTACGGCGTCTCGGCGGACGAGGCGCGCCGCTTCGGCCTGCCCTGCGGCGGCACGATCCAGCTCGTCCTCGAGCCGCTCACGCGCGAATCCGGCATCCTGGCGCTCGTGCGTGAGATCGAGTCCGGCCATCTGGTGATGCGCCGTCTCGATCTCGCGAGCGGGTTCGCGACGCTGCATCCCGCGCACGCCACCGACGGGCTTTCGTTCGATGGCAAGACGCTTTCGACCGTGCATGGACCGCGCTACCGGATGCTCGTGATCGGCGCTTCGCAGTTGTCGAAATACCTGGCCCAGATCGCGGTCGGCCTCGACTACCAGGTCACCGTCTGCGATCCGCGCGAGGAGTACACGGAGACCTGGGACATCCCCGGCGTGACGCTCGTGCGCACGATGCCCGACGACACGGTCCGTGCGATGCGCCTCGACGAACGCTGCGCGGTGGTCGCGCTCACGCACGATCCCAAGCTCGACGACCTCGCGCTCATGGAAGCGTTGAAGTCCCCGGCGTTCTACGTGGGCGCGCTCGGATCGCGGGCGAACAACGACAAGCGCCGCGCGCGCCTTCTCGAGTTCGACGTGACGCCGGAAGAGATCGCGCGCCTGCACGGCCCGATCGGACTTTTCATCGGAAGCCGCACGCCCCCCGAGATCGCGGTCTCGATCCTCGCCGAGGTCACGGCCGTGAAGAACGGCGTCCCTGCCGAGGCGCGGATCAACATCGCGATCGCGAAGGCGAAGCGGAACGCATCGGTCGCCTGCCCGACGGCCGAGCAGGCCTGACGGCATTTCGGGTCGAGCTCGAGCGTCGATTCACCGCGCGGCGGGGCGGGTGTCGCGCCATCGCGCGAGATCCTCGACCGTGTCGACGTCCCAAAGCGTCGGCAGCTCGCTCCAGCGCACGCCCGCGCGCTCGAGGGCCGTGCGCGTCTGACCCATCACCGCGGGCGTGCTCCACGCAATGCCGCGGAACGCGTCGACGCCGCGCGTGACGCCGACCAGCGCGTAGCCGCCGTCCTCGACCGGGCCGAACACCGCGGCATTCTCATCGAGCGCGGCCGACGCGGATGCGAGATAACTCGCGTCGATCGCCGGGCAGTCCGTGCCGATCAGGATCGGCGCCATGCCGCGCGCGAGCGCGTCGTCGAGCGCGTGCGCCAGGCGCTCGCCGAGGTCGGCGCCCCGCTGCGCGTGCAGCGTCGCGCTGCTTGGTCGCGCCCACGCGACCAGCGCGGGATCGGACGCGTCCGGCGCGCACCAGAGCTCGATCGCCGCGACGATACCGCGCGCCTTCGCATCGGCGGCGACACCCATCGCATGGTCGACCAGCGCGCGGTAAGCCTCGACGGCGGCGCGATCGCCCAGGGCGCGCGCGAGTCGCGTCTTGACCGCGCCGGGTTGCGGCGCCTTGGCGAACACCTGCAACACGCGCGGCGCCGCCTTCGGGCGTCCATAGCGGCTTGCGAGCGCTTCGGGATCCGTGCCGAGCGCCCATGCAGCGCGCAGGCGCCACATCAGCACGATCGTGCGCCACGCGCCGTCGCGATCCCAGCGCCGTCCCGAAGTACGGACGCGCGACGCGAGGCACGCGGGCCGGCCGCCGCGGGAGAGCAGGATCCGGGAAAGGGCGACGTCTTCCATGAGCGCGATGGTCGGAAAGCCGCCCACCGATGCGAACAACCCGCGCTCGACGAACAGGCCCTGGTCGCCGGTCGCGATGCCGGTGAGGCGCGAGCGCAGGTTCATCATCGCGGCGATGATCGGAAGCCATCGGGAGCGGCCCTCGATCACGACGTCGAAACGGCCCCAGCGTGCGCCTTCGTGATGCGCGTGCGCGATCGCCTCGGCCGCATCGGCGGGAAGGCGTGTGTCCGCATGCAGGAAGACGAGAACCGCGCCGCTCGCGACCGCTGCTCCCGCGTTCATCTGCGTCGCACGGCCGCGCGGCGACGCGAGGACGCGATCCGCATGGGGGCGCGCGAGCGCGACGGTATCGTCGCGGCTGCCGCCGTCGACGACGATCACTTGATGGCCGGCCTTGCGCAACGCCGCCAGCGCGATGAGCGTCGCGCCGATGCCGGCGGCCTCGTCGAGAACCGGGATCACGATGGACAGGCGACCTTCCTGCGACACGGGCGTGGCGGAATCCGCGAACGATGGCAGGAAAGCGCGGGGGCCGCTCAGGACGACGCGGGGTCGCCGCGCGCGCGGAACCTGCGGATCGCGATCGGCACCAGCGCGAAGAGCCCGAGCAGCGCGAACGCGCCGAGCGTTTCGGGCGACACGAGGCCACGCAGCGTTTCGATGCGTCCCAGCGTCTGGCCGAGGTTCACGAACACGAACGTGCCGGGAATGATGCCGAGAAACGTGCCGAGGACGTAGGTGCGAAGCGGGATCGACGTGAACGCGGGCGCGAGATTCACGAGGAAGAACGGGAACACCGGCACGAGGCGGAGGAACAGCAGGTACGCCAACGCGTTCTCGGTGAAGCCGGCGTTGATCCTCTCGCCCAGCGAGCCGAGGCGCTTGCGCGCCGTCTCCGCGAACGCGTAGCGCGCTGCGAGGAACACGATCATCGCGCCCACCGTCGCGGCGATCACGACGAGCACGGTGCCGACCCAGCGGCCGAAGATGAAGCCCATCGTCAACGAAAGCACGAGACCGCCGGGCAGGCTGAACGCCGTCGCCAGCACGTAGACGACGAATCCGATCGCGAGCGCGCCGACGAAATGGCGCTCGGTGAACGCGAGGAGCGTGTCGCGATTCGCCTTGATCGTGTCGAGGGCGAGATAGCGCTGGCCGTCGAGCGCGAAGAAGGCGGCGACGACACCGACGAAGAGCGCGACGAGCCCGAGCTTCAACCAGCGGCCCGACGGCGTCGATGACTCGCGGGTCTTCGCCATCGTCAGGCGCCCCGCAGGCCGAAGATGCGCTTGATCCAGCCACGCGCGCTCGGCGTGAGTCCTTCCTTGAGACGCTGATCGGCGGCGCGGCGGTTGATCGACGCCAGCGTCGGGTAGGCGTGGATCGCCGCGGAGACGTCGCCGGCCTTCATGCCTTTCGACATCGCGAGCACGCATTCGGCGATCAGCTCGCCGGCGTGCGCCCCGACGATCGCCGCGCCGAGGATGCGGCCCTTCGGATCGGTGACGAGTTTCGCGAAGCCCGCGGTCTCGCCCTCGGTGCGCGCGCGGTCGATCTCGTCGAACCCGAACCGGTATACGTTGTGCGGCACGTTGCGCTGCTTCGCATCGTCCTCGGAGAGACCCACACGGGCGAGCTCGGGGTCGGTGTAGGTGCACCATGGCACGACGGTCGAGGGCTTCGCCCAGAACATCTTGAAGATCGCCTGGCGCAGCACGATCCCCGCATGGTGCTCGGCGAGGTGCGTGAACTGGTAGCCGCCGGCGACGTCGCCGACGACATGGATGCGCGGGTTGGTCGTTCGGAGCCGCTCGTCCGCGACGATGCGTCCTCCGTCGACCTTTACGCCGGCGGCTTCGAGGCCCAGGCCGTCGATGTTGATCTTGCGGCCAGCGGCGACCAGCACGTGCGTCGCCGCGACCGTGCGCTCGGCGCCGTCCTTCTGGCGCACGGTCGCGCGAAGTTCGCCGCGGCGTCCGTCGACCTTCGTGATCGACGCCTCGAGATGGAAGCGCACGCCTTCGTCCAGCATGCGGGCGTGCACGACGCCGGCCAGGTCGGCGTCCTCGCGGGGCAGGATGCGCGGCGCAATGTCGACGACGGTGACCTCGCTGCCGAGGCGGCGGAACGCCTGCGCCATCTCGCATCCGATCGGGCCCCCGCCGATGACGACGAGGTGCGGCACGTTCTCGCGGAGGTCGAACAGCGTCTCATTGGTGAGCGCGCCCGCTTCGACGAGGCCGGGAATCGGGAGCATCGCGGGACGCGATCCGGTAGCGATCACGAACGTCTTGCCGGTGAGGCGGCGTCCGTTCACCTCGACCGCGTCGGGTGCGACGAATCGCCCGTCGCCCAGCACGACGTCCACGCCGAGCGAGCGGAATCGCTCCGGGCTGTCGTTCGGCTCGATGCCGCGGATCACGCCGGCGACCCGCTCCATCACGCGGGCGAGGTCGGGATGCGGTTCGTGCGCGGGGATCGCCCAGCGGTCGGCGTGGCGCATCGCGTGCGCGACGCCCGCCGATTTGATCAGCGTCTTCGACGGCACGCAGCCGGTCCACAGGCAGTCGCCGCCCATCCTGTGCTTTTCGACGAGCGCGACTTTCGCGCCGAGCGCCGCGCCGCCCGCGGCCACGACGAGTCCCCCGGCGCCCGCGCCGATCACCACGATGTCGAATTCGCGTTTCGCCACTCCATCTCCCGCGCACCCGGGCTACCCCGTTGCGGAGGTGGTGCTCTCGTTACGACCATCTTACAGGGACGGATACGCGACCGAGGAATGCGACGTGCCGACACGGCGAGACGTCGTCAAAAGGCCGTATAGTCAACGGGCGCCTAGGCTACGGAAGGAGCCGATCCCCTATGTCGCACCTCCCGCTTTTCGAGCTGCCAGAATCCCGTCGAGGATCTGTCGCTGCGCGGCGAACCGCTTGTGTCGTGGCGCTTACCGTGGCGACGATCGCGAATGCTGGTGTCGACGTCTGGACCACGAGCGGGCCGCGTGCTGCCGAAACGGATCTCATCGGCGTTGCCACGGACGAATTGGTGGTCGCGCCGGGACAGCCGGGTCACCTCGTCGTCCGGCTACCCTCTCGATCGAAGAAGTTCGGGACCAACGCGTGGGCGACGCTCGCGGGCTTGCCGTTCGGGAGCGGACTTACCAGCGTGGGTGCCGAGGGACGGCTTCTCGGTAGCACGCAGACACAGCTCATCGAATCGATCGACGGCGGCCGCTCATGGCTTCCGGTCCGTGACATTCCCCCGCTGCTCTACGACGGTGAAGGCAAGAAGTGCGACGGTCTGGCCGTCGCGCCTTCCGATCCGAATCGGATGATCCGCTTCGGTGATTTCACCATCCTATCGTTCTTGATTCTGCCGGGTTGTCTCGGCGTCTCGCACGATGGTGGTGCGACGTTCACGGACTTGGCTCTGGGACCCTTCAATGCCGGCGGGCGTGGCGCGCTTCGTGTGGTTTTCGACCCGTTGGACGCGAGCATCGTCTGGCTCCGTGGAGCCGCACGCGAAATAGACGGGGTACTCAATTCCTCGACATTCTACAAATCCACAGACGGCGGATTGTCGTGGGTGGCGGCTTCAGTGAATCCGGGGAGTCCCCCGTGGATCCGCATCGATCCCGCCGACGGCCGGCGGATGTTGGTTGGAGCTCCCGTTCACTACACCGAAGACGGTGGAGTGACTTGGGTGAACGTCTCGGGGGGCCTGCCCACCGTTTTCGCGGCCGACGCCGACTGGGCCGCGAATCCGCCGCAGGTGTACGCCGCCACGTCGACCGGCATCTGGACGGCGCCGTGGAAGAGCAGTTCATGGCAGCGCGTGCCGGGATCCGAGTTGCTCGATGCCACCGATCTCCGGGTGGTGCCACCGAAGGATACGACGCAGCGGACGACGATCGTCGCAGCGACGTCGACCGGTGTGTGGGAGTACACCCTTTCGTCGGGTTTGCCCTTCGTGCCCGTGTACCGGTTCTTCAACACGCAGACGGGCGCGCACTTTTACACGGCGAGCCTCGCCGAGCGTGATCTCGTGATCGCCACCTATCCTCAGTTCGCCTACGAAGGCGAGCGTTTTCAGGTGCTCGCGACGGCGGCGGCTGGCACGCTTCCGGTCCACCGCTTCTTCAATTCCCAGACGAGCGTCCATTTTTATACGGCCGACGACGCGGAGAAGAATCACGTCCTGGCAACGTGGCCTCAGTTCGTCTACGAAGGAATCGCCTACCACGCATTTCGTGCCGATCCAGGGACCGCGCCCACCCACCGTTTCTTCAACGTCGCTACCGGGACCCACTTCTATACATCGTCGGAAGACGAACTGCTGACGGTGCAACAGAACTACCCGCAGTTCGTTTACGAAGGCATACGCTGGGCCGTGTATCCGTCGTCGCCCGAACTCCCGGCGCCGTGAAATGCCGCGCGATGCATGCGCGCGTCAATGAAAATCCCGCGACCGTGTCTGCAGCGAGCCCAGGAGCGGCGTGAGGTCGACGAGGCGCCCGGCGATCAGGTGCACGACCTCGCCTTCGCGCTCGACGGTGCCGTAGACCGCCATCAGGCGCGAGCCCAGCAGCTCGCGCCGCTGGCGGTCTCCGAGATCGCGCCAGACGATGACGTTGGTCGCGCCGGTCTCGTCCTCGAGCGTGACGAACACGACGCCGCTCGCGGTGTCGGGCCGCTGACGACCGATCACGATGCCGGCGGTGCGCGCAAGACGGCCGTGCGGCATGCGCCGTATGTCGTCAGCGGTCGCGAGGCGGCGCTTCGCGAGCTCGCGACGCAGAAGCGCGACCGGATGGCGTCGCAACGTGAGGCCGAGCCGCCGGTAGTCGGCGACGACGTCCTCGCCTTCGGTGGGCGTCGTGAGGAGCGGCGCCGTCTCGTCGAAGCGTCCGTCGGCCAGCATCCCGGGCAGCTTCTCGACGCCGGCGACGTCCCAGGCCGCCGCATGGCGATGGCCGGCGAGTGAATCGAGCGCTCCGGCGTCGGCGAGCGCTTCGAGGTCGCGCCGCTCGAGATGCGCGCGCACGGCGAGATCCGCGACGTCGGGGAACGGGCGCGCGCGACGCGCCTCCTCGATGCGCAGCGCGCCCGCTTCAGTGAGGCCGCCCACCAGTCGCAGGCCGAGGCGCAGCGCGGGTCCGGTTGCGCCCCATTGGGTAGGGTCAGAGACGACACTCCTGGAAGTAGGGTCAGAGACGACACTCCGGGAAGGACGGTGGCTGGAAGTAGGGTCAGAGACGACACTCCGGGAAGGACGGTGGCTGAAAGTAGGGTCAGAGACGACACTCCGGGAAGGACGGTGGCCAACCCCATCGCTGCACGGAGTGTCGTCTCTGACCCTACTTTCCAACCCGCAATCCCACCCGCTCACCGCGACGTCCGGGCCGCGCACCTCGACGCCGTGACGACGCGCATCGGCGACGAGTTGCGCGGGCGCGTAGAACCCCATCGGCAGCGAGTTGAGCAGCGCGCCGGTGAACGCGGCCGGGTGGTAGCGCTTCAGCCACGCCGACACGTAGACGAGCAGCGAGAACGACGCCGAGTGGGATTCGGGGAATCCGTATTCGCCGAAGCCCAGGATCTGCTGGTAGATCTGCCGCGCGAACGCTTCGCCGTAGCCGCGCTTGCGCATGCCTTCGACGAGTCGCTCCTCGAACTTCTCGAGCCCGCCCTTGCGCCGCCACGCCGCCATCGAGCGGCGGAGCTGGTCCGCCTCTCCCGGGGAGAAGCCGGCCGCGACGATCGCGAGTTGCATCACCTGCTCCTGGAAGATCGGCACGCCGAGCGTGCGCTCGAGCACCGCCTTGACTGCGGGGCTCGGGTAGGTGACCGGCTCGAGGCCCTGCCGGCGCTTCAGGTACGGATGCACCATCCCGCCCTGGATCGGGCCGGGGCGCACGATCGCGACCTCGATCACGAGGTCGTAGAAATTCGCTGGCCGAAGGCGCGGCAGCATCGACATCTGCGCGCGCGACTCGATCTGGAACACGCCGATCGTGTCGGCGTTCTGGATCATCGCGTAGACCTCGGGATCCTCGGCGGGGATGTTTTGGAGGGTCAGAGACGATTTCCCCGGCGACGCGTCGGACTGGAGGGTCAGAGACGATTTCCCCGGCAACGCGTCGTCCCCTCCGGAACTCTGCGCGGAAATCGTCTCTGACCCTCCCACCCCTCCCACCCCTCCCACCCCTCCCACCCCTCCCACCCCTCCCACCCCTCCCACC
>JBDTNO010000094.1:0-13063 GCA_039933715.1 Betaproteobacteria bacterium
CCCCCCGAAGCGAGCTTCGCCGACGCTACGCTCGCCGCCCCCGAGGGGGCACGGCGACCTCGGGACGGCCCGTCGGTCGCCGGGCCGCCGGGCCCCCCCGAAGCGCGCTCCGCGCGCCTCCCCCAAGGGGGGCCGCCACCCTTGGGACGGCCCGGCGGGCGGCGCGCGATCGCTCATGCCTTCGCCTTCGCAGCCGCGCGCGTGCGCGCGTGCTTCACCGCTTTCGTGCGCTTTCCACCCTGCGGGCCCGGCGCCGGATGCAACGCCTTGAGCGACGCGTCGAGCTCGTCGCGCAGCCATGCGCGGAACGACACGAGCGGCGGCCAGTCGCGGAGGTTCGGCGGATAGACGAGGTGGTACGGCTGCGCGTCCTCGTGCGTGACCGCGATCGGCGAGAGCTGCACGAGGCGGCCCTCGCAAAGCGCGTCCGCGGCGAGCAGTTCGCGCGCCAGCGCGAGGCCGAGGTTCTGCTCGGCCGCCTGGAGCATGAGCCCCGCGTCGTTGAACACGGCGACCACGCGAACGTTGGTCCGGAATCCAGCCGCCTCGAACCAGTGCTTCCACAGGTCGGCGTCACCGAGCAGCGGCTCGCGCGCGAGCGCTTCCGGTTGAGCGCCTTTGAGCCTGCGAGCCGCCGATGGCGATCCCACGACGATGATCGGCGGCTTCTCGAACAATCGCTCCGAGACGAGGCCGGGCCACGGTCCCACGCCCTGCCGGATCGCGGCATGGAAGCCCTCGCGCTGCAATTCGACCGCGCGGATCGACGCGTCGATCTCGAGCGCGAGCGTCGGATGCCGATCGCGCCAATGACCGATGCGCGGCAGCAGCCACCGGTTCGCGAACGAAGGCAGCACGGTGACGCGCAGCCGCAGCGCCTCGCCTCCCGCCGCGGCCGCCGCCGCCTGCACGCCATCTTCGAGCGTCGCCAGCGCCGACTGCACGCTGCGCAGCAACGCCTGCCCTGCCGGATTCAGCACGACGCGACGACCGCGCCGCTCGAACAGCGCGAACCCCAGCTGGTCCTCGAGGCCGCGGATCTGCTGGCTCACCGCGCTGTGCGTCAGGTGCAGCACCTCGGCGGCGGCGCGCAGGTTCTGAAGCTCGGCCACCGCGCGGAACGCGGTGAGCGTGTTCAACGGGAGTCTGGGCGCATGCATGGCGACGGGGGGTCGGACGCTCCTGCTGGTTAGCAATAACGACCAGAACGGTCAGAATTTAGCGCTTCCTTGGGCAAGGCTGGGTGTCTAGCATGTCCAGCGTACCAAGAGCCCCGGGAGAACGCCATGCCTCACGTCGATGAAATGCTGGGACCCGCCACCCTCGCCGTGGCCGGTCTGTTCGCCGCGATCGCCCTGCAACCCGTGCCCGGCGTCGCCGTAACGGTCCACGCGACGGCGGCGCCCGCAATCTCCCGCTCGGTGGCCTTGGCCACGGTGCGGCTGCCGACGGTCGAGGTTATCGCGCGACGAAGCTCCGCGCTCGCCGCGATCGATCGCGACGACAGCCGGTTGCGCACAACGCCGAAGCCGCGCGCGTGACGGGACCGGCGCCTCGCGGTGCGCCGCGCGTCCGCTCGCCAAACCGACCCTGAAAGCCCACGATCATGAATACGCCCCTCGCTCCCGGCGCGCTCACCGCGCCCACCGACACGCTTGCGCGGATCGCCGTTTTCCTCGGCGCTCTCGCCTGCTCCGCGCAAATCCGATGGCATCGCCTCGATGCCTGGCTCGACGCGCGCCGTCGTGTCGCGCAGGATCGTCTCGACCTCGCGGGCATGAGCGAGCGCGAATTGCGCGACATCGGCGTCTACCGCGCCAGCGTCGACGCGATCGCGGCCGGAGACTGGTCGCGCGATCCGTTCCGATAGCGCGAACGCCATGATCCGGGATCAGCTACGACGCGCGTCGTGGGTCCGGATTCGACGAGACGCCTTTCGCATCACGCGGCGCCGGGCTGAAGCCCGACCCATGGATTCCAGCGCACCCGTCGTGGGTCCGGCTTCAACGGGACGCTTTTTCTCTTATCGGCCTGCAACGGGCCGAAGCCCGGCCCACCGCTCAGGTCGGCGTCAGTCCGCCTTCGCGCCCACCTGCTTCGCGATCGCCGACCACTTGGCGATCTCGGACCGGATGAATCGCGCGAATTCGTCGGGCGTGTCGCCGACGACGTCGAGCCCGCCGCCCGCAAGCTTGTCGCGCACCTCGGGCATCGCCATCACCTTGACGACCGCCGCGTTCAGCTTCGCGACGATGTCGGGAGGCAATCCCGGCGGCCCGACGAGCCCGTTCCACGCGACGGCCTGGAAGCCGGGAAGCGCATCGCCGATCGTCGGAAGCTCGGGGAAGTTGGGCGAGCGCTTCGGACTCGCGACCGCGATCGCGCGAAGCTTGCCCGACTTCACATGCGGCATCAGGTTCGCCTGGTCGGCGATCACCATCTGCACGGTGCCGCCGAGAAGATCGGTGACCATCGGCCCGCCCCCCTTGTACGGCACGTGGACGATGTCGGTCCCGGTGATCGACTTGAAGAGCTCGGTCGCAAGATGCGGCAGGCTGCCGCTGCCGGCGGAGCCGTACGCGACCTTGCCGGGGTTCGCCTTCGCGTACGCGACGAGCTCGGGCACCGTTTTCGCGGCGAGCGACGGATGCACGACCAGCGCGTAGTTGACGTCGATCGTGTGCGTGATCGGAGTCAGGTCCTTCGCCGGATCGTAGGGCATCTTGTCGTAGATCCCCACGTTGATCGCGAGCGAGGCGATGTTGCCGAGCCCGAGCGTATAGCCGTCGGGCGCCGCCTTCGCGACCAGGTCGATGCCGACCATGCCGGAGGCGCCCGCGCGGTTCTCGATGATGACCGGCTGTCCCAGCGCCTCGGACAACGGCTGCTGCACGACACGCGCGTAGAAATCGACGGCGCCGCCCGGCGGGAACGGGACGACCAGCCGGATCGGCTTCGACGGATACGCCTGGCCCCACGCGAGGCCCGATGCGACGATCGCCAGCAGCGCCAGCGCGGCGCGAATGGTTGAGCCCGATGCACGCTTGAGCACGACACCCTCCTTCGGAGTTCCTTCGAACCCGCATCATCGCCGAACGCGGCACGGAATCCAAACCGCGTCTCCCCGACCCTTGCCGGCGCTCGACATCCGCGGGCTGGCACGGCACTCTGCGCGATCCGCACGCCGCCGATTCCTGCCCGCGATGTCCCCGACCATCACCCGCCTCGAATCCCACCGGTTCCGCGCGCCGATCCCCACGCCGTTGTTGAACGCGTTCGGCGCGATCGCGAGCCGGCCCGCCGTGTTCGTGCGCCTCGTCGCGAGCGACGGCGCGACCGGATGGGGCGAAATGTTCGCGAACTTTCCGCCGGGCGGCGACATGCACCGCGCGACGCTCGTCGACACGCTGTTCGCGCCGCTTTGCGCGGGTGTGGCGTGCGACGAGCCTACGGCGTTGCGCGCGATGCTCGAGCAGCGCACGCGCACGATGGCGATCCAGTGCGGCGAACCGGGACCGTTCGCGCAGGTCATCGGCGCGATCGACCAGGCAGCCTGCGACATGGCGGCGCGGCGCGCGGGCCTGCCGTTGTGGCGATGGCTCGGCGGTACCGACCCTCGGGTTCGCGTCTACGCGAGCGGCATCGGTCCGGACGGCGTCGGCGCGATCGCGCTCGCCAGGCGTGACGAAGGGCATCGCGCATTCAAGCTCAAGGTCGGCTTCGGTGCCGCACGTGATCGCGTCAACCTCGCCGAGTTGCGCGACGCGCTCGGGCCCGACGCGACGATCATGGTCGACGCCAACCAGGCGTGGACGCCGGAGGAAGCGCCGGCGCGCATCGCCGAGCTCGCCCCGTTCCGGCCCCACTGGTGCGAGGAGCCGATCCGTGCCGACCATCCGATCGCCGCCTGGCAGGCGCTCGCGGCAGCCTCGGACGTTCCGCTCGCCGCGGGCGAGAACCTGCGCGGCTCCGATGCATTTCGTGCGGCGATCGACGGCGGATTCCTCGCGTTCGTGCAACCTGACGTCGGCAAATCGGGCGGCGTGACCGGCGCGATCGACGTCGGACGCTACGCGGCGACGCGGGGTGTCGCGCTGTGCCCGCACTGGCTCGCCGGCGGCATCGGGCTCGCGGCATCGATGCACGCGCTCGCGGCGGCGGGCACGTCCGAAAGCTGGCTCGAAGTCGATGCGAATCCCAACCCGCTGCGCGAGGAAGTCTTTCCGCTTGCGATCCGCGACGGCCTCGCGACGCTCTCCGACGAGCCGGGACTCGGTGTCGAACCGGATCTCGCTCGCCTCGCACGCTTCGCCTCGCGTTGAGCGCGGCCGCGCGTGGTCGCCCGCACGCGAGCGCGGTGGAGGACAATGAAGGTCGACATGCAATTCATGCTCCTGATTTGAGCGCCGGCGCGCGCGGTTGCCCGGACGCGAGCGCGGCGGACAATGGAGGTCGACATGCAATTCATGCTCCTGATCATGGAGCCACGCGGCCAGCGCGCGGCGCGCAACGACGCGGAAGGACGCGCCGTCTACGACCGGATGCTGCGCCACGCGGATGCGCTGAAGGAACGCGGCGTGCTGCGCGCGGCGCAGTCGCTGCGCAACGACCGCGAAGGCATGCGCGTCAAGTTGCGCGACGGCAAGCGCACGCTCGTCGATGGTCCCTTCACCGAAGCGAAGGAAATGGTCGGCGGCTATTTCCTCGTCGAGTGCGCATCGCGCGACGAGGCGGTCGAGATCGCGAGCCGCATCCCCGCCGCTGAATGGGCGACGATCGAGGTGCGCGAGTTCGGTCCCTGCTTCATGTAGCGTTCGCGGCCGCACGAGCGCGGCCTCGCGCGCCGCCGCCGCCGGCGAACCGGGCACAATGGCGTCACCGCCATCGATTCGCCTCCCTTCCCGTGGACGCACCGCAGAACCTCGAGGTCCTGATCACCACCGACGCGCGTAACCCGCTCGTCGCGCGCACGCATCAGATGTTCCCGTGGCTGAACGCCGCGGAGATCGCACGCATGCGCCAGTTCGGCGAGGTTCGCCGGTACGCGAAGGGCGAGCGCCTGTTCGCGGCCGGACAGACGGCGCCCGGCATGTTCGTGGTGATCCAAGGTGGCGTCACGGTGAGCCAGCGCGACGGCCTCGGCCACGTCGTTCCGATCGTACGGCAGCGATCCGGCCAGTTCATGGCCGAGGTCGGGACGCTGACCGGGCGTCACGCGCTCGTCGACGGCGATGCGGACGAGGACACCGAAGCGCTGCTGATCCCGCCCGAGCAATTGCGCGCGCTGATCATCGCGGAGGCCGATCTCGGCGAACGGATCATGCGCGCGCTGATCCTGAGGCGCGTGGGCCTCATCGAGGCGGGCGCGACCGGCGCGGTGCTGATCGGCCGGCCCGACTCGCCCGAGCTCCTCAGGCTGCAGGGTTTCCTCGAGCGCAACGGCCAGCCGCACAGCGTGATCGACGCCGCGAACGAGCCCGAGGCACGCGCGCTGGTCGAACAGTACGGCGCGGGTCGCAACGACATGCTGGTCGTGTGTCCCGACGGATCGGTGCTCGTGAATCCGGGCGTCGAAGCGCTCGCGCGCGCGCTCGGCATGATCGATACGCACGAGTGCAACGAGCTCGTCGACGTGATCATCGCCGGCGCGGGGCCGGCGGGCCTCGCAACCGCCGTCTACGCAGCGTCGGAAGGTCTCTCGGTCGTCGTGCTCGATTGCCGCGCGTACGGCGGCCAGGCGGGCGCGAGCGCGCGCATCGAGAACTACCTGGGCTTTCCGACCGGCATCTCGGGGCTCGCGCTCGCCGGACGCGCATTCGTCCAGGCGCAGAAATTCGGCGCGGAAATCCTCATTCCCGCGAAAGCGGCGTCGCTCGATTGCAGCCGCGCCGGTCACGACGGGGAGCTGTCGGTCGCGCTGTCGGATGGCCGCAAGTTCCGAGCACGCACCGTCGTCGTCGCAAGCGGCGCGAACTATCGGCGCCCGAATCTCGCGGGTCTCTCCGACTACGAGGGCCGCGGCGTCTGGTTCTGGGCGACGTCCATGGAGGCGCGCATGTGCTCGAAGCAGCAGGTCGCGCTGGTCGGGGGCGGCAACTCGGCCGGCCAGGCCGCCGTGTTCCTCGCGCCGCACGTCGAGCACGTGCATATCCTCGTGCGCGGCGACGGGCTCGCCGCGACGATGTCGACCTACCTGATCGATCGCCTGAAGGCCACGCCGAACGTCACGATCCATCCGCACACCGAGGTGACTGCGCTGATCGGCGATCCGCAGCGCGGCCTCGAGGCGATCGTGTGGCGCGAGCGGGGCACGACCGGCGAGGAGCGCTGCGACATCCGCAACGTGTTCCTGTTCATCGGCGCGGATCCCGAGACCGGATGGCTCCAGGGCTGCGGCGTGGAAACCGATGCGCGCGGGTTCGTGCTGACCGGTGTCGCGAACCCGTTCCCGGCACGCCCGACCGCCGAGCTCGAGACCAGCGTGCCGGGCGTGTTCGCGGTCGGCGATGTGCGATCGGGATCGGTGAAGCGCGTGGGCAGCGCGATCGGCGAAGGCGCGGCGGTCGTCGCGCAGATCCATCGCCGCCTCGCGCAGTCGGCGAGCGAGCGCGCCGGCGCGTGAAGCGCGGGACGGCATGACGATGCGATGCACGCACCTCGATGCGGTCACGACCGGCGTCGCGAACACCTCCGGCTGCGAAGAGTGCCTCCGGATCGGCGACGAATGGGTCCACCTGCGCCTGTGCCGGAGCTGTGGTCACGTGGGCTGCTGTGACGACTCGAAGAACAAGCACGCGACGCTGCATTTCGGGGCGGCCGGCCATCCGATCATGACGTCGCTGGAGCCCGGCGAGGACTGGAGCTGGTGCTACGTCGATCGGCTGGCGCTCGAGCTTCCGAGGTAGCCGCGCCGCGACGCCTAGCGAATGCGCGCTGTAGGGCCGTACCGCTTCGGAAAATGGGTCGATACGGCCCTGTTGCAGGCTACGTCCCACAGGCAAAGGTGCCAGTGGCCGACAAATCGTTGCAAGGCGTTACCATGGTCAACGCCTGGCAGGCGGGTTACGTTCTTGGCTCTACGGGCCGATCGCTGGCCGAAGGAGGAATCATGACGCGCAAGAGAATGACCACCTGGATGCTGGGCCTGGCGCTTCTCGCGCCGGTGGCGGCGTTCGCGCAGCCCGACCAGACCGCCTATACGAACCGCGGCGTGAACATGCGTGCGGGCCCGAATCAGGAGTTTCCGCTCGTCAAGTGGCTCGGAGCGGGATTGCCCGTGTACGTCAACGGATGCGTCGAGGGCTACACCTGGTGCGACGTGAACGCCGGGAACGATCGCGGCTGGGTTTCCGCCGACTATCTTTCCTACTCGTACCAGAACCAGCCGGTGACCATCGTCAGCGGTGGGCCGGTGCTCGGCTTCCCGCTCGTCTCGTTCTCGATCGGCCCGTATTGGGACACCTACTATCACGGCCGCTCGTGGTACGGCAATCGCAACTACTGGTACGGCCGGCCGACCAACTGGTGGTATCGCCAAGGACCCCAGCGTTACTACGCGCAGCCGGTCGTTCGCCCGTGGCCGGGATACCATCAAAACTGGAACAACAACAATAACCACAACCGTCCGTCGAACTGGAACAACAACAATAACAACAACCGCCCGCCGAACTGGAATAACAACAATAACAACAATCGCCCGCCGAACTGGAACAACAACAATAACAACAATGACAACAACCGCCCGGCCGCCAACCGTCCGGACCGGCCGCAGCCGAGCGCGCCACCGCGGCAGCAGCGCGTCGAGAAGCCGGCGACCGGCGAAATGAACCGCTCGTCGTCCTCGCAGCGGACCTACACGCAGCAGTAGGAAGCCGGGATGGACGAAAAAGCCCGCCATGTGGCGGGCTTTTTTTCGGGAGGACCATCGCGGCCGATTTCGAAGGCCGGCGCATCGCGTTCGTCAACGCACGCCTGGGGGCGTCGGACATGCGCCCCCTCCCAGGACCTGGACGGATAGGACGCCGAACGTACTCTTGCGAATAGTCGTTCGTGTGCGGACAATGCCCGGGTCGGCTCCAACCCCGGGAGGCTCGTCCATGCGTAACGTCGGCATCGTGGTGGTTTCCCTGCTCCTGTCGTTGCTCGGCACGGGCGGCGCTCGCGCCCAGGCGACACTCGATGGGTTGCCGCTGGTTGCCCAGTGGACCGACTTCGAGAACCAGGCCGGCGAGCTTCCCGTCAACATCTGGGGTCAGTGCGCCGCACGGCGTGCGAACCGGATAGGAATCCGGGTGGATTTCCCCGGAGGCAACGGAACCCCCGCGTTCGCGACGTATTCGGGTGTCGCCGATCACTGGAACGAGGACGAGGACACGTTCCCGCCCACCAACGCGTCCACCAGCGGCGGTTTTCTCGCCAGTTGCGGACCCATCCATTGGCTGTTCGACAACAAGAACACCGGCCTGCCGTTGGCGTGGGATGGCTGCACCAACGCGTTCAGCGGCAATTTCGACCTCGATGTCGATGAAGACAACGGCTCGAACTGGCGCGCCGACACGACCGGATGGGTGTCGGCGTCGTTCCAGACTTATTGCGGCGAGTTCCTGGGCGCCGAGCCTATTCCTTCGATGTCGTGGTGGTCGCAGGCGCTCGCGGTGTTCGCGCTCGCGCTGGTCGGCGTGGTCGCGATGCGACGGCGCCCGGGGTAACGGGCGCCCACCCGAGCTCGGCAAGCGCCCCTCCCCGGATCGGCGGGCGCCAGCGGCCCGCTGGACCGGATTCGCGCTAGACCGCGTTCGCGCGCCGGCGCGCGATGAGCTTCTCGACGATCTCGATGTTGGCTTCCACGCCCGACATGTTCGGGTTCGCCGCCAACGCGCGCTTCCAGTAGCCGATCGCCTTCTCGTATTGCTCGAGCTCCAGGTAGATCTGTCCGTAGCCGGCGAGCGCGCCGAAGTGATGCGGGTTGCGCTTCATCACCTCGTCGCAGTCGGCGAGCGAGCGCCTGAAATCGCCGGAGAGGTAGCGCACGGTCGCGCGCTTGTTCCAGCCTTCGGCGAACGCGGGCTTGCGGCGAATTACTTCGGAGTAGGTCGCGATCGCATCGTCGAGCTCGCCCGCGCGCGTCTGCGCCGCGCCCTTGTTCATCAGCTCGTCGACCGCTTCGTCGCCGGAGCGACCCCACAGGATCCAGAGTCCTTGCTCGGCGAGCGCGCGCACCTGCGGGTTGTCGTCGCTCAGGCGGCGGCGCAGCGCCTCGTCGTCGGCCGGATCGCCGTGGTGCGCGATCCAGATCACCGCGGCCGCGCGATGCGTCGCGTCGGCATCGCGAAGACCTTCGAACGCCTGCGCGCGGTCGGGATCGACGGCGGGTTGCGCGAAGGTGGTGGTGACGCAGAGGAACGCAAGCAACGTGACGGCAACGCGTGACATGAGTCGCTCCCTCCTCGCGCGCTATCCGAATGCCGCGCGGACACGATCCGGCGTGAACGGCACCGTGCGCAACCGCGCCCCCGACGCGTCAAAAACCGCATTGGCGAGCGCCGCAGGCACCGGCGTCGACGCCGCTTCGCCACCGCCGAGCGGCGGCTCCATCGGGCGCACCACGAGGTCGATCGCGATCTGCGGCACTTCGGGGAAGCGCAGGATCGGGTAACTCGCGAAATCGACGCTGGTGACGTGCGCGCGATCGAAGCGCACTTCCTCGTGCAGCGTGCGCGAGAGCGTCTGGAGGATCTGCCCTTCGATCTGCTGCTTGAGTCCGTCCGGATTGATGACGAGCCCGCAATCGTGCGCGCAGCCGACGCGGCGCACGCGGATCGCGCCCGACGATCGGTCGACTTCGACCTCCATCGCCATCGCGACGTAGGTCTCGTTGTTCTTGTAATGCAGGTAGGCGATGCCGCGCCCGATGCCGCCCGGCCCCGGCGAAGGGCGCGCACGCCAATCGATCAGCGCCGCGGCACGCTTCACGACCTCGATGCCGCGCGGATCGGAGAGTCCGGCGAGCCGGAAGTCCAGCGCGTCGCGGCCCGCGGCGGCAGCAAGCTCGTCGGTGAAACTCTCCACGGCGAAGCCGTTCGCGATTTTCCCGGGCGCACGAAGGTTCGACGGACGCAACGGCGCGTCCTTGAGCCAATGGACGACGACGTCCTGGTGTGCGACCGTGTAGGGCGGATTGCCGTTCTGGGTGATGAGGCCGGTGGTGATTCCCTGCGTCTGCGACATGCCCGCGGACTCCGGGCCGAGCAGCGGCATGTTGGGCAAGCTGGCGGTCGCCTTGGGCAGCCACATCTCGGTGCGCCACGCGGCGATCTTCCCGTCGTCACCGAGCGCGCCTTCCATCGCGAGCAGTTGCGGCGGCCCCTTCGGGTCCCAGCCGAGCTCGTCCTGCCGCGTCCACTGCACGCGCACCGGCTTGCCGACCGCGCGCGACAGCAGCGCCGCGTCGGCGGCCGCGTCGTCGTGACCGTTCATGCCGTAACAACCTGCGCCGTCGAAGTAGATCACGCGCACGCCTGCGGGCGGAATTCCGAGGAGCCGCGAGATCGTCATGCGAAACCGGTGCGTCGCCTGCGACGCGCTCCAGATGGTCGCCTTGCCGTCGCGCACGTCGGCGATGGCGCACGACGGCCCCATCGACGCGTGCGACTGCATCGGCCAGTAGTACTCGGCGGACAGCCGCCTCGCTGAGCCCGCCATCGCAGCCTTGGCGTCGCCTTTTTTCACCAGCGACTCGTCGGATTCGAACCGGCCGGCCTTCATCCACGCCCGCACGCCCGCGTCTCCGACGAGCGCACCGCCGCCGGTCCACCGCGCCTTGAGCGCACGCGCGGCTTGCATCGCATCCCATTCCGAGCCGGCCACGACCGCGAGGAAATCCTTGATGCGCACGACGCGCGCGCCGGGAATCGCGCGGATCGACGCCTCGTCGACATCGACCAGGGATCCGCCGATGGTCGGCGGGCGCAGCACCGCGCCATGCAGCATCCCGTCGACGACGACGTCGTGTACGAACTTGTGGCGGCCGGTTACTTTGCCCGGCACGTCGGGACGCGGAAGCGACTTGCCGACGACGGTGTAAGTGGACGGATCCTTGAGCGGCGCCTTCGCGTCGACCTTGATGCCGAAGCGCTTGTCGCCGACGAGGTCGCCGACACGAACGCCCGCGCCTCCGGATTTCGGGCGGACCTGGTTGTCGACGATTTCGAGCTCGGCGCGCGGCTTGCCGAGTTTCTCCGCGGCAAGCCCGATCAGCGCCTCGCGCGCGGTGGCCGCGGCCTGACGAATCTGCACGCCGCCGCGCATGATCCCGGTGCTGCCCGCGGTCGGGCCCTGGTCGGGCGTGAGTGCGGTGTCGCCTTCGACCATCGTGATGCGATCGACGGCGCACCCGAGCTCCTCGGCGGCCATCTGCGGAATCGCGATCCGCAGGCCCTGCCCGAGATCCACCTTGCCGCAATAGATCGTGACGCTGCCGTCCGCGTTGACGGCGAGAAAACCGTCGACCTCGGTGACGTCGAGCGTCTTTCCGATCGACTTGTCCGCGCCTTGCACCTGCTGCGCGAAAGCGTTGGCGTTGAACGAGAAGCCGACGACGAGCGCTCCGGCGATTTTGAGGAAGTCACGGCGGGCGAGCGAGGCGAGAGCGGCATTCATGCCTTCACCCCCGTCGCGCGCACCACGGCGTCGAGGATGCGCTGGTGCGTGCCGCAGCGGCACAGGTTACCGGCGAGCGCCTGCTTCGCGTCGTCGCGCGTCGCGCGCGGATTCTTCGCGAGCAGCGCCGTCGCGGTCATGACCATGCCGTTCGCGCAATACCCGCATTGCGCCGCCTGCTCGTGGATGAACGCGGCCTGCACCGGATGCGGCTTCGCTTCCGTACCGAGTCCTTCGATCGTCGTGATCGCCCTGCGCTGCACCGTGCCGACCGGAAGGACGCACGACCGCACCGCCTCGCCGTCGATCAGCACCGTGCACGCGCCGCACTGGCCGAGGCCGCAGCCGTACTTGGGGCCGGTCAGGCCGAGCTGGTTGCGAAGCACGAAGAGCAGCGGCTCCGCCGGATCGCGCACGTCCCCCGTGCGCGCGCTGCCGTTGACGTTCAGGGCGAGGGTGAGCATGGGGGCCTCGGGGTGGGGCTGGGGGCGGCACGTATGCGGGGGCCGTGCGAGAAAGCCATCGTGCCACCTAACCGCGAGAGCCGCAAAGCGGTCGCCATGGGGGCGTGAAGGTAACGGATCGCAGCGTCTCGGGACGACCTGGAAGGGCAAACACCGGCGCTCGTCTCGTTATTGCGTCGAGGGATTCCATGGCAACTCGAACGTCAGTCATCCGGCTGATATCGCCCCCAAGCGTCCTGGAGGGACTCTGGGGCGAAGTCGAGATTGGCGGGACGGTTTCGCGCGTGAGGCGTCGGTCGGATATACTATGGATATCCCCTACCCGACCTTCCGGAGCGACCGATGGCCCGCATCAGCGAGTGGGGCAACAGCCACGGAGTGCGCCTGCCGCGCGAAGTGCTCGAGACCGCCGGCATCGCGCCGGACGCGGACGTGACGATCACCGCCGAGCCCGGCCGCATCTCGATCGTTCCCGCTCGGCGCAAGCCGACGCTGGACGAGCTACTGGCGCGGATCGGTCCGGGCGAACGCTTCGAAGAAGTGGACTATGGGCCGCCGCGCGGGCGTGAGGTGCTGTGAGCGCGAAGCCGGACGCGCGCAGGCCGGCGCGCGGGCATGGCTCGCGCCGCTGGGCGCCCGATCGCGGCGAGATGATCTGGATCGATCATTCGCCGCACAGCGGCCGCGAGATGGCCGGCCAGCATCCGTTCCTCGTCCTCTCGCCGCGGGCGTTCAACGAGAAGACCGGCTTGGTCATCGGCTGCGCGATGACCAGCAAGCAATCCGGCAACCCGTTCGCGGTCGCGAATTCGCGGGACCCCGCGCAGGCCAGCTACATCCTCGCGGACCAGCCCAAGTCGTTCGATTGGCGCAAGCGGCGGGCGAGACGGCATCTGTGGGGGCCGGTGCCGGTGGGGGTGTTGCAGGATGTCTGCGAGCGG
>JBDTNO010000095.1:0-13026 GCA_039933715.1 Betaproteobacteria bacterium
GGTCCCGCCGCCGCCGACCGACCACACGTGGCTGGCCAGGATGCCGCAGGTCCACCCGCGGTCCTGCTCGAGCACGACGGCAGTCGGGCCGAGCGCCCATTACTTCGCGCTGATGAAATCGGTGCCGGTCGACACCAGGATGGCTGGACCCACACCCCAGATGATGCCGCTGGGCCAGGATTGGTCGGTGAAAAGAAGAACTGACCGGCGATATTCGCGACGCCGCTCTGGCTCCCGTCGCCGACGCCCGGAAGATGTTGATCGGCGATCGGGACGATCACGCGGGAGATCAGCGTCCAGTCCGCGTTGAGCTTGGGGAGAATGACAGGCTGGATGTAGAGGCAGGTCTTGTGACCATTGCGGTCGACGCCGATGTCGCCGTCCCGGTTGAACTGGAACGGGACGCTGATCAGCGAAGCCACCGCATTGGAGAGCTTCTTGGCCAGGTTGGGGCGCGGTTCTCCTGGGCCATCGCTGGCGCGGAGGCCGCGAACACCAGGGTCGTCAATGTCGTCCCGCCCGGGTTTCGCAACCTCGACGTCGTCGAGGACACCTTCATGACGTTCCACCTTTCGTCGGACGCGAGGGTCCAAAAGCGTTGACGACCGCGCCATCGGACAGGTCGAACGAGCCGGGCGGTCGCAGGCGTCGATTCACGCGCACGTTCCGTGATCGGCCGTGACATCGATCGGCGTGTCGCAATACCTCGGTGGGTCAGCCATGGGGCACCGCGTTGCCTGCGCCAGCGAATACCGCCCACGTCACGACATCACCGCCGGAAATCGCGCACGCCCGACGCCTTCGCGATGTCGGCCTCGACCTGGGCCCGGCTGCGCTCGTAGACGATCTCGCGTCCCATCGCGCTGCCCGCATAGGCGTTGCCCATGCGCGTGGGAACGAGATCGCACCGGACGTTGTGCACGCCCGACCCGATGACGACCTCGATGCGGTCGGCACGCTTCGAGTACACGACGACCTCGAGCTCCTGTCCACTGGCGGTCGCCCGCACCCTGATCTTCTCTTCGTTCATGGAACCTCCGGTTCGATTCTAGCCCGGGCGGCTGCGCCTCCGCCGGGGACGTGGCGGGGGCCATCGCGGCGGTGTGGCTCTCGGGGCCGGTCGCCGCGTTAAGCTGTACGCTGCCTCGCTAGGGGATAGGCGTCGTGACCGGATGCCATCGTGGCTCCGGTGGGCCTGAAATTTGGGGGTACTGAACATGCGATCGATCTTCGCGGTCATCGTCGTGGCTTTCGCGATGGCGGCGGGCGTGGCGCCCGCGACCGCGGCCGAGGGCGTCACGATATCGGGCACCGTCTTCGACGATCTGGACCGAAACGGGGTCGTCGGCCCCGGCGAGCCCGGGCGCCCGTCGGTGACCGTCAATCTCGACATCGGGGCGGACGGAAGCGTCGATACGTTCACGACGACCAGCGCAAGCGGAAGCTATTCGTTCCTCGGGAGCACCGGAACGACGTACCGCGTCAGGATCGTCGTTCCCGCGGGCACCGTCCAGAACAGCGCGAACCCCGCTGATTTCATGCCAATCGCCAATGTGACGGGCGTCGATTTCGCTCTGGTTCCGCCATTGCAATCGTTCGCCGTTCCCGCGACGTCGCCGGCCGCGTTGGCGGGCATCGCGCTCCTCATCGCGCTCGTCGGATTGCGCCTGTTCCGGTCGTCGTAGCGAGGACGCGGCGGCTCGTCGGTTCGACGGCGCCGCGGCGGCCTGCGGGTTCCGACGCACGTGCCACCGGCGTGAAACGAGGCACGGCATCCCGCCCGCGCCGGCCCGACGCTCAGAATTCCTTCTTCGCGTTGTCGGAACGCCGCAGCGTGTCGACCTGGTAGAACTTGGCCCAGCTGTTGGTCAGCGAGAACAGCAGCGGCTTGCCGATCACGCGGGCGAGCCCGCTCGGCAAGGCGAAGTGCCGTTGGCTGGAGAAGTAGTTGAAGTACCGGCTGTAATCGTCGTCCGCCTCGCCGAGGACATTGCGCGCCGTGAAGCTCCCGCAGAACGTCGCCCACGGAATGCCCACGCAGCCGAGGATGAAGCGCAGGTGCGGATGTTCGGGAGGCCTCGCGATGACCGGCAGCAGGTCACGGGTCGCATCGATCAGCCCGGGCCAGAACTGGATGAAGGACAGGTCGTTCAACGCCGGGAAATGGCTCTTGAAATCCTTGATGACTCGCTTGATGACGGCCGGGTTGTTGAAAGCGTCCTTGAGGAATGTCGTGATCGGACTGCCACCCCCGAGCAGCAGGCGATGGTCGCCGGTCAGCCTGAAATAGGAATACACCAGCTTCGAATCCCAGCACTGCATCTGCTCCCCTGAGGGGAACAGGGCACGAATCTCGCCGTCGGTCAGCGGTTCGGTGACGCTCAGGAACGTCTGCGCATGGAAGGCGTGGTCGGCGAGCGGGCTGATGTCGCTGCTGAGCTTGTCGACCGCGACGATGATGTGGTCGGCCGTCACGCTGCCGGCATGCGTATGCGCCGTGTGATCCTCGAGGCGTTCCATCTCGGTGCTCTCGAAGACCTGCATGCCGTTGTCGATCAGCAGGTCCTTGATTCCCTGCAAGCACCGCAGCGGATTGACCCCGTAGGTGCCGCCGTAACGGATGTGGCGGCGGCGTACTCCTGTCCGCCCAGGATGCCCGCCAGCTGCGTCGCGTCGTAGGTTCGTTGGTCGGTGAAGCCCACAGCCCGGCGACATTCTAGTTCCGACGCCACGGCTTCCTTGCCGCCGTCGCCGAGACCGAGGAACAGGGAATCCTGCCGCTGCAGCCCGCAGGAAATATCGTACTTGTTGATGGTGTCGACGATCCGCTCGATGCCCCGGCAGGGCGCTTCCCAGATTTCCGCCGCAGCGGTGGTGCCGTAGCGCCGGACCAGTTGATGGAGTTCGAGTTCGCTGTCGGGCGTCAGGAATCCCGCGCTGCGGCCGGAAGAACTGCCCCCCACGATGTTCTTCTCGATCAGCACGACGGACAGCCCCTTGCGAAGGAATTCCGCCGCCACACTGACGCCGCTGAAGCCACCGCCGACGATCAGCACGTCGCACTTGATGTCCTTCGTCAGCGGCGGACAGTACTTGTGCCCGCCGATCATCAGCGTGGTGATCCACCAGTTCTGGTTGATCATCTTCACGGCGGTCGTCGAAGTTGCCCTCATCGTCTCTCTCCTTCGTCACGGCGGCCCGGCACTTCGCGGTGCGCCTTCGTTTTCGTTCGTGTCCCGCCGCGCGAAAGTGAAATCGGCCGTGCGTGCGGAGAGGGATGTGCTGCAAGCGGCAGCGCGCGTCGCGTCGACGTCACATGCGCCGGTAGTCGAGTTGGACACCGAGAAGTCGCGCGGGAACGTCCGCGTCATCGGCGTCGGTGCACGCGAGAAGCCGGACGCGCGTTCCGTCGACATGAGCGACCACGCCCTCGACTTTCAGCGGCGGTGAAAGCCTCCACAAACCGCGCAGCCGATCGAACCCGTCGACAATTCCGAGCGCCGAGCCCTTGCACGCGCCGTCCGCGACGCTATCGTCAGTCGCCTCGGCGACGGCGGAGAACGCGAAGCCGCCGCCTGGCAACGCCGCGCCGTCGGTGAAGCACAACGGTGTGCCGCGAATCGCGCCCAGCCGGAACGACGCGATGCGCTCGATGCTGGGGCACGGGATGCGCCGGCGCCGCGCGAGCGCGTCGAGGATCGGTGCCAGCGTGATTCGGATGCGTGCGTTCCGCGGGTCGGACATGTTGCCGCGCTGGAGCAGCGACAGCGTCGGCCCGTCGACGAACGCGCCTTCGATGTTGACGACGTCGAACCGGTCGGCCAGCGCACGGTGCCAGGCATCGAGGCCAACCGCGCGTGCGGGCGGAACGACGTCGCCCGAGGCGTCGAGACGAACCAGCGCACCGATGCGCCGCGTTTGCCGCGAGCCGGACCCGATCACCAGGAGCGCGCCGAACGCAAAGGGCCCGAACGGCGGTAGCGCGACGAGCGCCTCGAAGTCGGGCTTTGCGCGCTTTCGCGCGCGCTTGCGTCGAGGCAGCGTTCCGGCGCGGATCCGGACCAGTTCGCCAGGCCGACGCCCGGTGCGGTCGAAGACCCCGAGGTGAAGCTCGTCGTCCGCGACCACGTACAGTCGATCGCCCACCGAAACGAGCCCGCTGGCGGCGGCGATGTGGAGCGGGCGGCCTCGCCCGGTGGCGCGCTCGAGGTCGAGATTGCGCAGGGTCGTCAGGCGCGGCATCGGCGCCTCAGCGACCCAACAGCAGCTTCGGCAGGAACGTCGTCAACGGTGGCCAGAAGGTGCAGAGCATGAGCACCGCGAAGAGCGGGATCAGGTAGGGCGCGACGGCGCGCGACATGCGCTCGATCGGAACGCCGGCGACCTTCGCCGTGACGTAGAGCACGACGCCGACCGGCGGCGTGATCGTGCCGAGCATCAGGTTCAGCACGAAGACGAGCCCGAACTGAACCGGGTCGATGCCCATCGCGATCGCGGGCGGCACGAGGATCGGGATCAGCACGAGCATCGCCGCGAGCGCTTCCATGAAACAGCCGACCACGAGCAACAGCACATTGACGATCAGCAGGTAGACGATCGGGTTCGTCGTCAGGTGCGTGAGCGTCCCGCCGAACTCCTGCGGAAGCCTCGACACGGAGATGCAGTAACCGAGCAGCGATGCAGTCATCACGAGGGCCATCACGACGCCCGAGGTCTCGACGGTGTCGACGATGATCCTCGGAACGTCGGCGAATCGGAACTCGCGATAGACGAACAGACCGAGGGCCAGCGCATAGACGACGGCAACGGCCGCCGCTTCCGTCGGCGTGAAGATGCCGGAGAACAGGCCGCCGAACAGCACGACCGGCGCCATCAGCGCCCAAAACGCGCCCTTGAACGAGCGCCACAACGCTCCCATGCCCTCGAACGGATGCCGCGGCATGTTCTGCCGAATCGCCAGGTAACGGACCATCATCATCAATGCAACGGCCATCAGCAGCCCGGGAATGACGCCCGCCAGGAACAAGGCGCCGATCGACGTCTCCGCCGCGACGCCGTAGACGATCATCGGTAGCGACGGCGGGATGATCGGGCCGATCGTCGCCGACGCGGCGGTGATCGCGCCCGCGGTCTCGGCGTCGTAGCCTTCCTTCTTCATCATCTCGATCTCGACGGTGCCCAGGCCGGCGGCGTCCGCCACCGCCGAGCCGCTCATGCCTGCGAAGATGACCGAGCCGACGATGTTGGCCTGGCACAGGCCGCCGCGCATCCAGCCCACGATCGATTTCGCGAACTCGAAGATGCGCACGCTGATGCCCGACGAGTTCATCAGGTTGCCCATCAGGATGAACAACGGCGCCGCGAGAAGCGGGAACGAGTTCGCCGCCATCGCGATCTTCTGCGGAATGACGATACCGGGGATTCCGGAAATCACGAGGAACGCAAAGCCCGCGAGACCCATCGCCGCGTAGATCGTCGGGCCGGCGAACAGCGCGAGAAACCACGCCGCCAGGATCCAGAGCATGAGCTCGATCATGCCGGCGCCTCCGGTGCCGGTGCGAAAGCACGGAACGCAGCGCGCAGATCGGCCAGCGCGTAGAGCCCTACCGCGATCGCCGCGAACGGCACGATCGCGTAGACGACACCCATCGAGAAGAACAGCGTCGTCGTCTCCACGTCGAGATTGCGTTGCATGATGCGCCAGCCGTAGAACACGAGGATCGCCGCGAACGCGAGCGCAGCGAGCGCGCCGATCAGGCGGATCACCGCCTTGCCCCGCGGCCCCATCCGCGTGGTGGCCATGTCGATCGACAGGTGGCTGCGCCGCCGCGCCGCGATGATCCACCCGAGGAACGACGCCCACACGAACAGGTAACGGGCGAGCTCGTCGCTCCAGACGAGCGGGCTGCCGAGGAAATAGCGGAAGATCACCTGGCCGAACACGCAGCCGAACATGCCGACGAACGCGGCGGCGGCGAGCGCATCGACCGCGCGGTCGACCCAACGCGTTGCCACCATCGCTCCGCCTTCCGGTGCGCTAGCGAACGGCCTGGATCCGGTCGTACATGCCGATCCCCCACTTGGACTCGAACATCTTCGGCACCTTCGCGATCACCGGGTCGCGGAACGCTTTCGCATCCGGCGTGATCACCGTCATGCCGGCGGCCTTGAACGTGTCGACGAGCGAGCCCTCCTGCTTGATAAGCTCCGCGTTCTGCCACGCAATGCCGTTCTTCACGGCGTCCGAGATGATCTTGCGATCGGCGGCCGACAGTCCTTGCCAGAACGCCTCGTTCACGACCACGAGCCGCGGCGTGATGATGTGCGCCGACAGCACGAGGTACTTCTGGACTTCGTCGAACTTGCCCGACTTGATCGTCGGCAGCGGGTTCTCCTGGCCGTCGACGACGCCCTGCTGGAGCGCGAGGTAGAGCTCACCGAAGTTCATCGGCGTCGGCTTCGCGCCCCACGCCTCCGCCATCGCCTTGAACACGTCGTTTTCGGGGACGCGCAGCTTGAACCCGACCATGTCGGCGGGCGAGCGCACTTCCTTCGACGTCGACGTGATATGGCGCGTGCCGTAGTAGGTCGTGCCGAGGATGCGCATGCCGCGCGCCTTGACGAGCGTCTCGTTGAACGACTCGCCGATCGGCCCGTTCATCACCTTGTCCAGGTGCGCCGCGTCACGCCAGATGTACGGCGCCTCGACGACCGAGATGGACGGCACCCAGGCGCCGAAGTTCGCCGCGCCCTCGGTCACGACCTGCTGCGCGCCGTTGGCGACCGCGTCGATCATGTCGCGCGATCCGCCGAGCTGCCCGCCGGGGAACGACTGGATCACGATGCGGCCGCCCGACTTCTCCTTCGCCTCGGCCGCGATGCGGTCGATCATCTGCACCGACGGGTGCGTGCCGCCGACGACGTCGCCCCATCGGATCGTCACCTGCTGCGCATCGGCCGTGGCCGCGAACCACGCCGCCCCGGCCGCCAACGCGATCTTCCATCGTTTCATCGTCGTCCTCCTCGGATGGCACGCGGGGATCCCGCGCGCTGGTCGTTACGCCGGGACGACGGCGCCCCGGCGGCAATCGTGGTCGTGGCGACGCGCGGCGGGTCACGCCGCGTGGCGGTGCGCGGCGGAGGCGTCTCGCCGACTCCGAGCGCGCGGTCGCGCGACGCGGAGATGTGCGCTTCCATCGCATCCGCCGCCCGCTGCGGATCGCGCGACGCGATCGCGTCGATGACGCCGAGGTGCACGCGCATCACCGGCGCGACGAGGTCGGCGTCGAGCCGGGTCTCGCTCTGGCGGATGAGCCGGATCTTGAGCTGGTTGACGCGCCATGCGTTCGACACGATGTCGTTGCGAAGCGCGTCGACGATCGTCGCATGCATGCCGTCGTCGACCGCCTGCGCCTTCGCGATGAGCGTCGCGCTCACGCCTTTTCGCGCCGCCGCGAGCACCGCCTCGTCCTCGTCGCGAAGCCGCCGGAACGCCTCGTCAGGCGCGTGCAGCGCGAACTGCGAGGCCGACTCGCGCTCGATCATTATCCGGAATCCGAACGCATCGCGGATCAGCCGCACGTCGACCTGCGCCACCTGCATGCCGCGCTGAGGAACCGTGCGGATGAGCCCATCGGCCTCGAGACGCGGGATCAATTCGCGGATCGCGCCGAGCGGCATGCCGGTCATCGCGACCAGCTCGCGCTGCGAGACGAACTGGCCGGCGCGGATCTCGCGCGCGAGCAGGCCGCGCGTAAAGCGCTGGTAGGCCTGGTCGCGGAGCTTCATCCGGCGGTCGTCAGGTGACCGCGGGCAACAGCCGGTCGTACGCGGCGGCGAGCTCGGCGCGCGCCGCGGCGGCGAGCGGCAGCAGCGGCGGAGCGACGGCGAGAAAGCCGTCGTCGCGGAATCGGTGCGCGACCAGCACCTTGACGCCGGGCGTGACCGCGTGGCGCAACAGGATGTCGACCAGCTCGGCGATACCGGGAGCCTCGTCGCCACGCTCGACCATCGAAAGGATCGCCTTCGCGCAGAAGTTCGACAGGCCGTTGATCGCGCCCGAGCCGCCCTGGCGCATCGCACGGGCGAGCAGGCGCTCGTCGCCGACGAGAATGTGAAGATCCGGATGGTCGGCGAGCAACCGCTCGGTGGACGACCAGTCGCCGCTCGAATCCTTGACTGCGGTGACGACCCCGGGATATGCGCGCTTGAGCCGGCCGACGAGCGCCGACGACAGCGGCACGCCGGTGACCTGGGGGATGTGATAGACGACGACCTCGCGCGGCGAGCGGCAACGCTCGATCACCGAGGCGAGCCAGCGGAAGACGCCCTCGTCGTCGACGCCCTTGAAGTAGAACGGCGGCGCCAGCAGGATGCCGCGGCCGCCCGCGTCGTAAAGCTGGTTGGCCTGCGACGCGGCGTCCTCGATCGACGAGGCGGCGACGCCCGCGAGCACCTGCACCGCGAGGTCGAGGCCGGCGTCGTCGACCGCCTCGAGCATCGACGCGCGCTGCCCCGATCCCAGCGAGGCGCCTTCACCGGTCGTGCCGAACAGCGTCACGGACGAGCACCCTTCGTCGAGACAGCGGCGCGCATGCGCGGAAAGCCGCGCGAGGTCGACGCTGCCGTCGCGCGCGAACGGCGTCACCAGCGCAACGCCGAGGCCGAAGCGCTGCGCGGCGGGACGCGGCCGGGTCGGGGGAGCAGCGCCGGGGCGGGCCGAGGGGGTAGCGCCAGGCGAAGGCGCCGTGGACGTCGACATGCTGACATGTTAGTGTGCAAACGCATGGCCGCGCAAGCCCTTTCGACGCTTCAACGCCGCACGCTCGGCGTGCGCGGCCCCGAGGTCACGGTCCTCGGCTTCGGTGGAGCGCCGCTCGGCGACCTCGACGCCCTGCTCGACGATCCGACGGCGATCGCGACGGTCGAAGCGGCGCTCGCCGCGGGCATCCGCCTCGTCGACACCTCGCCGCTGTACGGGCGCGGCCTGTCCGAGCACCGGATCGGAACGGCGCTGCGGCGGCATCCGGACGCATCCGCCGTCCTGTCGACCAAGGTGGGACGCACCTACGCGCCCGCGCCCCGCGGCGTCGCCCACGACGACGGCTATGCGGGCGGGTTGCCGCACGAAAGCCGCTTCGACTATTCATACGACGGGGCGCTGCGCTCGCTGGACCAGTCGCTGCTGCGCCTCGGCGTTGCGAAGGTCGACGTCGCGCTCGTGCACGACGTCGATCCGTGGACGCACGGCGACGCCGCGCCCGCACGACAGCGTGAGGCGCTCGCCGGCGCATGGCGCGCGCTCGCCGATCTTCGCGCCTCGGGTGCCGTGCGGGCCATCGGCATCGGCGTCAACGACGCGGACGTCTGTGAGCGCTTCGCCCACGAGGCGGATCTCGACTGCGTGCTGCTGGCCGGCCGCTATTCGCTGCTCGAGCAGCCCGCGCTCGATCGCTTCCTGCCGCTCGCGCAGCAACGCGGCATCGGCGTGATGCTGGGCGGCGTGTTCAACTCGGGCATCCTCGCGACCGGACCGGTCGCCGGCGCGCGCTACAACTACCGTCTCGCGCCGCCGGACGTGCTCGCGCGCGTCGCGGCGATCCAGCGCGTTTGCGAAGCGCACGCGGTCGCGCTTCCGCACGCCGCGATCGCGTTCGCGCTCGGCCATCCCGCGGTCTCGAGCGTCGTGCTCGGCGCCGTGTCGCCCGACGAGGTGCGGCGCAACGCCGCGATGCTGGCGCATCCGGTGCCCGCCGCGCTCTGGCGCGACCTCAAGTCCGAGCGCCTGCTGCGCGACGACGCGCCGACGCCCGGATGATCGACGCGCACCAGCATTTCTGGCGGCTCGACCGCGGTGACTACGGCTGGCTGACGCCGGCTCTCGGCATGATCCATCGCGACTTCGGCCCGGACGACCTCGCGCCGATCCTCGCGAGACACGGAATCGAGCGGACGATCCTCGTGCAGGCCGCGCCGACGCTCGCCGAGACGCATTGGCTGCTCGACATCGCGCACCGCACGCCGTTCGTCGCCGGCGTCGTCGGCTGGGTCGATTTCGACGCGGGCGACGCGCCGGAAGCGATCGCGAAGCTCGCGCGCGATCCCGGGCTCGTCGGCTTGCGCCCGATGGTGCAGGACATCGGCGACGACGACTGGCTCATTCGGCCGGGTCATGCTCCTGCGTTCGAGGCGATGATCGCGCACGCGCTCGTGTTCGACGCCCTCGTGCTGCCGCGACACCTGGCGCGCCTGGCGCGCGTGCTCGAGCGCCATCCCGCGCTGCGCGTCGTCGTCGACCACGGCGCCAAGCCGCGCATTCGAGAGCGCGAGATCGCCTCGTGGCGTTCGGATCTCGCTTCGATCGCGGGGCATTCGGGCGCGATGTGCAAGCTGTCGGGCCTGCTCACCGAAGCGCGGCCCGGCGACCGCGCCGCGGACCTCGCGCCCTGGCTTCACACGCTGCTGGAGCTGTTCGGCGCCGATCGCCTCGTCTGGGGCAGCGACTGGCCGGTCGTGAACCTCGCGGGCGGGTACGATCGCTGGCGCGAAATTGCGCTGGAAGCATTGTCCGGCCTCGGCGTCGCCGAGCTTGAAGCCGTCCTCGGCGGCAACGCAGAGCGAGTCTATCGGCTCGCATTGCGCCGGCCCGCGTGACGCACCCCGCCGCGCTCATAACCGATGGCTCGCATCCGCCAGCGCGAACGCCGGCCACCGAACCGCATCCCCGCGCTCCAGCGCGATCACCTTGAAGAGCTCGCCCATCTCAGCGGGCGACAACAGCATCTGGACGGCGGACGCCGCGCGCAAATAGGCGGGTGAAGCCGCCTCGCCGGTCGCGGCGAGCCGGTCGAGGATGCCCGCGCCGATCAGGAACGCGGCCTGCGACGCATAGCCGGCGACACCGAGACCCGCGCGCGCCCCCGCTTCCGCGATCGCGGTGAAATCGACGTGCGACGTGAGGTCGGCGAGTCCCGGCCACACGAGCGGATCCGTCGTCGCGCGGTGCCGGTAGTGCGCCATCAGCGTTCCCTCGCGACGCTCGGGATGGTAGTACTCGCGCCGCGGGAAGCCGTAATCGATCGCGACGATCGCGCCGTGCGCGAGCCGCCGACCGAGATCCTCGACGAGCGCTTCGGCCGCGAAGTTGATCTCGCTCGCGTAGTCGCCTTCGGCCGGAAAGCGCACGCGCGCGCCCTCGACCAGCTTCGCGTCGTCGAGCGCCCGATCCGCGATCGTGAGCGCCCCGTCCCGCGCGAGCGTCACGCCGCGCTCGTGCCACGCCCCGTCGATGCGCGCGACGACGAACGGCGGGATCGCGTCGAGCACCTCGTTCATCACGACCGCGCCGTCGATGCGCGGCGGCGGCGCGTCGAGCCACCGCAAGCGGTCGCGCCACGCAGGCAACTCGCGCGTCACCGTCTCGCGCTGCCGGTCCCGAAGCTCGGGGCTCGGTTCCAGGATCGCGTAGGCCGACGGCGCCGCATCCAGCGCGTCGAGCGCACGCAGGATGTCGATCGCGAGCCTGCCACTACCCGCGCCGAGCTCGAGGACTTCGCGCGAGCGCGTCGTCTCGAGGATCGCGGCCATGGGACCGGCGAGCGTCGCGCCGTAGAGCGGCGTCAGCTCGGGCGCGGTCGTGAAGTCGCCGGACGGGCCGAGCTTGCGCGCGCCGGCCGCGTAATAGCCGAGTCCCGGCGCGTAGAGGACGAGCGTGATGTAGTCGCGCAGCGTGAGGAAGCCGCCGCCCGCCTCGATCGCCGCGACCACCGCCGACCGCACGCGCGACGAGTGGTCGCGCGCCGTCGCATCCGGCTCGGGCAGCGCGGCGTCGGACGCGAGGTTTCGTCGCATGGTAGCGTGCGTTGTGCCCGAGGCGAGTGTGCTAGTGTAACGATACGCGACGACAACGCCGGGGGCGCGGAGTGCAGGACAAGGTCGTGCTGATCACCGGTGGCGCGAAGCGCGTGGGCGCGGCGATCTGCCGCCGTTTGCACGGCGCGGGCGCGAGGCTGATGCTTCACTACCGGTCGTCCGCCGGCGAAGCGCGCCTGCTTCAGGCCGAGCTCAACCGCGTGCGCGCCGACTCGGTCGCGCTCATCCAGGCCGACCTCCTCGACCTCGCCAAGCTGCCGTCGCTGGTCGACCAGACCGTGATGCGCTTCGGTCGCCTCGACGCGCTGGTCAACAACGCGTCGTCGTTCTTCTCGACGCCGCTCGGCGAGATCCAGCCGGCGCAATGGGACGACCTGATGGGCACCAACGTGCGCGCGCCGCTGTTCCTCTCGCAGGCCGCCGCCACGCCGCTCAAGAAGTCGCAGGGCGCGATCGTCAACATCAGCGACGTCCACGCCGAGCGGCCGCTGCGAAATTTCGTCGTCTACTCGACCGCCAAGGCGGCGCTCTCGGGACTCACCCGGGCCCTCGCGCGCGAGCTCGCGCCCGACGTGCGCGTGAACGCGATCTCGCCCGGCCCCATCCTCTGGCCCGACGGCGACGACGCGTTCGACGAGGTGTCGCGCCAGCGCATCATCTCGCACACGCCGTTGAAGCGCGAAGGCACGCCCGACGACATCGCGCGCGCCGTCCACTTCCTGATCGCCGACGCGCCGTACGTGACCGGCGAGACGCTCAACGTCGACGGCGGGCGGCACTTCGCGATCTGACGGCTGGCGCAGCGCGACGCCGGCCGAGCGTCGTCAGCGGGCGTTCGCTTCCGATCCGTTCGCCGCGCGCTGCCGCTCGACGACCGCGGCGGCGAGCGTGTCGAGATAGCGATCCGCGACGCCATGCGCGGCCAGCGCCTCGCGCGTCTTCATCAGGTATTCGCACGACGTGCCGAACGCGCCGCACGCATCGGCGATCGTATCGGCTTGCTCGTCGAGCGTGAGCGTCGCGTACTGCGGATGGTCGCGCCGCACCGCGAAGGCGAGCGCGACGATCGTGCGATCGTCGCTCTTCGCGCGCACCCACACCGGACGGTACGAGCCGACGACCATCTCGCGCCGCCACAGGAGGTGCAGCTCGTCG
>JBDTNO010000096.1:0-12743 GCA_039933715.1 Betaproteobacteria bacterium
ACGAGGGCCTGCCGATCCGGCCCGACCCGGGCATCTGGTGGAAGATCGTCGCCGAGCGCAACGTCAGGACGATGTTCAGCTCGCCGACCGCGATCCGCGTGCTGAAGAAGCAGGACCCGGCGTTCATGCGCATGCACGACACGTCGTCGTTGCGGATGCTGTTCCTCGCCGGCGAGCCTCTGGACGAGCCGACCGCGCGCTGGGCGAGCGAGGCGCTCGGCGTCGCGATCGTCGACAACTACTGGCAGACCGAGACCGGCTGGCCGATCCTCTCGGCGCAGCCCGGCGTCGAGGACACGCCGCGCAAGCTCGGCAGTCCGTCGTTCCCGGTCTACGGCTACGACGTGCGGCTCGTATCCGAGGCGACCGGGGCCGACGCGAAGGCGGGCGAGAAGGGCGTGCTGATGATCGCGCCTCCGCTGCCGCCCGGATGCATGACGACGGTCTGGGGCGACGACGAGCGCTTCGTCTCGACCTATTTCACGACGTTCGCCGATCGCCTGCTGTATGCGACGTTCGACTGGGCGATCCGCGACGCGGACGGCTACTATTTCGTACTCGGCCGCACCGACGACGTGATCAACGTGGCCGGCCACCGGCTCGGCACGCGCGAGATCGAGGAGGCTGTGCAGGCGCACAGCGGCGTCGCGGAAGTCGCGGTCGTCGGCGTTGCCGACGCGCTCAAGGGCCAGGTCGCGATCGCCTTCGCGGTGCTCAAGGACCCGGCGCGCTGTTCGACGCCGGAAGGCGCGGCGGCCATGCGCAAGGAAGTGATGGACACGGTCGACCGCGTGCTCGGCGCGATCGGGCGGCCTGGCCACGTGCACTTCGTGACGCTGCTGCCGAAGACGCGTTCGGGCAAGCTCCTGCGCCGCTCGATCCAGGCGCTCGCCGAAGGGCGCGACCCTGGCGACCTCACGACGATCGAGGATCCTGGCGCGCTCGAGCAGATCCGCGCGGCGCTCGCCGCGCGTTGATTCAGCGCGCCGGCGCCTTGGTCGACGCTTTTGCCACCGTGCGCATGGCGGCGATGTCGTCGCGGAGCGCGGTCGCGAACTGGCCCGGCGCGTCGTCGATCGGCTCGTAGCCGAGCGCCTCGATGCGCGTCCGCACGACCGGCGAGCGCATGATCGCCTCGTAGGCGGCACGAAGCCGCTCGATCACTTCCGGCGGCGTGCCGGCCGGCGCGAGCAGGCCGTACCAGGGTGCGATCACGAGGTTCGGGTATCCCTGCTCGGAGGTCGTCGGGACGTCCGGCAGCCGCCCGATGCGCCGCGGACCGGCCACCGCGAGCAGGCGAAGCCGGCCGGCCTGCGCATGCGGGGTGAGCGAGGCGACCTCGTTGAACAGCGCGTCCACGCGGCCCGACAACACGTCCGGGATCGCGGAGCTGATGCCTTTGTAGTCCACGGCCAGCATCTCGACGCCGGCCTGGGCCTGGAACATCACCATGCCGAAGCCCGCCGAGGTCGCACCGAGCGTGACGTAGCTGAGCTTGCCGGGCTGCGCGCGCGCGAGGTCGGCGAGCTCGCGAAGCGTGTGCGCCGGGACCGCAGGATGGACCGCGTATACGAACGGAACGTGCGCGACGCGGCCGACCGCCACGAAATCCTTCGCCGGGTCGTAGCGGATGTCCTGGTTGGCGGCGGCGGCGATCACCAGGTTGCTCGTCCCGCCGACGAGGAGCGTGTAGCCGTCGGGATGCGCGCGCGCCGCGTATTCGGCGCCGATCATCCCGCCGGCCCCGGCGCGGTTCTCGACCGCGACCGCCACGCCCCAGTGGGTTTCCAGCGCGTCGGCGACGAGGCGCGCGACGTTGTCGGTCGCGCTGCCCGGCTGTTGCGCGGCGACGATCCTGACCGCGCGGTTCGGGAAGCTGGAATCGGCTCCCGACGCACCGCCCGCGACGAGGGTTGCGATGGCGATCGTAGCGCACAAGGTTGTGCGCGCGAGCGATCCCCGTCCGTGTGCGCGACGCATGGAACAGGGCTCTTCCACCGGCATCTCCCCTTGGGCGGTCAACGGTTCGCCAGCGCGGGTTCGGGTCGCAACGCGAGCAACGGCGCCGGCCGTTGCCAGCACGCCACCCCCGCCGGCCGGCGAGGTGATTCTCGCACGATCATGTCGAGGTAATCCAGGGCCGCATGCGCCTCGCGCGCCATCGACGCCGCGCGGATAGCCGCCGCGTGCCGTGGCACCTATACTCGCGAGCACCGGGACGGTTCGCGAAGCCGTGCGCGACAGCGCCGCGAGGATCGGACCGGAATCCAACCGTCCGCGCGAACGGCATCTTCGCGACGCACGATGAGCGGCCACGAGCGCAACGACGTTACGGAAAGACTTCGCGCCCTCGCGAAGCGCCAGCCGGAGCTCCCCGCGCTGCTGGCGCCGCATCGCGACGCGATGACGTTCGCGTCGCTGGCAAGGCACACCGAACGCATCGCCGCGTGCCTCGTGTCGTGGGGCATCGGACGAGGCGACGTGATCGCGTGGGCGAACGACGATCGCGCGACGACCGCGGGCGCGCTCGCGATGCTTCCGGCTTCCGCGACGATCGCGCCGCTGAGCCCGCAGGCGACGGTCGCCGCGATGCGCGACACGCTGGAGCGGATCGGCCCGAAAGCCGTCGTCGTCGCGAGCCACGGCGATTCCCCGGTCGCGCGTGCCGCGGCGTCGCTCGATCTCGCGACGATGCAGGCCGACGCCAGCCCATACACCGAGGCCGGCGCATTCGACCTCGTGCTGGCGACGCCAACCGCCTCGCTCGACCGTCCGCGCCGCCATCCCGACGCGTGGGCGTGCATCGGGGCGACGTCGGGGTCGACCGGCAAGCCGAAGCTCGTTTCCCATGGCCATCGCCAGGTGCTTCGCACCGCGTTCGCGACCGCGGAGCGGCTCGCGATGGGACCGGGCGACATCTCCGGCCATATCACCCCGCTGCATCTCGCCGGAGGCATTCGCAACGCGTACTTCCAGTCGCTCGCGAACGGCGGCGCCGTGAATTGCCTGCCCGAGGCGTCGGTCGATGCGTTCCTCCACGCCATCGCCGAAGGAACGGTCACCTTCACGTCGGCTTCGTTCACGATCCTGCGCGAGCTGCTCGCGCGTCTCGAAGGCGGATGCCGGTACGAGAAGGGCCGGTTGCGCTTCGTGCGCGTCGCGTCGGGTCGCCTCGAGCCGGACGAGATGGATCGGCTCGAAGCGCTTCTCGGCGTCCCGGTGATCACGGGTCTCGCGTCGAGCGAGACCGGCAGCGCGGCGCAGCAGGGGCTCGAGCAGCCGCGCAAGCGCGGCTCGGTCGGCCGCGCGCTCGCGAGCGAGATCCGCATCGTCGGCGCGAATGGCGTCGTCGTCGTGCCCGGCGGCGTGGGCGAGATCCAGGTGCGCGGGCCGCAGGTTTTCGACGGCTATCTCGACGATGACGCGCTCAACGCCATGTCGTTCGCGGACGGCTGGTTCCGGATGGGCGACCTCGGGCGCTTCGACGAAGACGGCGAACTTTGCATCGTCGGGCGCCTCAAGGACGTGATCAACCGCGGCGGCGAGAAGATCTCGCCGTTCGAGATCGACGCGGTGCTCGCATCGCTTCCCGGAGTCGTCGAGGCCGCCGCATTCGGGATTCCGCATCCGCGCCTCGGCGAGGAGGTCGTCGCCGCAGTCGTCGTCGCGCCCGGCGTCGATCCCGATGCGGAAGCGCTGCTCGAGGCGCTGCGCGCCCGTCTCGGGGCGCGTCGCGCGCCGCGCCGCTTGTGGTACGTCGCGAGCCTGCCGCGCACCGCGACCGGCAAGCTCCGGCGCGCTGCGCTGCCCGATTGGGTCGGCTACGTGCCGGCGGCGGAGGTCGCGGTGTCCGTGGCACCTCCCGCGGACTCGCCGCTGGAGACGGCGCTCGCCGCGCTCTGGGCGCACGCGCTGTCGCGCCCCGTGGTCGCGCACGACGTGCCGTTCGACGCGCAAGGCGGCGACGACGCGCGCGCGGCCCGACTCGTCGCGCAGGTCGGCGAGGTGTTCGGCGTCGAGGTCCCGGTCGCGGCGCTGCGCCACGACACCTCGACCGTGGCCACGATGGCGCGCTGGATCGTGCGCCACCGCGGCGCGTGAAGCGATCGAAAGATCGGAGCGCGCGTTTCGCGGTTGCACCCGTGCTCGTGCTTCGACGGGCGCGTAGCAGCCGAGCGTCTCGATGCGCTTGCGAGCGGCGGGCGCGCGCATCCGTACGTCGCACCGGGCGCACGCGCTGCGCGTGACGCGCCAAGGGCGCGGCAGAAGACGCGTCGGCGTATAATTCGCGCGCCCGTTCGGACGCGGCGGCGCCATGCGCACGTCGCGCAGCGCGCGCCCGCTCGCGCCGCGATCCCCGTGACCGACTCCAAACAAGACGATTTTACCGACCAGCTCGTCGCGCTCGCCGCCCGTGCGCCGCAGGCCGTATTCCTGCGGGCGCTGGGCCGTGCGCCGATGACCTACGGCACGCTCGCGCAGCGCATCGTCGCGGTCCGCGCGCAGTTCGCGGCGCTCGGCATCGTGCGCGGTGACGTCGTCGCCAGTTCCGCGGTCGACCGCCTCGAATGCGCGGCGGCGCTATCCATCCTGCCCGCGGCGTGCACGTTCGTGCCGCTCAACCCGGCGCACGAAGCCGATGCGTTCGCCGAGCTCTTCGCGCGGCTCGCACCGCGCGCCGTCCTCGTGCCGCCGCGTGGCGGCAGCGCGCTCGTCGAGGCCGCGCGGCGCCTTGGCATCGCCGAGGTCGCGATGACGCCCGACCCGGCCGGCGAGGCGGGATCGTTCGACCTCGCGTTGGCGCGGGGCGCGCCGTCGCTCGACGCCGACGCGATGGGCGATCCGCGCTGGGCCTACATCGACGTGACCTCCGGCACGACCGGCGTGCCGAAGCTCGTCCCGCACGGCCATCGGCAGATCCTCGCGCAGGCAAGCGTGCTCGGGCGGCACTTCCGGATGGTCGTCGACGACGTGTGCGCGCACGTCTCGCCGCTGCACTTCTCGCTCGGCAAGCGCATCGGCTACATCATGTCCGTGCTGAACGGTGCCAGCATCCTGTGCCTGCCGGAGGCGGACGGCGGCGCGCTCCTTCGCGCGATCGGAGACGACCGCGTGTCGTTCGTGCCCGCGACGTTCGCGATGCACCGCGAGCTCCTCGACCGAGTCGGATCGTCGCAGGTGCGCAGCACGAGGCTGCGCGTGATGTGCGTGGCGTCCGGCGCGCTGGCGGCGGCCGAAATGCAGGCCATCGAACGCGCCTTCGGCGTGCCGGCGATCTCGGCGTACGGCGCGACCGAGATCGGCATCGCCTCGGTGCAGCCGCTCGATCCAGCGCTTCGCGTCGCGGGGAACGCGGGAGTGCCTGTCGGCAGCGAGATGCGCGTGGTCGACGACCGGGGTGTTCCGGTCGCGAACGGCGCCGTCGGGGAGGTCGAGGTGCGCGGGGACCAGGTGTTCGACCGCTACGTGGACGACCCTGCGCTCACCGCGGCGGCGTTCGACGACGGGTGGTTCCGGATGGGCGACGCCGGCGTCGTCCAGGCGAACGGCGAGTTGCGCATCGTCGGTCGCCTGAACGACCTCATCAATCGCGGAGGCGAGAAGATCGCCCCGGCACGCATCGATGCCGTGCTGCGGACGATGCCCGGGCTCGTCGACTGCGCGGCGTTCGGCGCGCCCCACCCCCGGCTGGGCGAGGAGATCGTCGCGGCCGTGGTCGTCAGCCCGGGGGCCGCAGTGAGCGAGGACGCCGTGCGCGCGTACGCGCGCGCTCGGCTGGGCGCGCGCTACGCACCGCGCCGTATCTGGATCGTTGACGCGCTCCCGCGCACCGACAACGGCAAGCTCCGACGCTCGGCGCTGCGCGACGCGTTCGTCGCTCACGACGCGGCCTCGGTCCCGGCGTCCGCTGCCTCGGATGCTGCAGCGGTGTCGCCGCTCGAGCTCGCCCTCGCCGGGCTGTGGGCCAGCGTGCTGCGCATCGTCTCGGTAAACCGCGACGCCGACTTCTTCATGCTGGGCGGTGACTCGCTGCGTGGCGCGAGCCTCGTCGAGCAGGTCCACGCGGTGTTCGGCGTGGCGATTCCGGTGCAGGCGTTATTCGAGGACGCCGGCACGGTCGAGTCGATGGCCCGTCGCATCGAGCGCGAGCGCGCGGGGCGGCACCGGCCCGATGCGCCGATGCCCATGCCGCGCCGCGATCCGGACGAGCCCGTGCCGCTCTCGCACATGCAGGCGCGCGCGTGGTTCCTGCATCGCCTCGATCCGACCAGCGACGCGTACCACGAGTCGCGCCTCTGGCACATCGAGGGGGAGGTCGATGTCGATGCGCTCCGGCGCGCGCTAGCGCTCGTCGCGGAGCGGCAGGCGATGCTGCGCACGCGCTACGTCGTGGCGCGAGGAGAGCCGCACCAGGTGATCGGGCCCGGGTCCGATCTCGCGCTCGAGGTCGTCTACCTGTCGGGCGCCGACGCGGACGGCGCGCTCGACGAGGCGGTGGTGGAGCGCATGTCGAGGCCCTTCGACCTGTCGGCCGGTCCGCCGGTGCGCATCGTCCTGTTCCGGCTCGGTCAAAGACGCCATGCGCTGCTCCGGGTGTGGCACCACATCATGAACGACGGCCTGTCGGCGCCGGTGCTGCAGGCCGAGCTGTCCGAGGCGTACGCGTCGGCGCTCGCGGGACGCGCGCCTGCGTGGGCGCCGCTTCCCGTGGATTACGCCGACTTTGCGGCCTGGCAGCGCCGCGAGCTGGGCGGAACGGCGCTCGACGAGGCGGTGCGCGCCTGGAAGGATCGCCTCGCCGACCTGCCGACGCTCGCGTTGCCGACCGATCGCGCGCGGCCGCCGGTGCAGAGCTTCCGCGGCGGCGTCGTGTCCGGACACGTGCCCGCCGCGGCCGCGGAGGCGATGAAGGGCATCGCGCGCGCCCACGCCGCCACGCCGTTCATCGCGTTCCTCGCGGTGTACCAGGCGCTGCTGTCGCGTCTGTCCGGCGACGTGGACTTCGCGATCGGCACGCCGGTCGCGGGGCGCTCGCGACCGGAGCTCGCGCGGCTGATCGGCTTCTTCGCGAACACGCTGGCGGTGCGCGTCGACCTGTCGGGATCGCCGACGTTCGTCGAGTCGCTCGTGCGCACGCGCGACATGCTCGTCGACGCGCTCGCGCGCCAGGACGTGCCGTTCGAGCGGCTCGTCGACGCGTTGGGCGTCGTACGGGATCCCTCGCGCAATCCGATCTTCCAGGTGGCGTTCGCGCTGCGCGAGGCCGATGCGGACGACCTGGCGCTCGTCGGCACGCGCATTCGCCGCGACGAGGCGCGCCATGGTCGCGCGAAATTCGACCTCACGCTATCGCTCGTCGACGGGCCGAACGGCATCGCCGCGCATTGGGAATACTGCGCGGACCTGTTCGATCGCGCGACGGTCGAGCGCATGGCGCGCCAATACGAGTCCCTGGTCGCCGCGTTCGGCATGGCGCCGGGCGAGCGCGTCACCGCACCCTCGCTGATGGATGCGGCGACGCGCCAGCGCGTGGTCGTCGACGCCAACGCGACAGCGCGCGCCTGGCCGTCGCACACGACCGTCCACCAACGCGTCGCCGAGCAGGCGGCGCAGCGTCCCTCGGCGATCGCGATGGGCGCGCTCGACTACGCGACGCTCGACGCGCGTGCGAACCGGCTCGCGCACGCGCTCGTCGTCGCGGGAGCCGGGCCGGGTGCGTTCGTCGCGGTGGCGCGCGCACGGCCCGCGGACATCGCGATCGGCTGGCTCGCGGTGCTGAAGGCCGGCGCCGCGTACCTGCCGATCGACCTCGAGCTGCCGGCGGAGCGCCTCGCGTTCGTGCTCGCCGACGCGAACGTGCGGCATGCGATCGCCGACGATGTCGCCGCGACGCGCATCGCGCGGCCGGGCCTCGTCGTGCTGTGCCCGGACGCGGAGGCCGCTCGAATCGCCGCGCTACCCGCCGTTGCGCCCGAAGTCGCGGTCGGGCCGCAAGCCCCGGCGTACGCGATCTACACGTCGGGATCGACCGGCATGCCCAAGGCTGTCGTCGTCCCGCACCGCGCGATCCTGCGCCTCGTCTGCGGCTCCGATTACGTTTCGCTCGGCGCGGACGACGTCGTCGCGCAGCTCGCGAATCCCGCGTTCGACGCATCGACGTTCGAGTTCTGGGGGCCGCTCGCGAACGGCGCGCGCATCGTGCCGATCGCGAAGGCGACGGCGCTCGCGCCGCGCGCACTCGCAGCGACCCTCGCTGCCGAGCAAGTGACCACGCTGTTCCTGACCACCGCGTTGTTCAACGCGGTCGCGCGCGAGCTACCCGCGGCGTTTCGCACGCTCTCGACGGTGATGTTCGGCGGCGAGGCGGTCGAGCCGCGCTGGGTGCGCGAGGTGCTGCGTGCAGGGCCGCCGCGGCGCCTGCTGCACGTCTACGGCCCGACCGAGACGACGACTTTCGCGACCTGGCACGAAGTCCGTGCCGTCGACGACGATGCGCAGACGATCCCGATCGGACGGCCGATCGCGAACACCGAGGCGTTCGTCCTGCGCGCCGACGGCGAGCCCGCGGCTCCCGGCGAGCCGGGCGAGCTCTTCATCGGCGGGCCGGGTGTCGCGCTCGGCTACCTCGGGCGTCCGGAGCTGACCGCCGAGCGTTTCGTCGAGCGAAGCCTCCTGCCGCACCCCGCGCGCAGGCTGTATCGGACCGGCGATCGCGTGCGGTTGCGCGACGACCTCGCGATCGAGTTCCTCGGCCGGCGCGACCGTCAGGTGAAGGTTCGCGGCCACCGGATCGAGCTCGAGGAGGTCGAGGCCGCGCTCGCGCGCCTCCCCGCGGTGCGCGAGGCGGTCGTCGCGTTGCGCGGCGATACGTCGGACACGCGGCAGATCGTCGCGTACCTCGTTCCCGCCGACCCGTCGGCCCCGCCGCCGCCGAACCTCGTGCGCGAGCTGCGCCGCTCGCTTCCCGAGTTCATGCTGCCCGGCGCGATTGTCTGGCTGCCGGCCCTGCCGCTCAACGCGAGCGGCAAGATCGACCGCGGCGCCTTGCCCGCTCCCGCGGACGCGTCGCGTCCGGGCCGAGGCATCGCCATCCCGCCGCGCGATCTCTTCGAGGGCGTGCTGGCGCGCATCTGGGAGGAATTGCTCGGCCGCGAGAACCTCGGCGTGTACGACCATTTCTTCGAGATCGGCGGCCACTCGCTGCTCGCGGCGCGGCTCGTCGACACGATCGAGCGCGAGACCGGCTACGCGGTGCCGCTCACCTCGATGTTCGCCGACGACACGATCGCCGGGCTCGCCCGCACGCTGCGCGAAGGCTCGCGCGGGCCCGAGGCGCCGATCCTCGCGGTCAACGCCGGCGGCAGCCGGTCGCCGTTCGTCTACCTGCACGGCGATTTCATGGGTGGCGGCTTCTACAGCCGCACGATCGCGCACGCGCTCGGCGAGGACCAGCCGACGCTGATCGTGCATCCGCATGGGCTCGTCGAGGACACGATCCCGGCGACGATCGAGGCGATGGCGGCCGACCGGCTCGCCGAGTTGCGGGCGATCCAGCCGACGGGTCCCTACCTGGTCGGCGGCCACTGCAACGGAGGGCTCGTGGCGTTCGAGATGGCGCGCCAGCTCGTCGCCGCGGGCGAGTCGGTTCCGATCGTCGTGCTCATCGAGGCCGAGGCGCCCGCAGCGCGCGCGCCTGGTGCGGACCCGGACGCGCCCGCCTCGTACCTGAAGATGAACGCCGCAGGCGGCCCCAGGGTGCTGCAGGCCCGGGACCGCGTCTCGGACGCCGAGCTTCGCTATGTGAAGGCGATGGACCGTTATGCGGGCCATCCGTACGGCGGCCATGTCGTGGTGGTCAAGGCGGCCGAGCGGAGCGAGGAGCACAGCTACGACAAGGGCTGGTCGCGTCTCGCCGCGTCGGTCGAGGTCCATGTGTTGCCGGGCAACCACGGGACGATGATCACGCACCATGTCGAGCTGCTGGCCGCGACGATCCGCGACGCGATCGAACGCGCGGTGGGGGTGACGGCGTGATCGGACGAACGGCATTCCGGCGATCGCCGGCGCCGACCGCGACCGGTCCGGTGTGCGCTTGGGGCGCACGATGAACGCGCACGAATCGCGTCCCGTGCAGTCCCCGCTGGCCGTGGTCGAGCGGGGCGGCCGCGTGGAAAGCGTGCATTCGGGTTCGGTCGCCGTGGTCACGGCCGACGGGACGCTCGTCGCCTCGGCCGGCGATCCGGACGCGATCGTGTTTGCGCGGAGCGCGCTGAAACCGTTGCAGGCGCTGCCCTTCGTGGCTGCGGGCGGTCCCGCGCGCTTCGGGCTGTCGGCGCGGCACGTCGCGTTGATGTGCGCGAGCCATTCGGGCGAGGCGAAGCACCAGGCCGGCGTCGCGGATCTCCTGGCCCGAGCGGGCTGCACGCCGGGCGAGCTCTTGTGCGGTACGCACGCGCCGTACGTCTACGACACGCAGCACGAACCGCCGCCCCCGCCGCCTTATTCGCCGCTCGCGAACAATTGCTCCGGCAAGCACGCGGGGATGCTCGCGGCGTGCGTGCTGCACGGCTGGCCGCGCGCAAACTACCTCGATCCAGCGCACCCGCTGCAGGCGGACATCCGCGCGGCGATCGGTCGCCTCGCTGGCGTGCGCGCTGACGCGCTCGCGCCGGCGGTCGACGGGTGCTCGGCGCCGACCTACGCGGTGCCGCTCGCCGGGCTCGCCACCGCGTTCGCCCGCCTTGCCGGCGGCGGGGAACCAGCCGACCGATCGGCCTGCGCCACGCTGGCCGACGCGATGACGAGCCATCCCGACTACGTGTCCGGCACCGGCCGGGGCGACTTCACGCTCATGCGCGCGGGACGCGGCGCCTGGGTCGCGAAGATGGGCGCCGAAGGGGTCCAGGCGATCGGGATCAAGGGCGCCGGGCTCGGCATCGCCGTCAAGGTCGCCGACGGAGGCGCGCGCGCGGTCCTGCCGGTGGCGATCGCGGTCCTCGAGGCGCTCGGCCTCGTCGATGCGGACGCGCGGCGTGGCCTCGCCCCATCGGCCGAGCCGGTGCTGCACAATGCGTGTGGCACCGCGACCGGACGGGTGCGTCCGGTCGTTGTCCTGGACAGGGGAAGCGGAAACCAGGAATCCGGGTCTGCGGAGGGTCGACGGTGAACTTGGCGACGCCGCCGTGGTCTTTGAAGGCAAGCGCGTGCCTCGGCGGCCGGCATGTTGGCGGGCCGTCCGGGCGCCCTTCCGGGTTCCCCCGGACGCGCACCTGCCGATCGGCAGGCATAACAACGTACGAATCAGGGAAGAGCAGACCGGCGGATGGGTGATCGCGAGGTCGACCAGCAGCTGGTCGAGCGCGCGCAGAAGGGCGACAAGCGCGCGTTCGAGCTATTGGTCCTGAAATACCAGCGCAAGCTGGGACGGCTGTTGTCGAGGCTGGTGCGCGACCCGGGCGAGGTCGAGGACGTGACGCAGGAGGCGTTCATCAAGGCCTACCGCGCGCTCCCGAACTTCCGGGGCGACAGCGCGTTCTACACGTGGCTGTATCGCATCGGCATCAACACGGCGAAGAACTACCTGGTGGCGCTCGGTCGGCGGGCGCCGACGACGACGGATTTCGATAACGAGGAAGCGGAGTCGTTCGAGGATGCCGACGCGCTGCGGGATACGGCGACACCCGAGGCGGAGCTCCTGGGCAAGGAGATCGCCGCGACGGTGAACAAGGCGATGGACGCGTTGCCCGACGATCTTCGCACGGCGATCACGCTGCGCGAGATCGAGGGCCTGAGCTACGAGGAAATTGCGACCGTGATGAACTGCCCGATCGGAACCGTGCGATCCCGGATCTTCCGGGCGCGCGAGGCGATCGCCGCCGAGCTGCGGCCGCTGCTGGGCACGGACGAGAACCGGAGATGGTGATGAACGAGGACATTTCGCGCCTGGTGGACGGCGAGCTCGAGGACGACGCGGCGTTCGAACGCGTCGTCGGCGGGATGGGCCGCGCGGGCGCGATGGCGACCTGGGTGTGCTACCACGCGATCGGCGATTCGATGCGCGGCGAATGCACGGTGGCGACGCGCGTATCCCGCCGCTTGGCGATCGCGCTCGCGAGCGAGCCGACGGTGCTCGCCCCGCAGCGCCGCGTCGACCGGCCCGCGGCCTGGGCGTGGACGGCCGCGGCAACGGCCGCGGCGGTCGCGGTGGTCGCCTGGACCGCGCATTCGATGAACGACCCGTCGACGCCGGTCTTCGCGCTGGCGCACGAAGCGGCGTCGGTGCGCCCCGCGGCGCTTCGCCCGCAGGTGATCCGCGCCGACTACCTGTACGCGCACCGCGAGATCTCGCCGGGGACCCCGATCCAGGGGCTCTCGCCGCTGCAGCGCGCGGTCGTGAGCGACGACGCGCCGTTGCGCCCATGACGACGCGCGGGTTGGTCGTCGCGACGGCTCGCGCCGTCCGGTTCTCCCGGCATGCGCTCATCCTGCCGCTCGCCGTCGCCGCGGCCATCGCGCTCGCGCCGCATGCGCACGCGCAGGACGCGCCGTCGATGCTCGATCGCGCGGCGGCGGCGGCGCGCACGCTCTCGTACACGGGCACGATCGTCTACCAGCGCGGCGCCGACGTCGAGACGACGCGCATCGTGCACGTCAACGAAGCGGGCGAGGAATTCGAGAAGCTCGTCAACCTCGATGGCCCCGCCCGCGAGGTGATCCGGAACAAAGGCGAGGTGCGCTGCTAC
>JBDTNO010000097.1:0-12402 GCA_039933715.1 Betaproteobacteria bacterium
CGATCGCCGACAACGAAATGGACGGCCGTCACGATCCCCGCGGTGGGTGCGGTGATCGTGTGTTCCATCTTCATCGCCTCGAGCACGACGAGCGGGGCGCCACGCTCGACGCGCTCGCCGACGATCACCTGAACGGCGACCACGGTGCCCGACATCGGCGCCGTCAGGCGGCCCGCCTGCGCCGCCTCGTCGCCGGCATGCGCGAGCGGATCGACGAAGCGCAGGCGTCGGCGCAGGCCGCGCGCGAACACGAGGCGCTCCTCGCCGACACGCACGACGCTGACCGTCGTGCGTCGATCGTCTGTGTCGATGCGCCACCCGCCGCCTTCACGCTCCGCGCGCACGGTCGACCGGTTCCCGTCGATCTCGACCGCCAACGCGGAGAGCGGCCCCGCCATTCGCACGTCGGTGCGCTCGTCGCCGTCGACGAACGAGAGCGTGACGGCATGCCGTGCACTGTTGGGCCACCACGCGTCGGTCATACGCCACGGCGAATGCGGGTCCGCCGCGACGCGGGCGGGCGCCTCGGCGCGTTCCCGCGCGTGCGCCAGCTCGTCGATGGCCGCCGCGACGAGTGAGAGCGTTGGCGTGCGCCCGGGCGGAGGAAACAGCGCCGCGTGGTTGCTCTCGATGAGGCCGGTGTCGAGTCGCGCGGTCGCGAACGCTTCGTGCGCGACCGTGCGCTCGAGGAACGCGATGTTGGTCGCGACGCCGGCGACCTCGCGCTCGGCGAGCGCGGCGAGCAGCGTGGCGCGCGCGCGCTCGCGATCCTCGCCCCAAACGACGAGCTTCGCGAGCATCGGGTCGTAGAACGGCGACACCTCGTCGCCGGCGGCAAAGCCGGTGTCGACGCGCACGCGCGCTGAAGGCGCCGGCATCCGCCAATGGGCGATGCGGCCGATCGAGGGCAGGAATCCGCGCTCGGGGTCCTCGGCGTAGAGGCGGGCCTCGATCGCATGCCCGCGCATCGCGATCTCGTCCTGCGCCAGCGGCAACGGTTCGCCAAAGGCGACACGCAGCTGCCATTCGACCAGGTCGAGGCCGGTGATCATTTCGGTGACCGGATGCTCGACCTGCAACCGCGTATTCATTTCCATGAAGTAGAAGCGGCCGTCCTGGTCGGCGATGAACTCGACGGTGCCCGCGCCGACATAACCGATCGCGCGCGCGGCCGCGATCGCGGCATCGCCCATCGCGCGGCGCCGCTCGGGCGGCATCCCCGGCGCCGGCGCTTCCTCGAGCACCTTCTGGTGGCGCCGCTGCACCGAGCAGTCGCGCTCGAACAGCGAGACGACGTGGCCCTGCCGGTCGCCGAACACCTGGATCTCGATGTGACGCGGCGCGATCAGGTAGCGCTCGATCAGCACGCGGTCGTCGCCGAAGCCCGCCTTCGCCTCGCGCCGCGCCGAGGCGAGCGCGGCGTCGAATTCCGGGGCCGCGCGCACGATCTTCATCCCCTTGCCGCCGCCGCCCGCCGTCGCCTTGATCAGCACCGGATACCCGACGCGCGCCGCCTCGCGCGCGAGCAGCGCGTGATCCTGGTCGTCGCCGTGGTAGCCGGGAACGAGCGGCACGCCGGCCTTGCCCATGATGGTTTTCGCGGCCGATTTCGATCCCATCGCGGCGATCGCCTCGGGAGGCGGCCCGATGAAGACGACGCCGGCGTCGGCGCAGGCGCGCGCGAAGCCTTCGTTTTCCGACAGGAAACCGTAGCCCGGGTGGATCGCCTGCGCACCGCTCGCTCGCGCGATCGCGAGGATGCGCGCGCCGTCGAGATAGCTCTCGCGCGGCGGCGGCGGTCCCAGCCGGTACGCCTCGTCGCAGGCGGCGACGTGCGCGGCGCGCGCGTCCGCGTCCGAGTAGACGGCGACCGTGCGGATGCCGAGCCGGCGGGCGGTGCGCGCGACACGGCATGCGATCTCGCCGCGGTTCGCGATCAGGATCTTCGTGAACATGTCAGGCGCCCGCCGCGATCGACCAGGCGACGACGATCCAGATCGCCAGCAGCACCGCGTGGCTCGCCGCGTACGCCGCGAACCGGTACCTGACGCGGTTGGTCGTGCAATGGATGACGCTGTGGATCACGCGCAGCGCGACGTAGGTCCATGCGAGCGCTACGAGCGGCGCGCTCGTCGCGTGGAGCACGAGCGCGACGAGCGCGGCGACGTAGAACAGCACCGGCGCCTCGAACAGGTTGCGGAAGTTGTCGGCGGCGCCGACGTTCTCGAGGCGCGTCGCCATCATCGTCGCGGTCGCGACCTGCTGCGGATGGATGCGCTTTGCGCGCATCTCGCCGATGCGCCGCCGGTACATGACCACGCTCACGACGAACGTGAGCGCGACCAGCGCGACGACCGGCCACAGGATCGCGCGCTCGCTCACGTCGACTCGCGGTCGCGCCGCTCGGCGATGCCCGCCATGCCGGCAAGGCGGTCGAAGAACCGGCGGACGAGCCGCACGAGCTTGGGGACGAGCCAGATCGTCATCAGCACCAGGGCCGCGACGACGGCGAGCGCGACCAGCGGGAACGTCCACGCGAGCCACAGCACACCGCCGACCGCGAGGTCCTCGCCGAACGATGCCGCCCAGTTCGAGAACGGCTCCGGCGACGTGTTGATCGCGATCCGGCTGCCGGCCTTGGCCAGGTGACTGCTGGCCGCGAGCGTTCCACCGAGGATCGCCGCGGCGAAGACCGCGGCAGCCGAACCGTCGCCGAACACGCTCGCGGCGAGCGCGGCGCCCGCCGGAATGCGCACGAACGTCTGCACGGTATCCCAGATGCTGTCGACGCCGGGGACCTTGTCGGCGAAGAACTCGACCGCGAACATGAAGCCGGACGCGGCGAGCACGTACGGATGCGTGAGCACCGACAGGTTGCCGGGCAACGGGATCCAGCCGAGCGCCCCCGCGCCGCCGACGATGAACAGCACCGCATAGAGGCGCACGCCCGACGCCCAGCCGAGCGCGGCCGCGAGGCCGATCAGCTGCCAGACGTCGAACGGCTCGTGCGCGGCCATGGTCGCGCGGTCAGCGCTTGCCCTTCGCCGGACGCAACGCGGCCGGCACCCACGCGGGCGATCGCTTGCCGAGAAACGCGGCGATGCCTTCGCGCGCCTCGTCGGTCGCGCGCACGCGCGCGATGCGCTCGGCGGTGTCCGCGATCAGCTTCGCGTCGATCGGCCGGTTTCCGATCGCGCGGATCAGGAGCTTCGCTTCACGCTGGGCTTCGGGACCCGCGAGCAGCAGCGCGCCCAGCAGTTCGTTCACGCGCCCGTCGAGCTCGCCCGGCGGCACGATGTCGTGCAGGAGCCCGATCCGAAAAGCCTCGGCCGCGGGGAACCGCTCGCCGGTGATGAACCAGCGCCGCGCCTGCCGCGCACCAATCGCGGCGACGACATAGGGACCGATCGTCGATGGGATGAGGCCGAGCTTCGCTTCCGAGAGCGCGAACATCGCGTCGCTCGCGGCGATCGCGATGTCGCAGCAGGCGATCAGGCCGACGCCGCCACCGTACGCGTCGCCGTTCACGCATGCGACCGTCGGTTTGGGGCAGGTGGCGAGCGTCGAGAGCATCGCGGCCAGCGCCTTCGCATCAGCGAGGTTCTCGGCGTGCCCGTAGCCCGCCATGCGCTTCATCCAGGCGAGATCGGCGCCCGCGCAGAACGTCTGGCCGGTGCCGTGCAGCAGCACCGCGCGCACCGAAGCGTCGGTCCCCGCCGCCTTCACCGCGCGCGTCAGCTCGTCGATCAGCGTCTCGTCGAATGCGTTGTGCACACGGGGTCGCGCGAGGCCGATCATCCGCACGCCGTTGCGCTCGACCACCTCGAGCGTCGACCAGCGTCGCGAAGCGGCGCCGCCGCCGATTGCTTTCTTTTTCGTGGTCATGGTCGGCTACATCCTGAAGACGCCGAACCGCGTGGGGGCGATCGGCCGGTTGAGGGACGCGGAAATCGCGAGCGCCAGCACGCGCCGCGTGTCCGCGGGGTCGATGACGCCGTCGTCCCAGAGCCGGGCGCTCGCGTAGTAGGGGTGGCCCTCGCGGTCGTACTGCGAGCGGATCGGCGCCTTGAACTCCTCCTCGTCCTCGCGACTCCACGTGCCGCCTTTCGCCTCGACGGCATCGCGGCGAATCGTCGCGAGCACGGTCGCCGCCTGCTCGCCTCCCATCACCGAGATACGCGCGTTGGGCCACATCCACAGGAAGCGCGGGCCGAACGCGCGGCCGCACATCCCGTAGTTGCCGGCGCCGTAGCTGCCGCCGATGATCACCGTGAACTTCGGCACCTGCGCGCAGGACACCGCGGTCACGAGTTTCGCGCCGTCCTTCGCGATGCCGGCCGCCTCGACCTTGCGGCCGACCATGAAACCGGTGATGTTCTGGAGGAACACGAGCGGGATGCCGCGCTGGCAGCACAGCTCGACGAAATGCGCGCCCTTCTGCGCCGATTCGCCGTAGAGCACGCCGTTGTTCGCGACGATCCCGACCGGGTAGCCCCACAAGCGCGCGAACCCCGTCACGAGCGTCGTGCCGAAGCGCGCCTTGAATTCGTCGAGCTCGCTGCCGTCGACGATGCGCGCGATCACTTCGCGCACGTCGTAGGGCTTGCGGTTGTCGGCGCTGATGACGCCGTAGAGCTCGTCGCCCGCGTGCAACGGCTCGGCCGGCGCGATCGGCTCGATCGCGGCGCGGCGCGGCGGCTCGAGCTTGGCGACGATCGACCGGACGATCGCCAGCGCGTGCGCGTCGTTCAGCGCGAAATGGTCGGCGACGCCGGAGACGCGCGTGTGCACATCGGCGCCGCCGAGTTCCTCGGCGCTGACGATCTCTCCGGTGGCCGCCTTCACGAGCGGCGGGCCGCCGAGGAAGATCGTCCCCCCGCGCACGATGATCGACTCGTCGGCCATCGCGGGGACGTAGGCGCCGCCCGCCGTGCACGAGCCCAGCACCGCGGCGATCTGCGCGATGCCCTCGGCCGACATCGTCGCCTGGTTGTAGAAAATGCGCCCGAAATGGTCGCGGTCGGGAAACACCTCGGTGTGGTTCGGAAGGTTCGCGCCGCCCGAGTCGACCAGGTAGATGCACGGCAGCCGGTTCTCGCGCGCGATCTCCTGTGCGCGAACGTGCTTCTTCACCGTCAATGGATAGTAGGTGCCGCCCTTGACCGTCGCGTCGTTGCAGACGATCACGCATTCGCGTCCCGACACGCGGCCGACGCCGGTGAGGATGCCCGCCGCCGCGATGTTGTCGTCGTAGAGCCCGTACGCGGCGAGTTGCGAGAGCTCGAGGAACGGGCTGCCCGGGTCGATCAGCGCCCGGATGCGATCGCGGGGCAGGAGCTTGCCGCGCGCGACGTGGCGCGCGCTCGCGACCTCGCCGCCGCCTTCCTCGATCTTCGCGACTTTCGCGCGAAGATCGGCGACGAGCGCGCCCATCGCTTCGCGGTTGCTGGAGAAGACGGGATCGCGCGGGTCGAGCCGGGTTTCGAGGACGGGCATCAGGCGGCCTCCCCCAGGCTAGCCGCTGCGCGGCGTCGCGCGGCGCTCATGGTCGTGGGTTCGCCGGCCGCGGATGCCCAGGCAACAGCGTGTAGGGATGCTTCCAGCGCGGCTCCGATTTCAATCGCGCGAGCCACGCGTCGATCGCAGGGTACTCGGCCCAGTCTACCCCGATCTCGTCGTCGAAGAACAGGTAGCCGCACAGCGAGAGGTCGGCGATCGTGAGGCGGTCGCCGACGACGTAGCGTCGGTCCGCGAGGTGTGCGTCGAGCACGGTCCACGCGGCGCGCGCGCGTTTGCCGAATTCCGCGACGACCGCGGGATCGGGTGGCTCCTGCGCAAGCGCACGCATGAACCGGTAGGTCGCCGTGTAGCTCGTGAGCTTGTGGTTGTCCCACAGCAGCCAGCGCAGGATCTCGCGGCGCTCGTCGTCTCCGACAGGCCCGAATCGGCCGAGCGCGCCGGCGAGGTAGTCGAGGATGACACCCGACTGCGTCAGCGTGCGGCCGCGATGCTCGAGCACCGGCACCTCGCCCATCGCGTTGATCGCCCGGTAGGCGGGTGTGCGCGTCTCGCCGTGGAAGTAGTCGACGAATCGGGGCGCCCAGTCGGCGCCGGCGAGCTCGAGCGCGAGCGCGGGCTTGTAGGCGTTGCCCGATTGGGCGAAGGCGTGGAGCGTGTAGTCGGCCATGTCGTTTTTTCAGGCTGCCGTCGAAGGGAGGCGGGACCAGAGCTCGACCAGGTTGCCGGCGGGATCGCGCAGGTGCGCGACGCGCTGCATCCAGCTCGGCTGGTCGTGCGGTGCGCGAACGAACTCCACCCCTGCGGCGACGAGGCGCCGCGCCGCGGCATCGACGTCGTCGACGCGCAGGCATACGACCATCGCATCGCCCGCGCGCGCGGCCGGGCGGCCGACGACCGCGCCCATCGTCGCGTCGCTCACGAGCGCGAGGCGCGCTCCGGCGGTGTCGAACTCCGCGTAGATGCCGGGCACGTCCACGACCGGCTCGGCCTCGACCACGCCGCGATAGAACGCGATCGCCGTATCCAGGTCCGCGGTGATGAGACGCACGTGCGACACCGAGCGCACGCCCCCCCCGCTTCCGGGCGCCTGCCGCAGGAACCAGTCGAGCTGGTCGAAGCGGTCGAGTCCCCAGAACGGCTCGCCGTCGGCGAAGACGAACGGCGAGCCGAACACGCCACGCCCGATGCCCGCCTCGACCTCGCGCTTCAGCGTGTCCTTCCAGGCGGGATCGTCGACGACCGCGCGCGCCAGCTCGGCGTCGACGCCCGCTTCGCCGGCCACGGCGGCCGCGACGTCGGGATTCGAGATGTCGCGATCGTCGACCCAATAGGCGCGAAGCAACGCCTTCGCGACCGGCGCGGCCGATCCGGGATCGCGCGACTTCGCCCACAGCAGGATGCGCGCCGCCGCCTGCGTCGGGATCGGGAAGCGCGACGGCATGCGGAAGTCGGCGATGCCGTGGAAGCGCGCGCTGCGCACGAAATCGCGCCGCGAGTAGTCGCCCTTGAGCGGAACCTCGGTCAGCGGCGCGGTCCCCGCGACCTTGAACGCGACGCCGAGGAGCATCGGCCGCCAGTCGACCCCGCGGCCGTGGCGCGACGCGATCGCCTCGATGCGCTGCGCGGCGAGGTAGCCGTACGGCGAGCTGAAGTCGAACCAGAACTCGAGCGGGGCCGCCATCGTGCTCACGCGATCAGGGCGCGGCCGATCACCATCCGCTGGATGTCGCTCGTGCCCTCGTAGATCTGGCACACGCGAACATCGCGGTAGATGCGCTCGACCGGGAAATCGGCGACGTAGCCGTAGCCGCCGTGCACCTGGATCGCGGCCGAGCACACGCGCTCGGCCATCTCGCTCGCGTAGAGCTTCGCCATCGACGCTTCCTTGAGGCATGGCTCGCCTGCGTCGCGCAACGACGCCGCATGCCAGACGAGCTGGCGGGCGGCCTCGATCTCGACCGCCATGTCGGCGAGGCGGAACGACACAGCCTGGTGCTCGGCGATCGGCTTGCCGAACGCCTGCCGCTCGTGCGCGTACGCGAGCGCGGCTTCGAAGGCCGCACGCGCCATGCCGACCGCCTGCGACGCGATGCCGATGCGGCCGGCCTCGAGGTTCGCGAGCGCGATCCGGTAGCCCTGCCCCTCGGCGCCCAGCCGGTTCGCCGCCGGCACGCGGCAGTCCTCGAGCACGATCTGCGCGGTGTCCGAGGCGCGCTGCCCGAGCTTCTCCTCGACGCGCGCGACGACGAAGCCGGGCGACGCCGTGTCGACGACGAATCCCGAGATGCCCTTCTTGCCGGCGGTGCGGTCGGTCACCGCGAACACGACGGCCACGTCGGCGTTCTTTCCGGTCGTGACGAACTGCTTGACGCCGTTCAGCAGGTACGCGTCGCCGATACGCTCCGCGCGCGTCGTGATCGCGCCCGCGTCGGACCCGACGTGCGGCTCGGTGAGGCAGAAGCACCCGAGCTTCTCGCCGCGCGCGAGCGGCGCGAGATACCGCTCGCGCAGCGCGTCGTCGCCGAACGCCTGGATCGGCCCGCAGACGACCGAATTCTGGACGCTGACGATCGTGCTCGTGGCGCCATCGCCGGCGGCGATCTCCTCGAGCGTCAGCGCGAGCGCGAGCGTGTCGAGACCCGCCCCGCCCCACCGCTCGGGCACGACGACGCCCATCGCGCCGAGCGCGCCGAGCGCGCGCAACTCCTCGCGCGGGAAATGGTGCTCGCGATCCCAGCGCGCGGCGTGAGGCGCGAGCCGCTCGGCCGCGAACGCGCGCATCGTCTCGCGCACGAGCTTGTGGTCGTCGCCGAGCAGCATGGTCAGGCGGCGACCGAAGCCGAGCCGGCGACCGGCGCCACCGGGCGATTGAGGAGCCACACGCCCGCGACGACGATCAGCCCGCCGACGATCATCGACGCGTCGACGCGCTCGCCCAGCAGCAGCACGCCGAACGCGATCGCGAACACCGGCACGAGATTGACGAATACCGCGGTGCGCGCCGGGCCGAGCCGCTTCACGCCTTCGTAGAACCAGACGAACGCCACGCCGGTGCCGAACACGCCGAGGAACGCGAACGCGAGCCAGACGCGCAGCGTCGGCGGCGGCATCGCGAGGTCGCCAGCGAGCGCCGTGATGACCGCAAGCATCGCCGTGCCGATCAGCGCCGCGCAGGTCGTCGCGACCAGCGGCGAAAGGTCCGCCAGCACGCGCTTGCCGATCAGCGTGTAGGCGGCCCAGGCGAGCACCGCGCCGAAGATCTGCGCTTCGCCGGCGCCCACGTGCCCGCGGAACAGGTCGAGCGGGTTGCCGTGCCCCAGCACGAGCACGACCCCGGCGAGCGCGATGATCACGCCGAGAATGCGCGTCCGCGTGAGCGGCTCGCCGAGGAACAGCACGCCGCCCAGCAGCGTCGCCGCGGGATTGAGCGCGACGATCAGCGAGCCGCGCGAGGCGGGGATCTTCTCCATGCCCGCCATGAAGAACAGGTTGTAGATCGCCACGCCGGTCGCGCCGAGCAGCGTGACGCCGAGCCATTGGCGCCGGTCGAGGCGCGGAAACCCGCGCTCGTAGACGAGTACGAAGGCGACGAGCGCGACGCTCGCGACGAGGTAGCGCCACAGCGAGGCGGCCGGCGCGCTCATCTGCGGCGCGACGATGCGCGCGGCGATGAAGGTCCCGCCCCAGATCGCGGCCACCCCCACGAGCTTCGTGTAGACCGGGATCGGCACGCGCTCGCTCATCGGCGCGATTCGAGCGCCAGCCGCAGCGCGAGCGCGCCGAACACGCCGGCCAGCAGGCGTTTCGACCACATCGCCCAGCGGCCGGCGCCGGCGAAGCGCTGCTTGAGGCTCGCGGCGGCCAGCACGCACAGCGTGTCGAAGCTCGCGACGATCGCGAGCTGCGTCGCGCCGAGGGTGAGCGACTGCGCGAGCACGTTGCCGTGCGAAGGATCGACGAACTGCGGGAAGAGCGCGAGCTGGAACAGCGCCACCTTGGGATTGAGCAGGCTCGTCACCACGCCGGCGCGGAACAGCACGCCCGGTGAGACGGCCGACGCGGCGATCCGTGTCGCGTCGGCGCCTTGCGGCAGCGTCGTCGCATCGCGCCAGGTCGTCCACGCGAGCCACGCCAGGTAGACGGCGCCGGCGTAGCGCACCACGTCGTAGGCCATCGGGACGGCCGCCAGCAACGCGGAAAGCCCGAGCGCGGCGGCGAGCACGTGCGCGACGAATCCGGTCGTCGTGCCGGCGAGCGAGAAGAGACCCGCCCGGCGCCCCTGCGAGACGGTGCGCGCGACCAGGTAGACGAGGTTGGGCCCCGGCGTGATCGCGAGCGCGACGCAAGCAACGGCGAACAGGAGCCAGGTGTCGAGCGCGATCATCGCGATTCCCCCGTCATCCGTCAGGCCAGCTCGACCGCCATCGCCGTCGCCTCGCCGCCACCGATGCACAACGATGCGACGCCGCGCCGCTTGCCGTGCTTGCGCAGCGCGCCCAGCAGCGTGACCAGGATGCGCGCCCCCGAGGCGCCGATCGGGTGGCCGAGAGCGCACGCGCCGCCGTGGACGTTCATGCGCTCGTGCGGGATGCCGTGCTCGCGCATCGCCGCCATCGTCACGACCGCGAACGCCTCGTTCACCTCGTAGAGATCGACGTCCTTCGCCGTCCAGCCCGACTTCGCGTGGACCTTCGCGATCGCGCCGACCGGCGCCGTCGTGAACTCCCCGGGGGCCTGCGCGTGCACGGCATGCGCGACGACGATCGCCAGCGGCGCGAGCCCGCGGCGCTCGGCGGTCGAGCGCCGCATCATCACGAGCGCGGCGGCGCCGTCCGAGATCGAGCTCGCGTTCGCGGCGGTGACCGTGCCGTCCTTGCGGAACGCCGGCTTCAGCGTGGGAATCTTCCCGGGTGCCGCCTTCGCGGGCTGCTCGTCGTGGTCGATCACGACGTCGCCGTTGCGGCCGGAGACCGTCACCGGCGCGATCTCCCACGCGAACGTGCCGTCCTGGTTTGCGGCGAGCGCGCGCGACAGCGACGCGAGCGCGAATGCATCCTGCGCCTCGCGCGTGAACGCGAATCTCGACGCGCATTCCTCCGCGAACGTGCCCATCAGCCGGCCTTTCTCGTACGCGTCCTCGAGCCCGTCGACGAACATGTGGTCGACGACCTGCTGGTGGCCCATCCGGTAGCCGGCGCGCGCCTTGGGCAGCAGGTACGGCGCGTTGCTCATCGACTCCATGCCGCCTGCGACGACGATCTCGTGGGAGCCGGCCGCGAGCATGTCGTGCGCGAGGATCGCCGCCTCCATCCCCGAGCCGCACATCTTGTTCACGGTCGTGCAGGGAACCGACGCCGGAAGCCCCGCCTTCAGCGCCGCCTGCCGCGCCGGCGCCTGCCCCTGGCCGGCCGGAAGAACGCAGCCCATGATCACCTGGTCGACGTCGCCCGGCGCGAGCTTCGCGCGCTCGACCGCGGCCTTGATCGCCACCGCGCCGAGGTCGCTCGCGGCGAGCGACGCGAAGTCGCCCTGGAAGCCGCCCATGGGCGTGCGTGCGACACCGACGATCACGACCGGATCATTCAGCATACGATGGCTCTCGGATGAAAAACAGGCATTCGATTCGGCTCACGCGCTCATTTGGTTTCGTTGAACAACTCGCGACCAATCAGCATTCGACGAATTTCGCTGGTGCCGGCGCCGATCTCGTAGAGCTTCGCGTCGCGCCACAGCCGACCGGTCGGGTAGTCGTTGATGTATCCGTTGCCGCCGAGGCACTGGATCGCCTCGCCCGCCATCCAGGTCGCCTTCTCCGCCGCGTAGAGGATCGCGCCGGCTGCGTCCTTGCGTGCCGCGGTGCCGCCGTGCCCGCGGTCGAGCGCCTGCGCGACCGCGTAGACGTAGGCGCGCGACGCCTGCATCGTCGTGTACATGTCGGCGAGCTTGCCCTGCATCAACTGGAACTCGCCGATCGGCTGGCCGAACTGCTGGCGCTCGTGCACGTACGGAATCACCGCGTCCATGCACGCCTGCATGATGCCGAGCGGCCCGCCGGAGAGCACCGCGCGCTCGTAGTCGAGCCCGCTCATCAGGATGTTGACGCCGTGGCCCTCCTCGCCCAGCACGTTCGCGCCGGGCACGACGCAGTCGCGGAACACGAGCTCGCAGGTGTTGCTGCCGCGCATCCCCAGCTTGTCGAGCTTCTGCGCGGTCGAGAAGCCGCCCATGCCCTTCTCGATCAGGAACGCCGTGATGCCGCGCGCGCCGGCCTGGGGATCGGTCTTCGCGTAGACCACCAGCGTGTCGGCGTCCGGGCCGTTGGTGATCCACATCTTGCTGCCGTTGAGCACCCAGTCGCCGCCGTCGGGCGTCGCGCGCGTGCGCATCGACACCACGTCGGAACCCGAGCCCGACTCGCTCATCGCGAGCGCGCCGACGTGCTCGCCGGACACGAGTTTCGGCAGGTAGCGGCGTTTCTGCGCCTCGCTCCCGTTGCGGCGGATCTGGTTGACGCACAGGTTCGAGTGCGCGCCGTACGAGAGGCCGACCGACGCCGACGCGCGCGAGATCTCCTCCATCGCGACGACGTGCGCGAGGTAACCCATCGCGGTGCCACCGTATTCCTCGTCGACGGTGACGCCGAGGAGCCCCACGTCGCCCATCTTGCGCCACAGGTCGTGCGGAAACGCGTTGTCGCGGTCGATCGCCTCCGCGCGCGGCGCGATCTCCGAGGCCGCGAACGCGCGCACGGTGTCGCGCAGCATGTCGATCGTCTCGCCGTGCTGGAAGTCGAGCGAGGGGGTCATGGTCCCCCCGAAGCGCGCTGAGCGCGCCTCCCCCCAGGGGGCCCCGCGCCCTTGGGGCGGCGGTAGGACATCCCCC
>JBDTNO010000098.1:0-12374 GCA_039933715.1 Betaproteobacteria bacterium
ACCGCGATGAAGCTGATCCGGCGCGGCACCGTCGATCGCGCGCTCGCCGGCGGCTTCGACTCGATGGTGAACCCGGTCGGCCTCGCGGGGTTCTGCCTGCTCGGCGCGGTGTCCGCCGACAACGACGCGCCCGAGCGCGCGAGCCGTCCGTTCGACGCGACGCGCAACGGCTTCGTGCTCGGCGAAGGCGCCGGTTTCGTCGTGCTCGAGGACTGGGAGCTCGCGGTCGCGCGCGGCGCGCGCATCTACGCCGAGATCGCGGGCGACGGCAACTCGCTGTCGTCCTACCGGATCACCGACTCGCATCCGTCCGGCGACGGCCCGATCCAGGCGATGCGCTGGGCGCTCGCCGACGCCGACGCGACTCCGGCTGACGTCGACTACGTGAACGCGCACGGCACGTCGACGCCGATGAACGACCGCAGCGAGAGCGCCGCGATGCACGTCGTGTTCGGCGCGGACGTCGCGCGCGTGCCCGTCAGCTCGACCAAGAGCGCGATGGGCCACCTGATCGCCGCGGCCGGCGCGGTCGAGGCCGCCGTCTGCGCGCTCGCGATCCATCATGGCGTGCTGCCGGTCAACGCGAACTACCAGCATGCCGACCCGGACTGCGAACTCAACCTCGTGACCGGCGGCGCGCTCGCGCAGCCGGTGCGCGTCGCGCTGTCGAACTCGTTCGGCTTCGGCGGCAGCAACAGCTGCCTCGCGTTCCGCCACCCCGACTTCGACGGAGGCCGCCGGTGAAGGGCGTCGTCGTCACCGGCAGCGGCGCGATCTGCGGGGCAGGGCGCTCGCCTGGCGCGATCGTCGATGCGATGCTCGAAGGCAGGAGCGCGCTCGCGCCGATCGCGTCGTGGGACGTCGCGCACTGGCCGCGCCCGATCGCCGCCGAGATCGCCGACTACAACGCTGGAAGCCTCGCGGGCGACCGCAAGCTCCTGAAGCTGATCCGCCGGACCGACGTCGTCGGGCTCTACGCAGCCGGCGAGGCGGTGCGCGAATCCGGCTACGTCGCGCATCGCGACTCGCTCGCGGAAGGCGCCGCGGCGACCTTCGCCGAGCGCACCGGCCTGTACGCGGGCTCCGGCGGCGGAAACTACCAGAATCAATACGACTACTTCCCGCTGATCGCCGAGACCGAGGGCGCGCTGTCCGCGTTCGGTCGCGAGCTCGGCAGCGGCGTCAACCCGATGTGGCTCCTGAAGTCGCTGCCCAACAACGTGCTGTGCCACGTCGGCATCCGCTTCGGCATCAAGGGGCCCAACGCCTGTATCACCGACCACAGCGTGAGCGGGATGCTCGCGATCGTCGAAGCCGCGGCGGGAATCGTGAACGACGAGTCCGATCGCGCGGTGGCAGTCGGCCACGACACCCCGATCGAGCCGCAGAACGTCCTCTACTACCACGAAGCGGGATTGCTCGCGAAGCACGCGCTGAAGCCGTTCGACGTTTCGCGGGACGGCAGCCTGATGGGCGAGGGCGCGGGCGCCTTGATGGTGGAGAGCGAGGCCTCGGCAACGGCGCGCGGCGCGACCGTGCTGGGACGCGTGCTGGGCGCCGGTCACGCGACCGAGAGTGAAGGACTCCTTGCAATCCGCCCGGACGGCGCGGGACCCGCCCGCGCGATCCGCGCGGCGCTCGGCGAGGCGGGGATCGATGCGAGCGACGTCGGCATGGTCGTCGCGCACGGCAACGGCACGCCGGCCTCCGACTGCTCCGAGGCCCTCGCGATCCTCGAGGTTTTCGGCGCGTCGCCTCCGCCGGTCACCGCGTTCAAGTGGTCGATCGGGCACCTGATCGCGGCTGCGGGCGCGATCGAGACGGTGCTCGCGCTCGAGGCGCTGCACCGCGGCGTCGTACCGGGAATTCCGGTGCTCGAGCGCATCGATCCCGCGTTCGCGGCACTGCCGGTGTCGCGCGACGCGCGCAAGGTCCGGAGCGGGATCGCCGTCGTGATCTCGCGCGGGTTCGGCGGCACCAACGCCGTGCTCGTCGTAGCGGCCCGCTGAGCGCGTCCCGCACGATGCCCGGCGTTGCGGTGTCCGGCGAGCGCTGCGGCATCGACACCGTCGAGATCGCGCGCGTCGCCCGGCTCCTCGACGCCAGCGACGCAGCGTCGCTCGCACGCCTGTTCACGCCGCGCGAGATCGCCGATGCCGGCGACGGCCCCGGACGCATCGCGTCGCTCGCCGCCCGGTTCGCGGCGAAGGAGGCGTGCCTCAAGCTCTTTCCGCGCGAAGCCGCGCTAGAGACGATCGCCGCCGCCGACTTCGCGGTCGAGCGCGACGCATACGGTGCGCCGCAGGTCGTGCCATCGGCGTCCGCCGAGGTCGTGATGGGGCGCTACCGGATCGAACGGATCGCGCTGTCGATGTCCCACGATGCGCAGAGCGCGAACGCCGTTGCCGTCGCGCAGCGCTCGGTGTCGAACGCGCCGGCCATCGGCCGCTTCGTGTGGCGCTGGCTGCCGTTCCGACGCGCCGTGATCCTCGAGAACCTCGAGCGCGTCTACGGCGGTCGCATCGACGGCGCCGAGATCCTGCGCCTGGCGCAGATGCATTACGCGCATCTCGCGCGGCTCATGGTCGAGTTCGTACGCTTCCGTTGGCTGTCGGAGGCGCGCAAGACCGCGCTCGTGCGCGTCGAGAACCTCGAGATGCTGCGCGCCGTGCACGCGCGCGGCAAGGGCGTGCTGATCCTGACCGGGCATTTCGGCAACTGGGAGGTCGCGACGATCGCCGGCGTGCGCAAGTTCCCCGAGGCGCACGGCAAGTTCCATTTCGTGCGGCGCGCGATCAAGCCGCGCTGGCTCGAGGCGCTCGTGACCCGGCGCTTCCGCCGCGCCGGCTTCGGCGTGATGCCCAAGCGCGGCTCGCTCGACGCGCTGGTCGAGCGCCTCGAAGCCGGCGACCTCGTCGTATTTCCGTTCGACCAGCATGCGCACGGGCGCGACGGCGTGGTCGTCGCGTTCTTCGGCCATCCGGCCGGCACGTTTCGCAGTCTCGCGATCATCGCGCAGGCAACCGGCGCGCCGGTCGTCCCGGCGTCGTCGTGGCGCGAGCCGGACGGCTCGCACGTGCTGCGGTTCGAGGAGCCGCTCGAGCCGATCGTGCTCGAGAATCCCAACGACGAGCTCCTCGCCAACACGCGCGCCTACAACGCCGCGCTCGAGCGCCTGGTCGTCCGCCACCCGGAGCAGTGGTGGTGGGTGCATCGCCGGTGGAAGGGCGGCGGTCGGTCGTCGGCGGCCGGACCTGGTGGCGCATGAGGCCGACCGCCGACCGCCGCTGTTCCCGTGGCGCCCCGAACACGAATCGAACGTGCGACCTGTCCCTTAGGAGGGGACTGCTCTATCCACTGAGCTACCGGGGCGCGCCGGCCGATTCTACCGGAGCGACACCCGGCCGCCCGGGCGTTTGCGGCGGCGCAACGTGGCATTGCGACCGCCGCGGCCCTACACTCTCGCGCTCCCCACCTTCGCCCATCGTGGAAACGCTCCAGCGCCTGCTCCTCGCCGTCACGCCGCTCGACGCGATCGCGCTCGCTTTTTTCGTCGCTGCCTGGTTCGGCTACAACTTCTTCATCGACCGCGAGATGCAGAACGCGCGCGGTCTGCGCGCGCTCATGCACCAGCACCGTCTCGAATGGGCGCGCCAGATGGTCGTGCGCGACCAGCGCCTCCTCGACACGGCGCTGATGGGACACCTGATGAACAGCGTGTCGTTCTACGCGAACACGACGATCTACATCGTCGCGGCGCTGATCGCCACGGCCGGAGCCCTGGACTCGCTCGTGTCGTTCGCCGCCGAGCTGCCGTTCGCCGGACGCCAGTCGAAGCTGCTGGTCGAGGCGAAGATCTTCCTGCTCATCACGATCTTCGTGTTCGCCTACTTCAAGTTCACCTGGGCCCATCGCCAGTACAGCCTGATGCTGATCCTGATCGGCAGCACGCCAGACCGCTCGCGCCCGCCCGACGCGCTCGAGGCGTACGCGCAGAAGTGCGCGCGCATCAATACCTTCGCCGGCGACGAATTCAACCGCGGGATCCGCAGCTACTATTTCGGCTTCGCGGCGCTCGGCTGGTTCCTGCACACGCTGGTGTTCATGGCGCTCACGCTCCTGATCCTCGTCGTGCTGTGGCGGCGCGACTACCGGTCGAAGACGACGCGCGCGCTCGCCGCCTAGGCCTGCCCGGCGCGGCGCCGAGCTTCTCGCACGCGGCGTGCCGGTGGCACGAGACGAGATGGTCGTTGGTGAGCCCCGCCGCCTGCATGAAGGCCTGGCAGGTCGTCGGGCCGACGAAGCGGAATCCCTGCCCGGCGAGCCGCCTGGCGAGCGCGTCCGCGGCCGGCGTGCGCGCGGGAATCGTCGCGCCGGCGGCGTAGCGCGGAGCGAGCGGCTGCCCTTCGACGACCGACCACGCGAGCGTCGCCAGCGTACCGCCCGCACGATGCAGCGCGACGAGCGTGCGCGCATTGGCGACCGTGCTTTCGATCTTGCCGCGGTGACGCACGATCGCAGGATTCCCGACGAGGCGCTCGATTCGCCGCGCATCGAATCGCGCGACGCGCGCCGGGTCGAAGCCCGCGAACGCCTCGCGGTAGCCGTCGCGCTTCGCCAGGATCGTCGACCATGAGAGCCCGGCTTGCGCACCCTCGAGCGTCAGGAGCTCGAAGAGCGCCTGCTCGTCCGCCGTCGGCACCCCCCACTCGCGGTCGTGGTAGTCGCGCATGAGCGCGCTGCCTTCGCACCATGGGCAGCGAAAGGTCGTGTGGTCGGGGGCCGGCATCGCGATGCGTCGATGGCGATCGTGGAACGCCGATTGTAGAGCGTCGATCGACGCGCATCATCCACAATCCACCATCCTCGATCGACGATCCGCTTCGCGCCTTCGCCTATGCTTCCCTGGCTCCGCCCCGACGACCCGTTCCCGCCGCTCGAGCGCGCGCTGTCCGACCCCAACGGGCTTCTCGCCGCGGGAGGGAGCCTCGCACCCGAGAGGCTCGTCGACGCGTATCGCCGCGGGATCTTTCCCTGGTATTCGCGCGGCGAGCCGGTGCTGTGGTGGAGCCCCGACCCGCGCATGGTGCTGTTCACCACCGAGTTCCGCGTGCGGCGATCGCTCGCGAAGCGCCTCCGCCACCACCGTTACGAGATCCGCATCGATACCGCGTTCGAGCGGGTGATCGCGAGCTGCGCCGAGCCGCGCGCCGGGCAGGAAGGCACCTGGATCGTGTCGCCGATGGTCGAAGCCTATGTCGAGCTCCACCGGCGCGGCGTCGCGCATTCGGTCGAGGCGTGGTTGGACGGCGAACTCGCCGGCGGCCTGTATGGTCTCGCGATCGGCCGCGTGTTCTTCGGCGAATCGATGTACGCGCGAGCGCCGGACGCATCGAAGATCGCGCTCGTCCACCTCGCGGCGAAGCTCGCACGCGACGGCGTTCCGTTGATCGATTGCCAGCAGGAAACCGCGCACCTGGCCGGATTCGGCGCCCGTCCGATCCCGCGTCGTGCGTTTGCGGCGCTTCTGTCTGAGTTGATACACTCGGAAGCACCGCCCGCTCCCTGGATCGCGGGGCGCTGGACAGAGCCCGACCCCGACCTCGACGAACGCAAGGAAGCCTGACCGACCGGTGAGCAAGCTCAACGACCTTCCGATCGCGTCGCTCCAGTTCTACGCGACCGCGCCGTACCCGTGCAGCTACCTGCCGGACCGGCTCGCCCGCTCGCAGGTCGCCACGCCGTCGCACCTGATCGACACCCGCGTCTATGGCGAGCTCGTGCGCCTCGGCTTCCGGCGCAGCGGCGCATTCACCTACCGTCCCTATTGCGACCATTGCCGGGCGTGCGTGCCGGTGCGCGTGCCGGTCGCGGGCTTCCATCCGAATCGGACGCAGCGCCGCATCGCGCGCACGCATGCGTCGCTCGCGGTCACGAGGCGCGAGCTTGGCTACGATCCCGAGCACTACGCGCTCTATCTCCGCTACCAGCGCCACCGGCATCCGGGGGGCGGCATGGACCAGGACAGCCGCGAGCAGTACCAGCACTTCCTGCTGCACAGCAACGTCGCGACCGATCTCGTCGAGTTCCGCGAAGCGGGCGTGCTACGCATGGTGAGTCTCGTCGACCGTCTCGGCGACGGGCTCTCGTCCGTCTACACGTACTTCGACCCCGATGTGCCGGCGACGAGTTACGGCACCTACAACATCCTCTGGCAGATCCGCCGATGCGCGGAGCTCGGACTGCCGTATCTCTATCTCGGATACTGGATCGCCGAGAGCGCGAAGATGGCGTACAAGGCGACGTTCCGGCCGATCCAGGGTCTGGTCGAAGGTCGCTGGGGCGTGCTAGAGCAACCGGGGCGAGCCTAGTCCCGCCGCGGCAGCGGACCGCGAAAACGTCCCCGGGCGCGCCGACCGCCGCCGGACGCGAGCCCGCCCAGGGACTCTCCCAAGGCGTTGCACTGCAAAAACCCCCGGTTTCCCGGCGCGTCGGCGGCGCGAGTCCCGTCGGTCTCGCCTTGCCCACGGGCGCGCCGTGCAGGCCCATCGGCGTCGTTGATCGCCTGCCCACAGCCGCCCGGACCCATATCAGGCGCCCCCACCCTTGGGGGCCAATCGGCTGGAAACCGCTATCCCTTGCGGTTACGACCGGTGTCCTTCCCAACCGGAGAGAACAAGTTGTGCACTACCTATTGGCCTAGACTGTTGTAACAACGGTCAGGTTCCGGCTGGAACTGCTTGATTCGTGGCAGGTATGGACATGAACAATTTGCCTGTCTATACCTTGTTTGCCACAATGCGTTGTCGTTGTACTGCTGACGAATTACCTACAGCGTCCCAGGAGCCCCCGCCATGAACGCATTCGCCGACGTCCGTTACCTTTCCCAAGCCCGTTTCGAGCAAGTCGAGACGCGATTCGATCGCGAGCTCGGCATCTCGTGGGCGTGGATGAACCCGAGGCCGCGGCCATTCTTCAGTCCGGACTTGCTCGAGGAGCTGTCGGGCTACGTCGACACGATCGAGAACGGCGCCGGCACGATGATCGATGCGCGCGGCGAGCGCGGCGCACTCCACTACACGGTGATCGCCTCGCGCGTGCCGGGCGTGTTCAACCTCGGCGGCGACCTGTCGCTGTTCAGGGCCGCGATCCAACGCCGCGACCGCGCGACGCTCGTCCGCTACGGCCGCAGCTGCATCGACACGCTGTTCCGCTGGTGGCAGAACTGCCATCTGCCGATCACGACCATTTCGCTCGTGCAGGGCGACGCGCTCGGCGGCGGATTCGAGTGCGCGCTGTCGTCGTCGGTTCTGATCGCCGAGGAAGATGCGCGGATGGGCTTCCCCGAGATCCTGTTCAACCTGTTCCCGGGCATGGGTGCGTACAGCTTCCTGTCGCGCAAGGTCGGTCGCCGGATCACCGAGGAGCTGATCACGAGCGGCACGATCTACTCGGCGCGCCAGCTCTACGACCTCGGCGTCGTCGACGTGATCACGCCGACCGGCACCGGCGAGGCGGCGGTCGAGAGCTATGTCCGCCGCCATGCACGCTCGGCCAACGGCCGCCGCGGCATCGAGGCGATCAACCGCGAGCTCAATCCGCTGAAGCACGAGGAACTCGTGCGCATCGTCGAGCTGTGGGCCGATGCGGCCCTGAAGCTCTCCGACCGGGACATCCGGATGATGGAGCGCCTGGTGCGCGCGCAACAGAAGCACGGCAACGACGAGCCTGTCGCGATGACGTCGAATGTGTCGAACGTGGTCCCGCTCGCGGTCGGCGTCGGCGACTGACGGCGCTCGCCTACGTGAAAGCGCCGGCGGGGGCCGGCGCTTTTTTTTCGGGCTTGCCCCGGCCGTTCGCGCGACTGCCGCGCGCCGCGACCGGCGCCGCTAGGTTACGCAGAGCTTCCCTAGGAGTTGGGCGAGCGGGCCGACTGCGCCCGGCGCCGCTGGTCGAGATAGTCGTCGAGGGCGAGGATCGCGCGGTTCGCGCAATCCACGAGCTCCTCGGTCCATTGCGACGCCTTGAGTCGAAGCATGTCGTGCGAGGCCTTGTCGATGCGCGTCGCGACCTGCACGAGCTGCATCGCGCCCACCGAGGCCGCGCCGCCCTTGAGCGCATGCGCGGCGTCCTTCGCGACTTCGTAGCGGCGCGCGCCGAGCGCATCGCCGATCTCGCCGACGAGCCGCTCGGTGTCGCCCTTGAAGCCGCGCAGCAGGCGCTCGATGAACGTCGGGTCGGTCGACAGGCGCACCAGGTCCTTCAGCACCTCCGGGTCGAGCGGCGGCGTCTCGACGATGGTGAGCGACGGCCGGTCCTCGCCGCGCTCGGGCGGCGGAAGCTGGCGGTCGCCATCGGCGGCAAGGTGGCGCTCGATCGCGTCGAGCAGCAGCGACGCGCGAAGCGGCTTCGGCATGAACTCGGCGGCACCGGCGCGCTCGCAGTCGAGGATCGCCTCGGTCGTCACGTTCGCCGAAAGGATCAGCACCGGGATCGGGCGCGGCGTCGTGAACCGGTAGAGCTTCAGCGCCTCGAGGCCCGAGACGATCGGCATCGAGAGGTCGAACAGCGCGAGATCGAAGCCGCCACGCTCGAGCGCGTCGAGCGCCGCCTCGCCGTTGTCGACGAGCGTGACGTGGTGGCCGCCGCTCTCGAGGATCAGCTGCGCGACGCGCTGGTTGGTCGCGTTGTCCTCGGCGACGAGGATGCGCGCGCCGCGCATCTTGTGGACCTTGGCGCCGGGGCCGGCGTTAGCCGCCTGGATCGCCGCCGACGACCTTGCCACGCCGAACTCGGACGTGAGGTCGATGCCCTGCGACTCCGCGTAGCCGAGCGGCACCTCGAACCAGAAAAGGCTTCCCTGGCCGGGCGTGCTCGAAAGCCCGATGCGTCCCTGCATCAGCATGACGAGGTGGCGCGCGATCGTCGTGCCGAGGCCGGTGCCGCCGTAGACGCGCGTGACCGAGTCGTCGGCCTGCATGAACGGCTCGAAGATTGCGGCCTGCTTCGATTCCGCGATGCCGATCCCGGTGTCCTGGACCTCGACGCGCACGACCGCGCCCGCGGCGGGATCCTGCGCGGGCGTCGCACGGACACGCAGCGTGATCTCGCCTTTCTCGGTGAACTTGACCGCGTTGGACAACAGGTTCAGCAGAACCTGGCTGATGTGGTGCTGGTCGCCCGAGAACCAGCGTGCCGCCGAGGGCTCGATCTCGGTGTTGATCGCGAGGCCCTTGTAGCGCGCTTGCGGCAGCATCACCTTGACGGTGCCGGTCGCGAGCTTGCCGAAGTCGAACGGACGCGTCTCGATCGTCACGCGCCCGGCCTCGATCTTGGCCATGTCGAGCACGTCCTCGATCTGCACGAGCAGGAGGTGCGCGGACGTCGTCATCGTCTCGACGATCTCGCGCTGCGCTTCGTTGAGGTTGGTCTCGCGCAGCACGTCGGCCATCGCGATGACGCCGTTCAACGGCGTGCGCATCTCATGGCTGACGTTCGCGAGGAACCGTCCCTTCGCGGTGTTCGCCTCGTCGGCGCGCCGCTTGGCCTCGGTGATGCGCTGCGACAGCACGCCCACGTAGAACGGCAGCACCAGCAGCGCGACCATGAACCCCATGCCGACGGTCACGTGTTGGGACCAGAACGGCGAGACCCACAGCACCGCGGAGAAACCGGCGATCGCCAACGCCTGCGAGGTGTGCAGCCACGCGCGCCCGAAGCGGAAGCCGTTGCCGAACGCGACGAACAGGTAGACGCCCAGCACGAACGCGCCGCCTTCGTCCATCCGGATCAGGCAGTAGGTCGTCGCGCCGTTGTCGGCGATCACGCCGATCGCGCGGCGCCAGTTCGAATGGCCGCCGGCCGAGACGACGCGCAGGAGCAGGATCAGGGCGAGCGAGAAGAAGCCCGCGCCCGCCGTCACGAATTCGAGGTCGGTGCGGTCGAACGTGCCGTCGCGGTGGACGGTCCAGACGACGTACAGGTAGACGAGCCCGACGAGCACGACGCGCAGCACCGCCTGCTCGAGCTCGGGCCGCTGGACGCGCGCAAGCATCGCGCGCCACCCTTCGAGGGTCGTCCACTGCTTCATCGCCGGCATGTCGATTCGCATCCGCTGTCGTCGATCTGGCATTCTACGATGGCTCTTGTCCCTGCACCCGGCCCGAAGCCCGGTTGCCGCTGCCTTGTCCGTCGCCGAAAAACTCGTCGTTCCCGCCACCGACGGCTACCCGCTCGCCGCGACCCTTTGGCATCCCGCCGCGGGAGCGCCTTGTGCGCGTACCGTCGTCGTCAACGCGGGGGCCGGCATTCCCGCGCGTTATTACGCACGCTTCGCCGCGTGGCTCGCCGACCACGGCGTACCCACGCTCACCTACGACTACCGGGGCATTGCGGCCTCGGCACCGGCCTCGCTGAAGGGCTTCGAGGCCCACGTCGAAGATTGGGGAAGCAAGGATTGTGCCGCTGTGCTGGACAGCTTGTCGCAGCGGTTTCCGGCCGCGAAGCCCTGCGTGCTCGGGCACAGCATCGGCGGCTTCATCACTGGGCTCGTGCCGGGCGGCGAGCGCATCGAGCGGCTCGCGCTCGTCGGCACGCACACCGGTTTCTGGGGCGATTACGCACGGCGGTTGCGGCTGCCGATGTTCTTCACCTGGCATCTCGCGATGCCGGCGGTCGTGCGCGCGCTGGGCTACCTGCCGGCGCGGCGCTTCGGGCTCCCCGAGGACCTCCCGGCCGGCATCGCGCGCGACTGGTCGTCGCGGCGACGGCCCGAGCCGTGGTGGAACCTGCGCAACCCCGACGGTTCGCCGGATCGCGAGCGCATCGCCGCCGTGATCGCGCGATTCGACGCGTTCCGCGCGGAAACGCTGATCGTGTCGCTCGCCGACGACCCGTTCGCGACGCGCGAGGCCACCGCGCGCATCGCCTCGCTCTTCCGCAATTGCGCGATCCGCGAGCGGCGCATCGACCCGCGGGGTCTCGGGCTGCCGCGTGTCGGGCACTTCGGGTTCTTCAGCTCGCGCATGCGCGACACGCTCTGGCCGATCGTCGGCGATTTCCTCGCCGAACCCGAACGCATGAAGCGCGAGGACGGCGAGGGCGTCAACCCGGCGTAGCGCCGAGCGCGTCGCGCAACGCCGCGAGGAACGTCGCGGCGCCCGCCCCGTTGTGCAGGCGGTGGTCGAACGTCATCACGAGCCGCGCGAGCCCGTCGCCGCGCGGCGCGCCCAGGAACAGGATCGCGTTGGCCGGCGCGACGAGCGTCGGCACCGCATCGAGGATGCGTTCGCGCCCCAGGTGCGAGACCAGGAGCTGGGTGTCGTCGCCCGCCTGGTCGCCGGTGCGCAGCGCTTCGCGCATCTGGCGCCGCGCCTCGCGCACGAACGCCTCGAGCGTCAGCCGATCGGCGCCGCGCACGACGGCGGTGACGAGCTCGTCGCCCGGGCGCGCAATGGCGATGCCGACATTGATTCCGTCGTGCGTCCGCAGCGAATCGTCGCCGACGAGCGTCGAGCGAAAGCGCGGCAGGCTCGACGCGATGCGGGCGGCCGTGTGCGCGAGGAGCTGCACGGTCGACGGACCCGCGCCTTCGGTCGGCGCGCGCTCCAGCGCCGCGAACGCGACGTCGACGGCGAGCGTGCCGGGAATCACGCGCTCGGCGCTGCGCCGCATGCGAAACACGAGCCGGCGCTGCTCGGCGGACAGCGGCTCGATCGGTGCGGCGGAAGGACCCGACCGCGCGATCCACGCGTCGACGTCGGCGGGCATCAGCTTGCCGGAGGACGACGGAATCCGCGCGAGCTCGGCGTCGGCGATCCCGCGCTCCCGCGCATGGGCGCGCGTGCGCGGCGGGATCATGACGTCGGGTCGCGGCTTCGCGTCGGTCGCGCCGCTCATGCCTGGCGTCGTCAGACGCGCGACGACCGCGCCGACGGCGACGACGTCGCCGGGCGACACGTTCCAGCGCTCGATCGTGCCGTCGAACGGGGCTTCCAGCTCGACCGTGCTCTTGTCGGTCTCCACGACGTAAATCGGCTCGCCCCGCCTGACCGCGTCGCCTGCGCGGCGCAGGATCTCGACGATGCGAACCTCGCGCAGGCCTTCGCCGAGTTGCGGCACCGCCAGCTCGGCGGTCAATGGAATTCCCCCGATGCGCGCTTCGTTCGCTTCCCCCTGGGGGGCAGCGCACGTTTGGGTCGACTCGGCGGGCGGTGAGGACCCCCCGATGCGAACTTCGTTTGCCTCCCCACGAGGGGCGGCGCGTCCTTGGGGCGGCCCCGCGGGCGGTGTGGACCCCCCGACGCAAACTTCGTTCGCCTCCCCCCCGGGGGCGCCGCGCCCTTGGGGCGGCCCGGCGGGCGGTGTGATCCCCC
>JBDTNO010000099.1:0-12134 GCA_039933715.1 Betaproteobacteria bacterium
CGGGCAACGACGCCAGCCGCCCGCCCGGCGCGTCCCGCAGGGCGGACCAGCGAACGCGAAGTCGGGGGTTCGAGAAGTTCGTGCATGTGAGTCCGCGCGCGCCGTGAGGTTACGCAGAGCTACCCTAGCCGTCGAGCGCGCGGCGCGCGAGCGCCACGAGGCGCGCGAGCGCGCTCGATGACGTCGCGTCGACTTCGTCACGGTCGGACACCGCCGACGGCACCGCCGGAGGTTCGCGCGGCGGCAGGTACCGGTTCACCGGCTTGTAGCCGAGCTCCTCGAGGAGCCCGAAGCCGCCGCGCTCGGCCGTGATGCGCGACACGTGCGACGCCGGATCGTCGAAGTCGCCGAAGTGCCGCGCGTGCGTCGGGCACGCGAGCACGCACGCAGGCTGCCGCTCGGCCTCTGGAAGGCGTTCGTCGTGGACGCGGTCGACACACAGCGTGCACTTGGTCATCGTTCCCGAAGACGCGTCGAGCTCGCGAGCGCCGTACGGGCACGCCCACGCGCACAGGTTGCAGCCCATGCAGCGGCTCGCGTCGACGAGCACGATGCCGTCCTCGCGCTTGTACGAGGCGCCGGTCGGGCACACGGTGACGCATGCCGCATCCTCGCAATGCAGGCACGACATCGGCAGGTTGACCGTCTTGCTCTCCGGGAACGTGCCCACTTCGTAGTGCCGGACGCGGTTGAACCAGGTTCCGCCCGGATCGGCGCCGTACGGATCGGAGTCGGTCAACGGGCCGGCGACGGCCGAGGCGCCGTTCCATTCCTTGCACGCGGTCGCGCAGGCATGGCAGCCGACGCACGTGTCGAGGTCGATGACGAGGCCGAGCTTCATCGCACCGTCCACCGAAGCGTCGCGGGCGCCGGCTCGCGCGCCGGCTGCTTCGCGGCGGGGTCGACCAGCGGCCACGTTCCCTCCTCGCCCGGCGCGCACTTGACGACATCGACGCGCAGGTCGAACCACGCCGCCTGGCCGGTGATCGGGTCCGAGTTCGAATAGCGGCGCGCACCCGGCGTGGACGGCAGATGCTCGGCGATCAGGTGGTTGAGCAGGAACCCCGCCTGCGATTCCGGCGCCTTCGGGTCGAGCCCCCATGCGCCCGCCTGCTTGCCGATCGCGTTCCACGTCCACACGGTGTGCGGCTCGACACCCTCCATCGTTTTCAGGCGGCAGCGCACGCGCGACAGCGGCGAGGCCACCCACACCCAGTCGCCGTCGGAGAGGCCGCGCTCGCGCGCGGCGCTCGTGTTCATGTAGAGCGCGTTCTCGGCGATGATCTGCCGCAGCCACGCGTTCTGCGCATCCCACGAGTGGTACATCATCATCGGGCGCTGCGTGATCGCGTGGAACGGATAGCGCGCGCCGTCGGTCGCGGCGATCTCGAGGGGCGCGTGCCACGCCGGCAGCGGATCGAAGTATTCGGCGAGTCGACGCGCGTCCGCGGGGTCGGTCGGACGCGGCCCGTCGTAGCGGCCCTGCCCCGCGAGGCGAAAGCGCTGCAGCGGCTCCGACCAGATCTGCATGATGATCGGCTCGGTGTCGACCGTGAAGCCGGCCTTCTTCGCGAAATCGAGATAGCCCTGGTTCGCGTGGCGATGCCATTGCAGCGACTCGGGCAGCTTGTGCGCGAAGAACGACTGGTTCTCGATGTATCGCTCCCACTGGTCCGGGTTGGGCTCGCCGACCAGCGACTTCGCGCCGTCCGCGCCGCGCCAGCCGGCGAGGAAACCGACGCCGGGCATGCGCTCGTAGCGCACGATGAAATCGCGGTAGTCCTTGTAGCGGCGCGTGCCGTCCGGCCTTGTGAACGCCGGGAAACCGAGCCGTCCCGCCAGCTCGACCAGCACTTCCTGCCACGGCCGCACGTCGCGGTCGGGCGTGAGGATCGGATGGCGGATCGCGTCGGCCGGCGCGTCCGGCTCCGAGATCGGCCGGTCGAGCAGGCTGATCGCGTCGTAGCGCTCGAGGAAAGTGGTGTCGGGCAGCACGAGGTCGGCGAACGCGACCGTCTCCGACCAGAACGCGTCGCAGACGACGAGGAAAGGGATCTTGTACTCGCCGCGCTCGTCCTTCGCGACCAGCATCTCGCGCGTGCCCGACGTGTTCATCGCCGAGTTCCACGCCATGTTCGCCATGAAGAAGATCAGCGTGTCGATCGGGTAGGGATCGCCGGCGACCGCGTTCGCGATCACCATGTGCATGAGACCGTGGGCGGCGAGCGGCGACTCCCACGAGTACGCCTTGTCGAGCCGCAGCGGCGTGCCGTCGTCGTCGAGCGCGAGCTCCTCGGGGCGCGTCGGGAATCCGAGCGGCGAGCCGCCGAGCGGGGACCGCGGATGCGAGCGCGCGTTCGCCGGAAGCTGCGGCGGCGGCACCGGGCGCGGGTACGGCGCGCGCGCGCGGAAGTTGCCCGGGCCTTCGAGCGCGCCGAGCAGCATCTGGATCAGGTGCAGCGCGCGGCAGGTCTGGAAGCCGTTCGAGTGCGCGGAGACGCCGCGCATCGCGTACATCGCGACCGGCCGCCCGACGACCTTGTCGTGCGTGCGCCCCCACGCGTCGGTCCACGCGATGTCGAGCGTGACCATCTCCTGGAACGCTACGTGCGCCATTTCGCGGGCGAGCCTTCGGATCGTTTCCGCCGCGACGCCGCAACGCTCGGCGACCGCCTCGGGCGCGTACGACGCGTCGAGATAGCGCTCGGCCGCGAGCGACAGGACGGTCGTCGCGCGCCGGCCGTCGGGCAGCGTGAACGTGCCGAAGACCGATGCGCGGATGTCGGCCGCGAGGCCGCTCACCAGCGTGTCGCCGGATTCGTCATGCACGAGCGGACGCCCCTCGAGGTTCCGCGCGAAGAGGCCATGGTCGGACGCGCCCTCGTCCTGGATCACGAGCCACGGCGCATTCGTGTAGCGCGAGAGGAACGCGTAGTCGATCGTGCCGTCGTGCAGCAGCACGTGAACGATCGCCAGCGCGAGGAGGCCGTCGGTGCCGGGACGCACAGGCACCCATTCGTCGGCGATCGCCGAATAGCCGGTGCGAACCGGGTTCACCGAGACGAACTTCGCGCCGCGGCGCTTCAGCTTGTCGAGGCCGATCTTGATCGGGTTGCTCGAATGATCCTCGGCCACGCCCCACAGCAGGAAATACCTGGCGCGGTCGAAGTCGGGCGCGCCGAATTCCCAGAACGAGAAGCCGATCGAGTAGAGCCCGGCGGCAGCCATGTTCACCGAGCAGAACCCTCCGTGCGCCGCCCAGTTGGGCGTGCCGAACTGCTGCGCCCAAAGGCCGGTGAGCGCCTGCATCTGGTCGCGCCCGGTGAAGAACGCGAGCTTGCGCGGGTCGCTCGCGCGAATCGCCGCGAGGCGCGCGGTGACGATCGCGAGCGCCTCGTCCCACTCGATCTCCTCGAACTCGCCGCGGCCGCGCTCGCTGCCGGGCTTGCGGCGCAGCGGCTTTTGCAGCTTCGCCGGCGACAACTGCTTCATCACGCCGGCCGAGCCCTTCGCGCACAGGACGCCCTGGTTGACCGGATGCTCCGGGTTGCCCTGGATGAAGCGGATCTTGCCGTTCTCGAGCGTCACCTTGATGCCGCAGCGGCAAGCGCACATGTAGCAGGTCGAGTACGCGACGGTCTGATCCTCGCGCGGTTCGCGGGGGAGCGGCCGGTCTTCGGCGGGGATGGTCATCGGGGATCGGAGGCCGGTGCGGAGCGGCGGGCGGAAGCGATGCGCGCCGCTCGTTCGCGATGATACCGGCGCGTCACTCGCCGCACGCTGGCGAATCGCGCCGCGCCGCGTAGAATCGCCCCGGCATGGACGAATCCGACGCCCTGAAGGCGGTCGCGGTGCGGGCGGTCGAGACCGCGGATTCCGCTCGCTCGGTGTGGAGCGAGGCCGACCGCGCCTGGGCGAGCCGCGCGGCCGCCGAGGTCGTGGGCGCCAACGCATCCCCGGAGGCGTTCGTCGCGCGCCGCGCGGCGCTCGCCGTCGAGCGCCTCGGCACCCGCGAGAGCGCGCTGCCGTCGGCGCTCCGCGCGCTCGCGTGGCGCCCGTGGATCGGCACCGCGGTGGTCGCGCTCGCGTTCGTGCTCGGCTTCGCGCTCGACCAGGTCGACGCCGCGCAACGCGTCAACATCCTCGCGCCGCCCGTGCTGGGCCTCCTTGCCTGGAACGTCGCCGTCTACGCGCTGCTCGCGATCGGCTTCGTCGTTCGCTACGGCGACGCGGCCCCGTCGCGCGGCCTGCGCGGCGCGATCGCGCGCTTCGGGACCGGCACCGCCAAGCCGCGCGACGGGACGCTGCGGACCGCGATCGTCGCGTTCGCCGACGACTGGGCGCGCCGCGCGGCCCCGTTGTACGGGATGCGCGCCTCGCGCATCCTGCATCTCGCCGCCGCACTCCTCGCGACCGGCGTGCTCGCGGGGCTGTACCTGCGCGGGCTCGCGTTCGAATACCTGGCGACCTGGGAGAGCACGTTCCTCGACGCGGCGAACGTGCGCACGATCGCGTCGTGGCTCTACGCGCCCGGCGCGTGGGCCACCGGGATCGCGGTGCCCCCGGTCGACGAGATCGCGGCGATTCGCGCGCCCGCGGGCGAGAACGCCGCTCGCTGGCTGCATCTGATCGCGGCGACCGTCGCGGTCGTCGTGATCGGACCGCGCCTGACCCTCGCGTTCCTCGCCGGCGCTTTCGAACGCTACCGCGCGACGCACCTGCCGCTCGGATTCGACGAGCCCTATTTCCAGCGCCTGCTGCGCGGCTACCGCGGCGGCCCGGCGCGCGTGCGCGTGATCCCCTACAGCACCACGCCCGCCGCGTCCTCGATGGCCGGGCTCGAGGCCATCGTCGCGCGCTCGTTCGGCGGCAGCGCCGCGCTGTTCGTCGCCTCGCCGGTCGCCTACGGCGCCGAGGTGGAGCTTCCTCACGACGCGACGCTCGCGGCGACGACGCTCGTGGTGCTGTTCAACGCGACCGCCACGCCCGAGCGCGAGACGCACGGCGCATTCCTCGCCGCGCTCGCGGCGCGGCGCGCCGAAGTCGAGACGCTGTTCGCGCTCGTCGACGAAAGCGCATGGAACGCGCGCTTCGGCAGCGCGCCTTCGCGTCCGGCCGAACGCCGCGCGGCGTGGCAGCAGCTGTGCGACGACGCGCGCGTGCCCGCGGTGTTCGTCGACCTCGCGGGACCCGACCTCGCGGCGGCCGACGCGGCCCTCGACACGGCGATCGGCGACCGGAACGCATGAGCGCCCCGCGTCCGCCGGGCCGCCCCGAGGACGCGTCGCCCCCTGGGGGGAAGCTCGCGGAGCGAGCCTCGGGGGGATCCTCTCGTCCGCCGGGCCGCCCCGAGGACGCGTCGCCCCCTGGGGGGAAGCTCGCGGAGCGAGCCTCGGGGGGATCCTCTCGTCCACCGGGCCGCCCCGAGGACGCGTCGCCCCCTGGGGGGGAGCTCGCGGAGCGAGCCTCGGGGGGACTTCCCGCGGCGTCGATCGCGCTGTCGCTGATCTCGCACACCAACGCGGGCAAGACGACGCTCGCGCGCACGCTCGTCGGCCGCGACGTCGGCGAGGTGCGCGACGCGCAGCACGTCACGCAGCAGGAGGCCGAATACCCGCTGATCGAGACGCCGGAGGGCGACGCGCTCGTGCTGTGGGACACGCCGGGCTTCGGCGACAGCGCGAAGCTCGCGCGCCGCCTCGCGCAGCAGGGCAATCCCGTCGGCTGGTTCCTGTCGCAGGTCTGGGATCGCTTTCGCGACCGCGCGTTCCACCTGTCGCAGCTCGCGGTGCGGAACGTGCGCGACCACGCGGACCTCGTTCTCTATCTCGTCAACGCGTCCGAGTCGCCCGAGGAAGTCGGCTATCTCGACGCCGAGCTCGACGTGCTGGGATGGATCGGCAAGCCGGTGATCGTCGTGCTGAACCAGACCGGTGCGCCGCGACCGCTCGACGAGGAGCGCGACGAGCTCGCGCGTTGGCGGAAAGCGGTCGGAACGCGACCGATCATCCATGCGGTGACCACGCTCGACGCGTTCGCGCGCTGCTGGGTGCAGGAGATCGCGTTGTTCCGGCTCGTCGCCGACGCGCTGCCGGAAACGCGGCGTGCGGCGTTCGAACGACTCGTCGCATCCTGGCAATCGCGGCGCCGGACGCAATTCGACCAGGCGATGGCGCTGCTCGCCGAGCCGATCGCCGGGGCAGCGTGCGACCGCGAGCCGCTGCCCGACGCCGGCGTCGGCGGCGCGTTGCGCGAGATCGGACGCGGGCTCGGCATCGGGCGGGACGACGGCGACGCCGCGAAGGCACGCGCGGCGCGGGCGATGGCCGCGCGTCTCGACCATGCGCTCGGGTCGTGCACCGGGCGTCTCATCGCGCTCCACGGCCTCGACGGGCGCGCGACCAGCGACGTGCTCGCGCGCCTTGCGTCCGGCGTCGCGGTCGACGCGCCGCTCGACGAGCGCAAGGCCGCGATGGTCGGCGGCGTAGTGTCCGGCGCGCTCTCCGGGCTCGCCGCGGATCTCGCCGCCGGCGGGTTCACGTTCGGGGCGGGCATGCTCGCCGGAGCCGTGCTGGGTGCGCTCGGCGGCGCGGGCATCGCGCGCGGCATGAATCTCGCGCGCGGCAAGGCCGGCGCCGCGCTCCGCTGGGACGACGCGTTCCTGTCCGGTCTCGTGGCCTCGGCGCTGCTGCGCTACCTCGCGGTCGCGCACTACGGTCGCGGACGAGGCGATTTCGTCGAGACCGAGTACCCGCCGTTCTGGCTGCCGCTCGTCGCGGAGCTCGTCGCAGGTCGTGCGGACGCGTTGCGCGCGCTGTGGGCGCGCCGCGAGCCGGCTTGCGACACGCAGGTGATCGGCGCGGCGCTCGGCGAGCTGGTCGCGGCTCTCGCGCGGGCCGCGCTCGAGCGACTGTATCCGGGTACGGCCGCGCTCGCGATGGGGACGGCCGCGCGCGACGGCGCGACGCGCTGACACGACCGCGCTCAAGGCGCGAAGCCTTCGGCGAGCTTCATCCGCTGCACCTTGCCCGACGGTCCCTTCGGGAGCGCGTCGACGAATCGCACGTAGCGCGGCGCCTTGTAGCGGCCGAGCTCGCGCAGGCAGTGCGCGTCCACCTCTTCGCGCGTGAGCGTGCGGTCGGCCTTCACGACGATGCACGCGAGGATCTCCTGCCCGTACGCGCGATCGGGCACGCCGACCGCCGCGGCCTCGAGGACCGACGGATGCCGGAGCAGCGCCTCGTCGATCTCGCGCGGCGCGATGTTCTCGCCGCCCTTGATGATCAATTCCTTCAGGCGCCCGGTGATGAAATAGAAGCCGTCGGCGTCGCGGTAGCCGAGGTCGCCGGTCGCGAGCCAGCCGTCGCGCAGCGCGGCGGACGTGAGCTCCGGCGCGCGGTGATACCCGATCGTCACGCTCGGACCGCGAATCTCGATCTCGCCGCGTTCGCCGTCGGGAAGCGCGCGGCGCGCGCGGTCGACGACGCGCGCCTCGACGCCGAACGGAAGCCCGGGGCTGCCGATCCGACGCCTCGCCGGCTCCATCGGGTTGCAGAACGCGATCGACGCCGACTCGGTGAGCCCCATCGCCTCGACGATCGGGATGCCGAAGCGCGACTCGAACGCGCGCTGCTGGTCGGGGGGCAGTGGCGCCGACGCCGAGCGCGCGAAGCGCACGTCGCGCATCGCCTCGCGCTGCGCCGGCGTCGGATCGGGCGCGTTCAGCAGGTACGCGACGATCGTCGGCACGAGGTTCAGCCACGTCGGGCGCCAGCGCTCGCACAGCGGCCACCACTGCGACACCGAGAAGCGGTGCGGCATCACGATGCTGCCGCCCGAGCAAAGCGTTCCGGTCGTCGCGATGCACAGGCCGTTGATATGGTAGAGCGGCAGCGACGATTGCACGCGATCGCGGGCGTCGAGCCCGTGGTGCGTGGCGACCGTGCGGCCCGCATGCAGCAGGTTCGCGTGCGAAAGCAGCACGCCCTTGGGCAGACTGGTGGTCCCGGACGTGTACATGAGCATCGCCGCACGCGCCGGATCGCGGTCGGCGAGCGCGGTGGGCCGGGCGTCTGGCAGCTCGAGGCGGTCCGGATCGACAACCACGACGGCGGGACGGGTCCCGACGCGCGCGAGCGCTTCATGCACCCGCGCCGCATGCTGGTCCGACACGAACACGACGCGCGGCTCCGCATGCGCGAGCGCGTGATCGAGATGCGCGTCCTGCGCGAGCAGGTTCATCGGCACGACGACGCGTCCCGCCGCCATGGTCCCGACGAACACCACGGCGGCCGCGAGGCCGTTCGGGAGCATGAACGCGACGTGCGCCCCTTCCGGCGCGTCGAGCCGGTCGAAGAGCGCGGCGAGCGCGGCGACCTTCGCGGCGAGCGCGCCGTACGGAAGCACCGTGAGCGTCTCGGGCGCGCAAAGAAATGGCGCGTCGGGCGCAGCACTCGCGCGCGAATCGATCAGCGCGCCGAAATCATGCACCGACACGGTCATGCGCCGTGCTTGCGTCGATACGCGCCGAACAGCTCGTCCTCGGTTGGCTCGCGGACACGCTCGGGCGCCAACGGGTGAACGACGCGGGTCACGTTGAGGAAATGGCGGACATTCAGGTTGTCGGAGAAGCTGTTGCCGCCCCAGGTGCCGCATCCCATCGACAGCGAGAACGGCAGCGCGTTGTCGTACGAGCCGCCGGTGGCGAAGCAATGCGCCTGGTTGACGATCACGCGGGCGACCGGCAGCGTGAGTCCGAGCCGCAGCGCGCGCTCGGCGTCGCGCGAATGCAATCCGACCGAATGCCCGGCGCCCTGGAATGCCAGGAGCTCCGTGGCGCGCGCAACGGCGGCGTCGAATGTCGGCACCCGGTAGAACGCGAGAACCGGAGAGAGCTTCTCGCCCGAGAATGGATGCGTCGCGCCCACGCCGTCCTCGTCGACGATCAGGAAGCGTGCCGAAACGGCCTCGGGACGCACGAGCCCCGCGCGGCTCGCGATCGTCGCCACCGGCTGCGCGACGACCTCGGGCGCGAGCGCGCCCGCGGGAAACATCGTCGCACGCAGCCGGTCCGACTCCTCGCGGTCGAGCCGCACGCCGCCTTCGCGCGCGAGCGCCGCGAGCAGCGCGTCGGCGATCGGCTCCAGCGCGATCACGCTGTTCTCCGACGAGCAGCTCGTCGCATGGTCGAACGTCTTCGAGCGCGCGATCTTCGCCGCCGCGTCGGCGACGTCCGCCGTTTCGTCGACGATCACCGACACGTTGCCCGCACCCACGCCAAGCGCGGGCTTGCCGCTTTCGTAGGCGGCGCGCACGTTGTTGCGCGACCCGGTCGCGACGACGAGGTCGGCCTGGTGCATCAGCTCGCGCGTGTGCTCGCGCGACACCGGCGCGGACAGCATCTGCACGAGGTCGCGCGGCGCGCCGATGCGGTCGAGCTCGGCGTGCACGTAGCCGACGAGCAACGCCAGCGTCGACGCGCCCCTGGGCGACGGCGCCAGCACGATCGCGTTGCGCGCCTTCAATGCATTGACGATGTTGTTCGCTGGCGTCGCGGCCGGATTCGTCGACGGCGTGATCGCGGCGACGACGCCGACCGGGCGCGCGATCTCGATCAGCCCGCGCTCGCGGTCCTCGGCGATGACGCCGGCGGTGCGCAGTCCCGCCAGATCGCGCAGGAGGCCCATCGTCTTGCGCCGGTTCTTGGCGAACTTGTCGGCGGCGTCGCCCATGCCGCTGTCGCGCACGGCGAGCTCGGCGAGCGCCCGGTTGCGCGACGGCTCGACGATCGCCCATGCGGCCGCGACGGCGAGCTCGTCGGCGCGCGCCTGGCCGTAGTCGGCGATCGCCCGCTGCGCGGCGCGCGCGCGGGCCACGATCGCGGCGACTTCGTCGCGGACGCGCTCCTGCGGCGGGACCGGCGAATCGCGCGCGCTCATTCGGGCGTGATCTTCGCCTCGCGGATCACGTAGTCCCATTTCTTCAGCTCGTCGCGGATCAGCGCGTCGAAATCGGCGGACGAATTGGAAACCGCCTCGGCGCCCTGCGCAAACAGCTTGTCGCGCACGTCCGGCATCTGCAGGACCTTGACCATCGCGCCGTTGAGCCTCGCCACGACCGGCTGCGGCGTCTTCGCCGGCACGAGCACGCCGTACCAGGAGTCGACTACGACGTCCGGCCCGCCGTTCTCCGCGATCGTGGGCACGTCGGGCGCCGACGCGCTGCGCTTGCCGCTCGTCACCGCGAGCGCCTTCAGGCGCCCCGCCTTCACGAACTGGAGCGCGGCGGGCATCGAGACGAACAGCAACTGCACCTGACCGCCCATCGTGTCGGTGACCGCCGGCCCGCCGCCCTTGTACGGAACGTGCGCCATCTCGGTGCCGGTTCGAAGCTTGAAGAGCTCGCCGGCGATGTGGCCGGGCGAGCCGATCCCGACCGACGCGTAGTTGAACTTGCCCGGATTCGCCTTCAGCAGCGCGACCAGCTCCCGCACGTTGCTCGCCGGAACCGACGGATGGGCGACGAGGATCTGCGGGATCATCGCCGCGAGGCTGATCGGGATGAAGTCGCGCTCGACGTCGTAGGCGAGCTTCGGGTAGAGCTTCGGATTGATCGTGTGCGACGACAACGTCAGGAGCATCGTGTAGCCGTCGGCGGGAGCCTTCGCCGCGAGCTCGGTGCCGACGCTGCCGCCCGCCCCGCCCTTGTTGTCGATGACGATCGGCTGGCCGAGCTCGAGGGCGAGCTTCTCGTTGACGATGCGCGCGACGACGTCGGTGCCGCCGCCCGGCGGGTATGGCACGATCATCCGGATCGGCCGGTTCGGGTAGTCCTGCGCGTGCGCGAAGCCGGCGCACAGCGCGATGATGATGGCGAGCGCGGCAACGGGTCTGCGGGTCACAAGAGTCCTCATCGATTCGTGGTCGTTCCGGGCGGGGCCCCGCGCCGGTCTACTTCGCGGCCGTCGCGCGATACTTGGCGAGATGCCGCGTCGGCATCGCGAGCGCGTCGCGCCGGAACGGGTCGCCGAGCTCGCGCGTCACCATCATCTCGAGCACCGTCGTCTTGCCGTCGCGCTGCGCGGCCGCGGCGGAGCGCAGCGCCGGCCCGACGTCGGAGAGCTTCTCGATCCGATGCCCGTCGGCGCCCATCGCCTTCGCGACGGCCGCCCATGACGGCTGGCGGTCGAGGTTCACGCCGACGAACCGGTTCGCATAGAAGTCGACGTGGTTCTTCTTCTCGGCGCCCCACTGGCCGTTGTTGAACACGACCGCCGTGACCGGGATGCTCTCGCGCACGCAGGTCTGCAATTCGCCGAAGCTCATCCCCCACGCGCCGTCGCCGACGTAGGCGATCGCGGGACGGTCGGGTGCGGCGACCTTCGCGCCGATGATGGTCGGGAACGCATAGCCGCAGTTGCCGAAGCTCATCGCCGCGAGCATCGAGCGCGGCCGCTCGAAGCGCAGGTACGAGTTGCTGATCGAGCAGATGTTGCCGATGTCGGTCGACACCATCGCGCCGTCGGGCATCGCGCGCTCGAGCTCGCGCAGCATCTGGCGCGGGTGCATGTGCGCGCTGCCCTTCGCCTGATCGAGCGACCACGCATCCTTCTCGTGCGTCCAGCCGTCGAGCTCCTGCTCCCACGCGGACTTCTCGGCCTTGACCGCGGCGAGCCGCTCGGCCTGGTTCGCGTGCGCGGCGAGTTCTTTGCCCGACAGCCGCGCGGCGAGCGCACGCGCCGCCGCCTTCGCGTCGCCGCAGATGCCGACGGTAATGGGCTTCACGAGCCCCAGCATTTTCGCGTCGGCGTCGACCTGCACGATCTTCGCGTGCTTCGGCCAATAGTCGATCCCGTGCTGCGGCAGCGTGCCGAACGGCCCGAGGCGCGTGCCGAGCGCGAGCACGACGTCGGCACGGCTCAGGATTTTCATCGCGGCCTTGCTGCCCTGGTAGCCGAGCGGGCCGCACCACAGCGGATGCTGCGACGGGAACGCGTCGTTGTGCAGATAGCTGCATGCGACCGGCGCCTGCAGCAGCTCGGCGAGCGTCACCGCCTCCGCCTGGCCGTTCGCCATCACGATGCCGCCTCCGGCGAGGATGACCGGGAACTTCGCCGACGCGAGGAGCGCGGCCGC
>JBDTNO010000100.1:0-12130 GCA_039933715.1 Betaproteobacteria bacterium
GCCCTGCGGCCAGCGCGGCATGGGCGCGAGTGCCCCGGGTGCGCTAACAGGCCCTCGTTCGCCGAACCTCGATCCGACGAGCGCGCCGCCGGCCGATTCGCCAGCGTCATCGCCATCTCGAGCTGCCCGCGCAGCGCATCGACGGTGCGGCGCTCGGCCTCCACCCGATGCGCGAGCCGGGAGCGATGGCTCCCGCTCCCCCCGACCCGTCGCGCGCATGCAGGGCGAGCGCGATGCAAACGATTGGAGGACGGTCGATGACCACGGAATCGCGCGAGACGTACTTCAGGACCGAATTCGCGAAGGAAGCGGAGACCGGCTTCCCGCTGCTGTCGCGCATTCCGGCGACGAACGTCGTACAGTTCGTCGACTATGTCGATGACCTGGACGTGAAGCATCGTCACGCGCTACTCGACGAGCTTGCGCGGCAGGCCGTGTCGTCCGTCGCGCGCAACGCTACGCGAATCGCGTCTCCCGCCATCGAGCGCATGCGCGCCGCGCTGCGTGGCCCGGGGGAATTCGTCGGCGGCTGGCGCTACACCGACGTGAAATTCCTGGCGACGGTTCCCAAGGTCGAGCAGTTCGGCGGCATGGACGCGTGGCTTGAAAACTACGGCGCCCGCGCGCTCCAGCCTCGTGCAGACCTGATTCCGGATACGTCGTCGTTCGTGCCGGCCAAGGCGCCGCTCCTGCGCAGAATCGTCGACACGGTGCTCGTGCGCGAGGGATTCGCGGCGACGGCGATGGCCGGGAACATGCGCTATCTCGATCGTGCAGGCGTCCTCGTCGATGTCGACTTCGGATCGCGGATGGCGCAACTGCGCTGGTCGGTGGCGGTCGGCGCGATGAAAGCCACGCGCGGACTGGTCGAGCTGCCGTTCTTCTCGTACGAGGGATGGTGGGGATTGCGCAGCGACTGGGACGTGCTGACCGAGGAAAACGCGGCGGGTTGCGTCGAGGCCTTGCCCGCAGTGATCCGCGAAGCGTTGCGGATGCGCGACGAGGCGACGGCGCGGACGGCCTGACGCGCGATCCCGTTCGGGCCGCCGGCGAAGCGAACTCCCCGACGCGGCCGCGCGCGACCGCGATACAGCGGTGAGAACCCGTCACCCCGCCGTCGTCGGATCGATGATCGTCCGCACCCTGGCGATGCTGTCCGACGGGAAGTTGCCGGCCGCCGCATGGCGCCGGAGCTGCTCGGGGTTCTCGGCCAGGTAGACGCAATCGATCTTGTCGTCGGTGACGTAGCTCCGGACCCACTGGATGGCGGTGCCCATGCGCTTCAGCACGTCGCACGACTTGGTGGCGATCTCGCGCAATTGCGCCTGGTCCAGCTTTCCCGCGCCGGGGAAGTTTCGTTCGATGACGAAGCGATGCATGGCGACTCCAGGCAAGGCGGACCCTGCCTTTTTGGACAGGATCCGCGCTGGCGTTCGAGATTCAATACGCGGTGGTCGGATCGATCACCGCCCGCACTTCCGAAACGCGATTCGCCGGAAATCCGCCCTGGGTCGCGTGCTGGCGAACCTGTTCGGCGTCCTGCGCCAGGTAGACGCAGTAGATCTTGTCGTCGGTCACGTAGCTTTCGATCCACTGGATGGTGGGACCCATCACCTTCAGGACATCGCACGACTTGGAGGCGACGTCCTTCAACTGCGCCGGCGACAGCTTGCCGGCTCCGGGCAGGTCCCGTTCGATCACGTAACGATGCATGTGCGTGTGCATGGCGGCCTTTCTGGCGTGTATCGCGGTGTTGGCCGTGCGCGCGTTCCGCCCGCGATGCCGGAAGCGCGGCTGTCCAAGGATGAGTCGCCGGACAGGGGGTCCGGCTGACACGGCGGGCGGAGCGGGTGTCTTCGCCTCGATGCCCGCCGATCCGTTGTGATTCGATCGTGCCATGGCGGCCCCCGGGGACCAACCGACTATTCCTCTGTCTCCGATCGCAAGATGCGGACGTACCCTCGATCCCGGACGACAGGTAGCAGCGAGCCGGTCGAGCGGTCGGGCTGAAGCCCGACCGACAGCACGGGAAGCGCGTCGGGCTGAAGCCAGTCCCGCGGGTCGGGAACGGGTGTTCTCCAACCCGACGTGGCCGTCGAACCGTCATTTCCACTTCCACGGGCCGCCGAACCAGGGAATTCTTGCACCGCAGCACGCTCCAAAGGGGTGCGCGGCTCCACGCCCGCCCTTGCGCGGGAGTTGTCCGGGCCCAACATGGACAGAATCGCGGACAAAGAGGGTGCGGATCGCGGCCCTTTTTGTTACACTTCAAGGCTTTGCTGCGGGCCGAGGAAGGTTAGTGCTCACTCCGCTCAGTTTCACGCTGCTGCGACAGCTTTCGGACGGCGATTTCCACTCTGGCGAGGACCTCGCCGCGAAGGTGGGGCTCACGCGCGCCCGGGTTTCGCAGCTCCTGCGGCAAGCAGAGACCGCCGGCCTTTCGCTCGAGCGCGTCCGCGGCCTGGGCTATCGGCTCAAGACCGCTCCCGACTTCCTCGATGCTGCCGCGGTGCGCCTCGCGCTCACCGGTCACGGCGCCAAAGTCGCGAAGCCCGGCGCACCGGCCCCGAAGCCGCAGGTCCCGGTCGAGGAAGACCTGGCGCTCAACGGCCACGACAAGCCGACGTTCGACCGTACGCCTCCCGCACTTCAGGTCGAGGTCGCGGACCAGCTCGACTCGACGTCGTCCGAATTGCTTCGCCGCGCGCCGCGCCGCGACATCCATGGCGCGGTGCTCGCCGCCGAATGGCAGACCGCGGGCCGCGGACGACGCGGCCGGTCGTGGTCGGCCGTCGCGGGCGGCTCGATCACGTTCTCGATGGGCTGGCGCTTCGAGCAGGGCGCGGGATTCCTCGCGGGGCTTTCGCTCGCCGTCGGCGTCGCCGTCGCGCGCGCTCTAGAGAAGGAAGGCTTCTCCGGCATCGAGCTCAAGTGGCCCAACGATCTCGTCTTCCGCCATCACAAGCTCGGCGGGATCCTGATCGAAGTGAACGGCGACGCGCTCGGGCCCTCGACGGTCGTGGTCGGCGTCGGCGTCAACGTGCGCATGCCGCGCGAGGTCCGCAAGGAAATCGCGCAGCCGGTCACCGACCTGCAATCGGTCGCCGGACGCGGCGCCAAGCCGGTCGATCGCAATCGCGTGCTCGCGCGGCTCATCGCCGAACTCGCGTCGATGCTCGCCGCTTACGCCGAGCACGGCTTCGCGCCGATCGCCGCCGAATGGCAGCAGCGCCATGCCTACCAGGGCAAGCCGGTGAAGCTCGTGCTTCCCGACGGTGCCGCGGTGAAGGGCACCGTCGCGGGCGTCGATGCGAGTGGTGCGCTGGTGCTCGCCGACGGACCGCGCCGCTCGCGTTTCCTCGCGGGCGAGCTGTCGCTGCGGCGCGGCGCCTGACGCCTCGCACGTTCGGCGTCGCGCGACTCGTGCGACGCCTGCCGCTCGCGGGCAGGTCGCGAGTCGCCTTCCTCTTCCGCTGGCCCCGCTCAAGACGCATCGAACCTCGCGGTTCGCGGCGGATGCGCGCTGCGACGGGCCTGCACCGCATCGCCAGCGCACCGCAGGGCGCCCCGTCGCGCCGATGGGCCGCGTGCGGCGAAGCGGCCCGCCTCGCGCACCGAAGCTAAGCCGACGCGCTGGCGCGTGCCGATCGAGTGGAACGTTTCGTCGGCGCGCGGCGTCGCGCGCTCGCGATCGAGCCGGATCCGCCGCCGTGCGTCCGTCCATGCCGGCACGCCGATCATCTTGACGCGCTGGATGCGGATGGCGAGTTCCAGGGCGGAGTTGCGTTTGCCCGGCCTCCGCGCGATGCGCAAGGGCGCTCGCGGACGCATCGCCCGCCTGGCGCGCCGGCGCCGGGATGTTGCGCGCGTTCCGGGCGACCAACGCCGATGCCGCTACCGCGGGCGTGCGCGCGGCCGCCACCGGCGCGAGCGGCGCGCGACTTCGGCACGGCGACGCGCCGGATCGTTGCACCGTCACCGGGGGCGCGGCGCCCGAACCGGCTGATCGCCTCGCCGCTCCGTCGGAGTCGTGGATAATCCCGTGCTCGAAGGTGCGCTCGCCCTCGTCGACGGCTGACGGGCGCGAGCCACGACGCCGATGCGAACCGTCCTCATCCTCCTCCTGCTCGCGAACCTGACGCTGTTCGGGTACACGTGGCTGGACGGAGGCGGGGGCGGCGAGGCCGTGCGGCTCGCAGAGCAGGTGCAGCCGGACAAGATCAGGCTCTTGACGCCGCAGGAAGTCGCGCAACTGGGGCCGGCCAAGGTCGCGGCGCTCGCCGACGTGTGCGTCGAATGGGGACCGTTCGCCGACAGCGAGCGTGCACGCGCTCTGTCGGAGCTCGATCCGCTGGCGGTCGGCAAGCTCACGTCGCAAAAGCGCGTCGACACCACCGGGGTCTGGTCGGCGATGCTCGCGCCGTTCGCGAATCGCCCGGCCGCGGACCGCCGCGCCGGCGAGCTGCGCGCGCTGAACGTGCGCGACGTCGCGGTCGTCGACACCGGCGCCGGCCGCTACACGGTGGCGATCGGGACATTCCGCAACGAGGACGCCGCGAAGGCGCATGCGGCGGACCTCACGCGGCAGGGCGTCATCGGCACGGCGGTCGCCGCGCCGCGCCCGCAGGCGGTGCCGATGACGCTGGTGATCATCCGCGATCCGCCGGCCGCCGTCGTCGCGCGGCTGCGCGAATTGCAGGCGGCCTATCCGGCCGCCGAGATCAAGGTCGGCTCGTGCGACCGCGCCTGACCCGCGCGGGGAGGACGTCGCGATGAACCGCGAGAACGATGCCATTCGCGCGGGCGCCGCGCTCATCGCCGAGGCGAGGCGCGTGCTCGGCAAGTTCGCGCTGGTGAAGCCTTCGATCAGCGCGGGCGGCGTCGCCGCGGCGCTCGAGACGACGTCGGGCCGTATCTATACGGGGATCTGCCTCGACCTCGCGTGCGGGATCGGCTTTTGCGCCGAGCATGCGGCGGTCGCCGAGATGCTGAAGGCGCGCGAGACCGCGATTCGTCGCATCGTCGCGATCGACCACGAGGGCGTGCTCGCGCCGTGCGGCCGCTGCCGCGAGCTGATCGTGCAGGTCGACCGCGGCAACCTCGACTGCGAAGTGATCCTGCCGGGCGACACGAGCGCGCGGATGGCGGATCTGCTGCCGCGCGCCTGGCTCGAGCCGCTGTTCGCGCGCGATTGAGCGCCGCGCGTCCGCCGATCCGCATCGCGCGCGGCGAGCGCGACCTCGCGCTGGCCCGCGCGCTCTTCGAGGAGTACGCGTCGGGGCTCGCCATCGACCTCGCGTTCCAGGGTTTCGACGAGGAACTCGCCACGCTTCCGGGCAAGTACGGGCCGCCGCTCGGCCGACTGCTGCTCGCCGGGGCGACGGACGTCCCGGCCGGGTGCGTCGCGCTGCGGCCGCTCGATCCGCCGCCCGAGGCGCTCGGCGGCATGCGCGCCGCGCCCATCGGCGAGGTCAAGCGACTCTTCGTGCAGCCCCGGGCGCGCGGAACCGGCGCCGGCCGCGCGCTCGCCGCGGCGATCATCGACGCTGCGCGCGCGATCGGGTACCGTACGCTCTGCCTCGACACGCTGGAAACGATGCGCGAGGCCCGCGCGCTGTACGAGAGCCTCGGCTTCGCGCGGACCGGGCGCTACGGGGGCCACCCGATCGATGGCATCGTCTACTACGCGATGACGCTCTGACCCGATGGCCGTCGACGCCTCCCCGCAGGTCACCGCCCGCGTCGCTGCGCTCGAGCGTGCGCGCGGCGTCGAGGTCGTGACCGCGTCGATCGCGAAGGCCGACGTCTATCCGGAGCTTCCCTGGCGCGCCGGCGCGCTCGCGGCGTCGATGACGGCGCTCGTCGTCGCGATCGGCGACGTGCTGCGTCCCGACTGGGTGACGTCGACGACGCTGCTGGTCTCTCTCGCGACCGTGATGATCGTCGGGGCGGGCGTGTCGCTCGTGACGATCTTCATGGCGCCGTTCGCGCGCCTGTTCCTCTCGAAGGCGCGCGTCCAGGTCGAGGTGCGCCAGTTCGCGCACGCGTTCTTCCTCGAACGACAGCTCTTTCGCACGCACAAGCGCCAGGGGATCCTGATCCTGGTCGCGCGCTTCGAGCACCGCGTCGAGATCGTCGCCGACATCGGCTTCGACGGGCGGATCGCCGCGGCCGAATGGGGCAGCGTGATCCCGCCGATGGTGCCGCTCCTGCGCGACGGACGCGCCGACGACGCGCTGATCGCGGGACTCGATGCGCTCGACGCGCTGCTTGCGTCGCGCGGCTTCGCGGGCGACGGTCACCTGTCGAACGAGCTTCCCGACGCGACGATGCACGAGGACGAGGGCGACCGATGAGCGCGCTCATCGCACGCGTTCGCGTCGGTGCGCTGCTCGGATTCGCGGCGGCATGGCTCGCGGCGTCGCCGCCCGCGCTCGCCGCGGACGTTCCCTACCTGACCGGGCGCGTCGTCGACAACGCGAACATCCTATCCGCGGGCGCCAAGGAAAAGATCACGCAACTCGCGGCGGCGCGCGAGCAGGCGAACGGCGACCAGATCGCGGTGCTCACGATGCCGTCGCTCGAAGGAGAGAGCATCGAGGGCTTCGCCACCAAGGTGTTCGAGGCGTGGAAGCTCGGCAAGAAGGGCCAGGACAACGGCGTGCTCGTGATCGTCGCGCCGAACGACCGCAAGATGCGCATCGAGGTCGGCTACGGGCTCGAGGGCACGCTGACCGACGCCGCGTCCGCGCGGATCATCCGCGAGGCGATCACGCCGAAGTTCAAGGCCAACGATTTCGACGGAGGCTTGACCGCCGGCGTGCAGGCGATCGTCGACACGCTCGAAGGCAAGGGGGACTGGGGCTCGGCCGGCGCGGCGCCCGAATCCTCGTCGTCGAGCAAGTCCGGATTCGCGTCGATCGAGGACCAACTGCCGCCATGGCCGATGCGCATCCTGCTCGGCGCCTTCATCTTCGGGATCATCGGTCTCTTCACGTTCCTCGGTGTCATGACGCCGGGCATGGGCTGGTTCCTCTACTTCTTCCTGATCCCGTTCTGGGCGATGTTCCCGATCATCATCCTCGGCGTGAAGGGCGCGATGATCCTGCTCGGGATCTACGTCGTCGGCTTCCCGGTCGCGAAGCTCATCGTGAGCCGCCAGCCGTGGTACGCGAAGGCGGCGCAGGAGATGAAGACCAAGGGCTCGACGACGATCGGCGGGATGGTGGTCTCCAGCCGTTCGGGCGGAAGCTCGGGAGGCGGCTTCTCTTCCGGTGGCGGCGGGTTCTCCGGCGGCGGCGGAAGCTCCGGCGGCGGGGGCGCGTCCGGAAGCTGGTGAAGCGCTGGCGCGCTATGCCCGCGCGGTGACGACGTAGCGGGTCTCGCCTTCGCCGGCGACGACCGGGGAGGCCTCCTCGGCGACGTCGTGCCATCCGGCTTCGACCAGCAATTCCGCGAGGTCCGCGCCCGTGTACCAGGTCGTCGCGCCGCGCGCGTGCGCCTCACCGAGCGCTTGCGCGCCTTTGCGATGCGTGTAGCGCGCGTCGGTGCGCGCGAGCCGCGCGTCCGAGTCGACCGAGGTCTCCGAGCGCATCCGGATTTGCGAACCGTCGTCGAGCGCGACGCACTTCCACTCGACCAGCGGCGCTCCGAAGCGCGAGCCCGCGAACGACGGCACATGCGCATCGACGATCAGGAGTCCCGCGGCGAAGAGATGCGCGCGCAGTCGCTCGAGCGCGGCGCGCGCGGCCTTCGGATCGGCGATGTGAAGGAACGCGGCGCCATCGAGGATCGCTGCACCGTAGCGGGTGGGCAGGTTGAGCGCGACGAGCGCCTGGCGATAGACGAGCGTGTTGCGGCCGGCACTCGCCAGTCGCGCGCTCGCGAGCGCGAGTGCCGCGGCCGACGCATCGGCACCCTGTATCGCGAAGCCGCGGCGCGCGAGCGGCACGAGGAGCCGGCCCGAGCCGCACATCGCGTCGAGGCAGGTGCCGTCGCGCGGCAGCCGCGCGGCGTACCAGTCGAGCTCGTCGGCCGACGGCGCGACGCGCAGCGCATCGTCGAAGCGCGCGCGAAGCGGGTCCTCCGGCGCAGCCGACGTCAGGAGCGGCGAGTCCATCGCTGCATTGTGCTACCGCTGGTCGGGATGCGGAATGCCGCGACGCGAGGACCGCGCGACGAGGCGTTCAGGCAGCGGCACGCTCGGCCGCGATCGCGGCGGCGAACGTGCGGCCCATGCGCGCGGCGTCGGGCTCGAGCCCGGTGAAGAGACGAAACGCGTCGGCGGCCTGGCCCACGCACATGCCGCCGCCGTCGAGCGTGCGGCATCCGCGCGCCGCCGCGGCGCGCAGCAGCGCCGTGTCGATCGGCCGGTAGACGCAATCGGCGACCCATTGCGCAGCGTCGAGCAGCGCAGCGTCGATCGGCGTGCCCGGGAGCTTCGCCATGCCGATCGGCGTCGCGTTGATCACGCCGTCAGCGCCGACGAGCGCGGCGCGCGCGTCGCCGACCGCGACGATCGTGCGGCCGGCGAAGCGCTCGTTAGCGCCCTGCGCCAGCTCGGCGGCGCGCCCGGGCGCGGCGTCGACGATGCGCAGCTCGCGCGTGCCGAGCGCGAGCATCGCGTGCGCGACCGCGGAGCCCGCGCCGCCCGCGCCGACCAGCGCGACGCAGCGAAGCGGCGCGTCCGGAAGCCCGCGCCGGAGTCCCGCCGCGAAGCCCGAGGCGTCGGTGTTGTGCCCGGTCGCGCGCCCGTCGCGGAATACGACGGTGTTGACGGCGTTCATCGCGCGCGCGTCGTCGGACAGCCCGTCGAGGAGCGGGATCACCGCCTGCTTGCACGGGAACGTCACGTTGACGCCCGCGTAGCCGACGAGGCGCGCCGAATCGAGCAGGCGGGGCAGGGCCGACGGGCCGAGCGCTAGCGCGTCGAGGTCGAGCACCCGGTACTGGATCCGCAGCCCCTGCGCGTCGCCTTCGGCCTCGTGCAGCGCCGGCGACAGCGATTGCTGGATGCCCGCGCCGATGAGGCCGAGCAGCACGCGACGCTTCGCAATCGCCATCGCCGGCGCGCTCAAACGCGCTCGAGGATCATCGCGATCCCCTGTCCGACGCCGATGCACATCGTCGCGAGCGCGTAGCGGCCGGCGCGGCGCGCGAGCTCGTAGCTGGCGGTCGTCGCGAGCCGCGCGCCCGACGCGCCGAGCGGATGCCCGAGCGCGATGGCGCCGCCGTTCGGATTGACATGCGACGCGTCGTCGGGAAGGCCGAGCTCGCGCAGGACCGCGAGTGCCTGCGCGGCGAACGCCTCGTTCAGCTCGACGACGTCGATGTCGCGCATCGCAAGGCCGGCGAGCGCGAGCACCTTGCGTGTCGCCGGCGCGGGACCGATGCCCATGATGCGCGGCGGAACGCCCGCGACCGCCGAGGCGACGATGCGCGCGCGCGGCGTGAGGCCATGCTTCCGCGCGGCAGCCTCGGACGCGACGATCGTCGCGCACGCGCCGTCGTTGACGCCGGACGCGTTGCCCGCGGTGACCGTGCCGTCGGGCCTCACGACCCCCTTGAGCTTCGCGAGCGCCTCGAGCGTCGTCGCGCGCGGATGCTCGTCGCGATCGACGAAAGCCGGCTCTCCTTTCCGCGAGGGGACCTGCACCGGCACGATCTCCCCGGCGAGCCGGCCCGCGGCGATCGCCGCGGCCGCGCGCTCCTGCGAACGCAGCGCGAACGCGTCCTGGTCGGCGCGCGCGATGCCGAACTCGGCCGCGACGTTCTCGGCCGTCTCGGGCATCGAGTCGATCCCGTATTTCGCCTTCATCAGCGGGTTGACGAAGCGCCAGCCGATCGTCGTGTCCTCGATCTTCGCGGCGCGCGAGAACGCCTCGGTCGCTTTCGCGAGCGCGAACGGCGCGCGCGACATGCTCTCGACGCCCCCGGCGATCATCAACTGGGTCTCGCCGGACTTGATCGCGCGCGCGGCCATCGCGAGCGCGTCGAGGCTCGAGCCGCAGAGGCGGTTGACCGTGGTGCCCGGCACGCGATCGGGCAGTCCGGCGAGGAGGAGCGCCATGCGTCCGACGTTGCGGTTGTCCTCGCCCGCCTGGTTTGCGCATCCATAGACGACGTCGTCGACCGCATCCCAGTCGACGCGCGCGTTGCGCTCGACCAGCGCGCGGATCGGGATCGCCGCCAGGTCGTCGGTGCGGATCGACGCGAGCGCGCCGCCGTAGCGGCCGAACGGCGTGCGAATCGCGTCGCAGAGAAAGGCTTCGGGCATCGGGTTTCCTTTTCAGGATCGGGCGTCGTCGAGCGGAATGCCGGTCAGGCGCACGAGCTCGGCGAAGGCGAGGCCGTCCACGATCTCGCGCACGGCGAGCCCGTGCGGCGCGACGTCGATGACGGCGAGGTCCGTGTAGATCCGGTCGACGCACGCGACGCCGGTGGCCGGATAGGTGAGGCGCGCGACGATCTTGCTCTCTCCCGCTTTCGTGAGGTGCTCCATCATCACGTACACGCGCTTCGCGCCGGTCGCGAGGTCCATCGCGCCGCCGACGGCGGGAATCGCATCGGGCGCGCCGGTGTGCCAGTTCGCGAGATCGCCGCCGGCCGACACCTGGAACCCCCCCAGGACGCAGAGGTCGATGTGGCCGCCGCGCATCATCGCGAACGAGTCGGCGTGGTGGAAGTACGCGCCGCCCGGCAGCAGCGTGACCGGCTGCTTGCCGGCATTGATGAGGTCGAAATCCTCGTGGCCGGTGGCGGGCGCCGGGCCCATTCCGAGAATGCCGTTCTCGGAGTGCAGCACGATCTCGCGGTCGCGCGGCAGGTGATTGGCGACCAGCGTCGGGAGGCCGATGCCGAGATTCACGGTCGCGCCTTCGGGAATGTCGCGCGCGACCATCGACGCGATCGCGTCGCGCGCGTAGCGCTTGATGGGCGCGCTCATGCGGCAGGCTGCGCGACGGCGTCGCCGGCGCGCGAGGAAACCCGCACGACGCGACGCACGTGGATGCCCGGTGTCACGACGGCCTCGGGATCGAGCGTGCCGAGCGGAACGATCTCGCGCACCTCCGCGATCGTGCACCGCGCGGCCGTCGCCATGATCGGGCCGAAGTTGCGCGCCGCCTTGCGATAGACGAGGTTGCCCCAGCGATCGCCGCGGTCGGCCCGGATCAACGCGTAGTCGGCGGCGAGCGGCGTTTCGAGCACCTGCGGGCGCCCGTCGAGCATGCGCGTTTCCTTGCCTGCGGCGAGCTCGGTCCCCGCGGCCGTTGGCGTGAAGAACGCTCCGATGCCGGCGCCTGCGGCGCGGATGCGTTCGGCGAGCGTGCCCTGCGGCACCAGCTCCAGCTCGATCGCGCCTTCGCGCCACAGGCTGTCGAACACCCACGAATCGACCTGTCGCGGGAACGAGCAGACGATCTTGCGCACGCGCCGCGTCGCGAGCAGGGCCGCGAGACCGGTGTCGCCGTTACCCGCGTTGTTGTTGACGATCGTGAGGTCGCGCGCGCCCTGCGCGATCAGCGCGTCGATCAGCGCCACCGGGATGCCCGACGTGCCGAAGCCGCCGACCATCACGGTCGAGCCGTCCTCGATGCCGGCGACGGCGGCTTCGAGCGTGGCGACAGTCTTGTCGATCAAGGCGCCATTGTCTCAGTTTTGGCTTGGCAGCCGCGGAAGCCATCCCGGACGCTCGCGCACGGCTTCGTCCGCCGGCGCCGGACGGCGACGATCGGGGAAAAATCGATGCAGCACATCGCAGGAGTCATGGCGGCCCTCACGCGGCTCGGGTCCGGATCCACGCTCGGGCTGGTGTTCGATTGGACCAACCTGGCTCCGCAGGGGCAGGCGCGCGGATTCGGGACCGACAGCGTCTTCGTGACCGATGGCTACGCGTTCCGGTTCACCGGCGGCATCGAGCGAGTCTCGCTCGAACCAGCCCATGAACCAGGCAACGCGCTCCCCGACTTTCCGACGAGGACTTCCCGGTCACGGGAGCGCTGCCGGACGGCTGGACGAACCCGACCAGCGTCGATTACGCCTAGGGAAGCTCTGCGTAACCCGCGGATGCGCGATGCGTCGGGCGGGTGGGATGGCGAGGCGCCCGCCGCCGGTCGTGGAAGGCCCCACG
>JBDTNO010000101.1:0-12022 GCA_039933715.1 Betaproteobacteria bacterium
GGTTCGAGAAGTTCGTGCATGCGAGTCCGCGCGCGCCGTGAGGTTACGCAGAACTTCCCTAGGCGTCGTCCCGGCGACGTCGCCGCAACGCGCGGCGCGAAGTCCGTGCTTCGGGGTGCGATGAGGATGCGCGCACCGTCGATCGTCGCAGAGACCGAGCGGCTGCGGCTGCGCCGGTTCGACGCGGACGACGCGGCTTTCTTCTTCGAGCTCGTAAACGATCCGTCGTGGATCCGTTTCATCGGCAAGCGCGACGTGAAGTCGCTCGACGCGGCGCGCCTCTACCTCGAAAACGGGCCGATCCGGATGGTCGAGCGCCTCGGCTTCGGGCTCAATCTGGTCGAGCGCAACGACACGGGCGAGGCGCTCGGCATGTGCGGCCTCATCAAGCGCGACACGCTGGCGGACGTGGATATCGGCTTCGCGTTCCTGCCGCGCCACTGGGGACGAGGCTACGCGCTCGAGGCCGCGCGCGCGACGGTCGAGCACGGCCGGAGCGTGCTCGGCATCGGCCGGATCGTCGCGATCCTCACGCACGACAACGCGCGTTCGGCGAACCTGCTGGGTAAACTCTCGTTCCGGAGCGAAGGCACCGTGAAGATGCCGCCCGATGGCGAGGAGCTGCTGCTCTACGCGTCGGACGCCCGTGGCGACGACGATCCCGTCGCGCGTTGAAGCGTCAGAGCGGAGAATCACACCGATGGTCCGATGTCCGCACTGCGGCCGCGAGGCGATGAGCCACTTCCAGAAGTCGGCGCTCGGTCCCGGGCGCGTCGTCGCGTGCAAGTCGTGCGGCAAGAGGATCACGACCCACTGGTCGGGAATCCTCGCGGCGGTGCCGGCGTTCGCGGGCGGCTGGGCGTTCCTGCAGACCGATTCGTTCGCGCTGGGCATGGGCGCGATCCTCGGCGGACTGCTGCTGATGGGCCTGCTGCACGCATACGTCGTCCCCCTCGTGAAGGCGGGCGCGTAGGGCCACTCCCGCCGGCCATCGAACGCGCGATCCGATGAACCCGTCGAATACCGACCGAGCCTTCTCGGGCTCGATCCCGCAACTCTACGAGCGGCTGCTCGTGCCGCTGATCTTCGAGCCCTACGCGACCGATCTCGCGCGCCGTGTCGCGCAGCGCGCGCCCCGGCGCGTGCTGGAAATCGCGGCCGGCACCGGCGTGGTCACGCGCCATCTGGCGAAGCTGCTGCCGGCGAGCGTCGCGATCGTCGCGACCGACCTCAACCCTCCGATGATCGAGCACGCCGCGGCGATCGGCACGTCACGCCCGGTCGACTGGCGGCAGGCGGACGCGATGCAGCTCCCTTTCGACGACGGGACGTTCGACGCGGTCGTCTGCCAGTTCGGCGTGATGTTCTTTCCCGACAAGGGGAAGGCGTTCGCGGAGGCGCGGCGCGTGCTGCGCCCGGGAGGCACGTTGCTGTTCAACGCGTGGGACCGCATCGAGGAGAACGAATTCGCGCTGGTCGTGACCGAGGCGCTCGCGACCGCGTTCCCGGATGATCCGCCGCGCTTCATGGCGCGCGTCCCGCACGGTTACCACGCGCGAACCACGATCGCGGGCGATCTCGCGCGGGGCGGCTTCGGCCAGGTGCCGGAGATCACGACGATCGCCGCGCGCAGCATCGCCGATTCACCCCGCGTTCCGGCGACCGCGTATTGCCAGGGAACGCCGCTGCGCAACGAGATCGAGGCGCGCGACGCGAAACGGCTGGAGGAGGTCACCGATCTCGCGGCCGACGCGATCGCGCGCCGGTTCGGACCGGGCGCTGTGGACGGGAAGATCCAGGCGCACGTCGTGACCGTCGAGCGCTGAGGCATCGTCGCGGGTCGACGGCCCTCAACGATGCGCGCGCTGTGGGTGCCTGACGCTCTGGGAAGCAATGCGGCCGCGCGAAGGCGGCCGCATGGGCGTCAATGCGCGGAACTTCGACGCTGCGCTGATCGCGCCGACGCGCATCCGCCGGCTCGACGGGGCGGAAACGTGGAAGTTTCTCGATTGAGATCGGGGTCAGGTTGCCACGCCTGACCCCGAACGCCCTTCCGCCCTAGTTCGCCGCGAAGCAGTAGAACAGCCCGGCGCCGCCGGTGCTGCGCAGCCCAGCCGCGTCGCAGCCGAGCGACGGATGCGACGAGTTCCACGATTTCGCCCACGCGTTGTCGATCGTCCCGGCGAGATCGTGGTGGCCGAGCATCGCCGACCCCCCGTTGCCGCTCTTCGTCCAGTTGCCGCAGGTCATGTCGCCGAACGGCGCGCCCGCGTAGGCCGTTCCGTCGGGCCGCGAGCCGGTCAGCATGTCGTGGTTGTTGGGCGGCTCGGCGCGGCCGTTGACGAGCCGGCCTTTCTCGTCGACCGTGGTCTCCTTGGTCAGGTTGCTCGACGACGAATGCAGGTCGGCGACGCTTCGCGCGACGACGACCCCTTTCGCGTTCTGCCACGGGCCGGTGCCGATGCGGTCGCGCGCGTTCACGTACTTCGCGTCGTTGAGCGCAGGGGCCTGCGTGCTGAGGTAGGCGCGCCACGTGCGATTGCCGGCGCCGGCCGCGCTCGCGAGCGCCTGGCAGTGCCGGTCGGCGCCCTCGACGCCGCCGAGGTCGGCACCATTGCCGGGGCCGGCGCTGGTCACGAAAAAGCTCATGCCGCCCGGTCCCGCCGGCGACATCGCGCAGCCCGCGACGACCAGCGCGCCGGTCACCGCCGCCGCCAACGTGCGCATCCTGTTATGCATTGCGTTTCTCCTCGTTCGCTCCGGCGTTACTCTATGGCAAGTGGCTGGCGCCCATCGCCGGCGGTCCGGGCGTGCGCATCGTGAGACGCCGCGCCATTCTTGCGACTGGCGGGTGTGCCGTCAACGGGTCGTGCGCCGCGACAGCTCCGATGCGGACCGGCGGCCCGGCCCCGGAGGCGCGAACAGCACCGGCCCGCCGATTGTTCCCGTGCAATGCTTGCCAGGGCACCCGACGCACGCATGCTGATCCGACACGACGATCTCACCGGCCGCGCCATCCGCGCGCTGCTCGACGAGCACCTGGCCGGCATGCGGGCCGTCTCGCCCCCCGAAAGCTGCCACGCGCTCGGTGTCGGCGCGCTGCGCAAGCCCGACATCTCTGACCGCCCCGCGCCCGGCACGCTGCGTGTGCGAACGACCCGAGCCGCCGTCGGTTAGCATGGCGGTCTTCCAGCGTTCTTCCGGACCCCGATGACCAAGCGAATTCGTCGCGCCTCGCGCGATGCCACCCGGGCTTTCGAGCTCGCGGTTTCCGCCCCCCAGGTCGCGGCGCTGCGCATGATGCGCATGGCCGCGGCCGGACCGTTCCCGTCGTCGCGCGATCGCGGTGAGATGCTCGCGATGGGCACCGAGAAAGTCGCGGCGTTCCATGAGGCGTGGCAGGCGATGGCGGCCGAGGGCGCCCGCCGCCAATGGGATTTGTGGCTTTCGCCCACGTTCTGGACGCTGCCGTGGATGCCGCCGGCACGCAGCGCCGATTGGCTCGCCGGGAACGCGCGCCGAGCCGGCCTCGCGGTCCTCGGCGAGGGACTCGCGCCCGTGCATCGCCGCGTCGTCGCGAACGCGAAGCGGCTGCGCCGCAAGGTGCGGTGACCCCACGACCCTTGCTGTCGCTGCTCGACAACATCGTCTGGCACGCGCTCTCCGGCCCGCAATCGGGCGTGTCGGCGGGCACCGACCGCGCCCGCCGCTATGCGCGCGGCTTCTCGCCGATCGTGGGATTTTCCGACCAGGAGCGTCCCGACTTCGCCGCGCTCGCGGGGTATTGCGAAGCCGGCGAGCATTTCTACTGCGACGGCTGGAATGGCGCGGCGCCGGACGGCTGGACCGTCGACTCCGAGATGACGATGTTCAAGATGGCGTGGGACGGCGGAGCGCCGCCGCGCGACGACATCCCCGAAGCGGTTCGGCTCGGCCCCGAGCACGCCGCACAAGCGCTCGAGCTCGCGACGCTGACGCGGCCGGGCCCGTTCGGCCCGCGCACGATCGAGCTCGGCGACTATGTCGGCTGCTTCGACGGCGCGCGGCTGATCGCGATGGCCGGCGAGCGCATGCACGCGGGCACGCTGCGCGAGCTGAGCGGCGTGTGCACGCACCCCGACCACCAGGGCCGGGGTTACGCACGCCGGCTGATGCTGCGGTTGATGGCCCGCCAGCGGCAACGCGGCGAGACGCCGTTCCTGCACGTGATGCGTGCGAACGACGGCGCGAAGCGGCTGTACGAGCGCATGGGCTTTCGCGTGGTCTGCGAGGCCGTCGTGCGCGTCGTTACGTTCGGAGGAGGATCGCGATGAAGCGCAGCACCGACCGGTTTCTCACGACGCACACGGGCAGCCTGCCGCGCCCCGACGACCTCATCCGCATCATGTATGCGAAGGAGGAAGGCGTGCCGGTCGAGGCGGAGGCGCTGTCGCGGCGCGTCGGCGAGGCGGTCGCCGAAGTCGTGCAACGGCAGGTCGCCGCCGGCGTCGACGTCGTCAACGACGGCGAGATGAGCAAGCCGAGCTACGCGACCTACATCAAGGACCGGCTTTCGGGATTCGGCGGGACCGGCAACACGTTCGTCTACCAGGACCTGAGCGACTTCCCGAAGCTCGCGAAGCGCGTGTTCGGCGACCCGGGTCGCTCGCGCCGCAAGACCCCCGCGTGCAACGCGTCGATCGAGGTGCGCGATCCCGATGCGGCGCAGGTCGACGTCGAGCATCTCGAGGCGGCGCTCGGATCGGTGACGGCGAGCGAAGGCTTCCTCACCGCCGCGTCGCCCGGTGTCGTCTCGCTGTTCTTCCGCAACGAGCACTATCCGACCGAGGAGGCCTACCTCTACGCGATCGCCGACGCGATGCGCGTCGAGTACGAAACGATCGCGAACGCCGGCCTCGTGCTGCAGATCGACTGTCCGGACCTCGGCATGGGACGGCATATCCAGCACGCGGATCTCAGCCTGCCCGAATGGCGCAAGAAGGCGCAGCTGCACGTCGAGGCGCTCGACCATGCGACGCGCAACATCGCGCCCGAGCAACTGCGCATGCATCTTTGCTGGGGCAACTACGAAGGGCCGCACCACTGCGACGTGCCGCTGGCCGACGTCATCGACATCGTGTTCCGCGCGCGGCCGAGCGCGATCGCGCTCGAAGCGGCCAATCCGCGCCATGCGCACGAGTGGAAGCTCTTCGAGACGGTGAAGCTGCCGGAAGGCAAGATCCTGATTCCGGGCGTCATCGAGTCGAAGTCGAACTTCATCGAGCACCCCGAGCTGATCGCGCAGCGGATCGGCCGCTACGCGCGCCTGGTCGGCCGCGAGAACGTGATCGCGGGCAGCGATTGCGGGTTCGGAACGTGGGTCGGGCAGGCCGCCGTCGACCCGGACGTCGTCTGGGCGAAGATGGCGGCGATGGCCGAAGGCGCGCGCATCGCGTCGCGCGAGTTCTGGAAGCACTGACCGGGCCAACGGCGGGAAAAGCGTCGGAGCCTGTCCCGCGCGCTCAAACTTCGTAGCGGAAGACGCGTTCCAGCGGAACGCCGAAGACACGCGCGACGCGGAAGGCGACTTCAAGCGACGGCGAATACTTGTTGGCTTCCATCGCGTTGACCGTCTGGCGCGTCACGCCGACACGGTCGGCAAGCTCCTGCTGCGTCATGTCGCCGTGGCGCGCACGCATCGTCCGGATGTCGTTGGTGATGCGCCCACCCGCCTTGCCCACGCTCAGGCCCCGCGCCGGTACATCGCGAGCTGCGAGACGATCTCCACGAGTTGCGCGAGAAGCCAGGAAGCGAGCAGCACGTGCGTGAAGGCGAAATTGCCGGTCGTCGCGAGCGCGGTGCAGAGCGCGGCGAACACGCCGGTCGCGAGCACGTACGCGCCATTGCGCGTGCCTTTGAGCTCGATCAGGCGGTCGCGCTCGTCACGCTCGGCGCGCCGGTCGACGATCGCAATCGCGATGATGCCCAGGACTTCGGCGACGACGAGCACCCCGGTCACCAGCACGAACAGCGCGATCTGATGCGGCATCACGTCCGGCCCCTGCGGCGGAAGCACCCGAACGAAATACCAGCCGAACGCCGTGCCCAGGGCGACGAGCAATAACCAGAGGTTCTTTTCGTGGAACGTCAAATTCACAATGCCTCCTGTCGCATGTAAAAAATACATGACATTGGAATGGTGACCGACGGTCGACCTCGTGTCAAGTATTTTTGATACGCGCCCTGGATCGCCGCGCGGAATGGCACACTTCGGCCTTTGGTCCGCCGTCGACGCCAAAGAGCGCCCTCCGATGCCCATCCCGCGCGCGAAGCCGGCAACGATCGACGCGTACATCGCGGCGTTTCCCCCCGCCGTGCGCGCGGTCCTCGAGGAAGTCCGCGCCGCGGTCCGCGACGCCGCTCCCGACGCGCGCGAAGCCATCAGCTACGGAATTCCCGCGTTCATGCAGGACGGCGCGCTGGTCTATTTCGCGGCGTTCAAGCAGCACGTCGGCTTCTATCCGCCGGTTCGCGGCGACGCGCGGCTCGCGAAGGCGGTGGCGCGCCACGCCAATGACAAGGGCAACCTGCGCTTCTCCCTCGACGCGCCGATGCCGCTCGCGCTGATCGCGCGCATCGTCCGGCATCGGGTGAAGCAGAATGGCGCCAAAGCGTCGGCCGCACGAAAGACCGTGCGCCGCCCGACGCGCTGATGCAGTTCCACCCACCAGGGGAGAAGCGCATGCCGTCGTGCATTGGCTTGAAGCGTCATGGCGATTGATCCGGTGTTGTGCTGGGCGTTCGGCGGGGTCGGCGTGTTCGTCGAGGGTGTCGCGCTCATGCTCGCGCGTCGTCCGCTCCGCCTGTTGCGCGCTGGCGGCCGGGCGCGAGGGCGGCTCGGGACGACCGAAGGCGAGATGATTTCGAACTCGCGCGGTCCGGCGTGGCGCGCCTACTTTCCGCCGGTGAGCTTCACGACCGCCAAGGCCGAGCACGTGACCTTCAAGTCGCGTCTGGGCCAGCGAAAGGTCCCGGAGGCAGGCGCCGAGGTCGACGTATGGTACGACCCCGGGAATCCCCAGGACGCCGAGATCGCGTCGTTCCGCGTGCTGTGGTTCTTCCCGATGGTGACCGCGTTGGCGGGCTTCCCGTTCCTGCTGGTCGGCATCGCCTGCCTCACCTGAAGCGGCGCGCCTTCGGCCCATGCGCGTCGCCATCCTCGACGACCTGCACCAGGCGTACGAGCGGACCGCCGGCATGCGTCGGCTGCGCGAGCGAGCCGACGTGCAGGTATTCGTCGCTCCGTTCGGCGATCCGGCCGCGTTGCGCGGCTTCGACGCGCTGGTCGCCAATCGCGAGCGAACGCCGTTCACGCGCGCGCTGTTCGAGCAACTTCCGGACCTGCGCATCCTCGCGCAGACCGGCAACCACGCCTACCACATCGACTTCGCGGCGGCGAAAGAACGCGGGATCGTGATCGCCAAGGCGTCCGGAGGCTTCTCGACCGGCGCGGCGGAGCTCGCGATCGGTCTCGCGATCGCGATCATGCGCGGCATCCCCGCGTCGGATGCGGCGATCCGCGCGGGCGCGTGGCCCGCGCCGCTCGGCGTCGAGCTCGCGGACAAGACGATGGGCATCGTGGGGCTCGGGAGCGTGGGCCGGCACGTCGCGAAGCTCGCGAACGCGTTCGGTATGCGCGTGATCGCCTGGAGCCGCCATCGCGACGATGCGCGCGCGGCGTCCGCCGGCGTCGAATGGGTCGAGCTCGATGCGCTGATGCGAAGATCCGACGTCGTGTCGGTCCACGCGGCGCTCACGCCCGGCACGCGCGGACTCATCGACGCCCGGCACCTCGCCGCGATGAAGCCGACCGCCTATCTCGTCAACACGGCGCGCGGTGCGATCGTGGACGAAGCGGCGCTGGTCGACGCGCTCGCGCGCCGGCGTTTCGCCGGTGCGGCGCTCGACGTGTTCGTGTCGGAGCCGCTGCCGCCCGGCCATCCGCTGAGGACGCTAACCAACGTCGTGCTCACGCCGCACCTCGGGTGGCCCACCGACCGGAAGTACGAGCAATTCGCAGACGCTGCCGCCGAAGTGCTGATCGACTGGCTCGACGGCCGCGAGGTGCCGCGCTTCGACGAGGGGCCGCACGACTGAGCGCGGTTCGCCGGCGTCGTTCATGCGCGCGTTCCGCGACGAATCGGGGGGCTTCGAGGGTCGCGACGAGCCCGGACGGGTGGAAGACAGAGCGCCGCGGGCGCGCGTTTCGCGGGCCGGGGCCGTGTCCGGTCTCCTATCCAGGCCGCAAGCCGAAACGTGGGGCATGAGCGTTCGACGATCGTTTCCGCGCTGCGGACGCGATCAATCCCCCCGCACGCGCGCCGCGACGACGACGAACTCGCCGGGTAACCGGTAGCCGCGCTCCTCGCGCCACGGCTCGATCGCGTCGAGGGTGCGTCCGCAAACGCGGGCTCGGACCTCCCCGTCGAAGCGCGACCGCGCGAGCGCAACCGTGCCGCCGACGAACGCGGCGCTGCATGCCTCGTCGCCGTAGGCGAGCGGCGCGACGAGCGGTACGCTATCGGCCGAGCGCCTTGCCTGGCAGTCGATATCATCCGCTCCTGGATCGTCGGAACTTCTCTCACTCAGCACACTAGCGCCGCGTAATGACGATCTCGAGGTACTCACCCGGCACGACCAGCGACGCCGGTCCCGCGACGTTGAGACGGTCGAGGAGCTCCGTGAGCTCGTGGTCGAGGATCGCCGCCTTGTTGGCGGGCAGCGCCGCGAACGCCTTGTGCACCGGGCCGTACCAGGTGCGGAACACGTCGATGAAATGCGCAGGCGACCGATAGCGGAAGTTGAACAGCCGCCGCGTGACATCGATGCGTTCGGCGCGCGCCCCGAAGATCTCGCGCAAGTGCGCCTCGGTGCCCCACAGGGCCGGCGACTGCGCGCCGGCGGGCGGCGGGAGCTGGCGGCCGAGCGTCTTGAAGAGCTGGCCGATGAATCCTTCCGGCGTCCAGTTGGCGAGGCCGACGCGTCCGCCGGGGCGGCACACGCGCGCCATCTCGGCGGCGGCGGTCGCGTGGTCCGGCGCGAACATCACGCCGAACGTCGACACGACCGCGTCGAAGCTCGCGTCCGCGAAAGGCAGCGACTCGGCATCGGCGACCTGGAATGCGACCTCGAGACGCTCGGCGCGCGCGCGCTCGGCGCCGCGATCGAGCAACGTCGACACGTAGTCGGTCGCCGTGACCTTGCAGCCGCGGCGCGCGGCGGCCAGCGTCGCGTTGCCGTTACCGGCGGCGACGTCCAGCACCGCTTCGTCGACGCGAAGGTCGCAGGCTTCGGCCAGCGATTCGCCGACGATCTGCAGCGTCGTGCCGATCACCGCGTAGTCGCCGCTCGCCCAGGTGGCCTGCTGGCGGCTCTTGAGGGCGGCGATGTCGAGGGGTGCGTTCATCGAATTTCTCCTTGGAGTGCCTGGAAACGGAATCGTGGTCGAGGCGACGCGCGATACGTGAACCGGAGCGCATCGTCGCCGCGAGACGCCGCGAGCGTCCTGTCCGCGCGTCGCGCGCGCTTGCCCGAGCGTCCGCGTGTGCGGGCCGGCCCCGCGCGGCGCTAGCCGGGCGTCCGGGAAACCTGCCCGCGCGTCCGGCCGCAAGGCAGGCGCTTGGCCCCGCGCGGCGCACGGGCGACAATCCGCGCTCATCCGAACCGAAGACCCTTCGCCATGGGCATGAAGGACCTCGCGGCCGCCTTGCGGCGCGGGCGCAGCATGCTGGAGCTCGAGCCTGGCATGGGGGTGCGCGACGACGCGCCGGCGACCGCACGCTGGTCGGGTGGCACGCGCATCGTCGCCGGCCATGCGAACGGCACGCGCATGGAATCCGACATGCCGGCCGAGCTCGGCGGCAACGGCGACCGCGTGTCGCCGGGCTGGCTGTTCCGCGCGGGCATCGCGTCCTGCGCGGCGACGGCGATCGCGATGCGCGCGGCCGCGGAAGGCATCGGGATCGAGGACCTCGAGGCGACGGTCGAGAGCCCCACCGCGGTCGAGCGCGCCCTGCCGCTCGATGTCCGCATCGACGTGATCGCCCACTGGTGGATGCGCTCTCGCAGTCGTTGCGCGTCGTGCGCCTCAGCAGCGCGATTTTCATCAACGGCCGCTTCACCGCGACGTGGTGCTATCAGTCGCCGAGCGCCGCGGTCGCCGCGCCGATGCTCGAGCCCGGCGCCGAGAACGTCGTGATCTACCACCTCGTGACCGAGGGCGAGTGCTTCGTCGAGCGGGGCGACGCACCGCCGCTTTCGCTCGCGGCCGGCGACGTCGTGCTGTTCCCGCACGGCGACGCGCACCGGATGACGTCGCAGCCGGGCCTGCCGCCGGCGCCGGGCGGCCGGCTCGCCGACGTGCTGGCGCGGCGCCCGAGCCACCTCGCGTTCGGCGGAAAGGGTCCGACGACTCGCCTCGTATGCGGCTACATGGCTTGCGAAGCGCGGCTCGCGCGCATGCTGCTCGCGGGATTGCCGCCGGTCGTGCGCGTCAGCGTGCGCGGCTCCAACGCCGGCGCATCGTAGGCGCCGCGCTCAACGCACTGCACAAGGAGCCCGTCCGCGCCTGGACGCTGGAAGCGCTGGCACGCGACGCGGGAACGTCGCGCTCGGTGCTCGCCGAGCGGTTCCAGCAACTGGTGGGCAGTTCGCCGATGCAATACCTGACCCAATGGCGGATGCTGCTCGCGGCGAACCTGCTCAGGCGCAGCAACGTCCCGCTCGCGCGAATCGCCGAGGACGTCGGCTGCCGGACCGACACCGCGTTCAGCCGCGCGTTCCGGCGCGAGTACGGCGCGCCACCCGCGGCATGGCGCAGGGGCCACGCGACGCGCGCGACCGCGCGCTGACGCGCATACGCCGCGATGTCGACCATCGGGTGATTCCACGATCGGCCCGGACGCGTCGCGACGCGCGAGCGATTCCTCGCCGCGCACACCGCGGGAATCGCCGAGCGGCGCGATCGCGTGCTCGTCGAAGCCTCGCTGCCCAACGTGCGGGAACTGCGAGGGTCGGCGGGCCGAGGATCGTCGAGGCGGCGAGCCGCGCGGAAGTCGAAGCCGCATTCGCCAGCGACCCGATCCGCACCGAGGGGCTGAGGGGACGCGTCGAGATCCGGCGCCGGTCGAAGGCGCTCCGACGAGCCCGCGACCGCCTGATCGCCGGACCATGCCGGCGCCACGGTCTCGCGGTACCCTGTCTCGATGGCCGCCCCCGACCCACTCCCGCCCGATGTCCTCGACGCATTGCATCGCGGAGACATGGTCGATGCGATCCAGCGGTTGCGCAACGCGCGCGACCTCGATCTTCGCGAGGCGAAGGCCCGCATCGATGCCGAAGCGCGAGGATTTTCGTCCCCGCAACCCGTTCGCTCGGTGCTTCGACCGCTGCCGCCCGATGCGGCCCGGGCGCTCGCGCGCGGCGACAAGATCGAGGCGATCAAGCTCGCGCGCCACGAGACCGGGCTCGGGCTCAAGGAGGCGCGCGACTGGGTCGAGGCGCAGCAGACGTCCTCGCGACTGCCGACCGGGCTTTCTCCCGGCGAGGTGCAGCGGGCGCGTCCGGGTACGGTCTGGCTTTGGGCGCTCGCCGCGGTCCTCGTTGTCGCGGCGTGGCTGTTCATCTGACATCGATTTTCATCGTTCGCCCGACCGACCCGCCGGCCGACGACTGTGATACGGATCGCTCCGGAGAAACCGGAGGACGCCGTTCCGACCTTCCTGCGCATCGCCCCGAGCCTGTGGATCGACCGCCAGGCCGAGGAAGCCGCGAACTTTTGCGTCTCGTCGTTCAAAAATTCTCGTGTCGTCGAGAAGAAGCATGACGGCAAGGCCGGACGCGAAGTCCACCCCATGCCGGCAGGCACCGGTGATGAACGTGCATTTCGAGCTCGACGGCCAGACGTTCAACAGAACCCGATGGACGCGCAGCGCGCGACGAGCGCGATGCTAGAGACGACGATGCTCGACATCGCGGCGCTGAA
>JBDTNO010000102.1:0-11929 GCA_039933715.1 Betaproteobacteria bacterium
CGGAGATGAGCCGTGCGAGGGTGCGCGTGCGCGCGAAGCGGTCGGTCGAGGTGAGCGCGTCGAGCGACTTCGGCTGGTCTTTCGCCAAATCGGCGTCGCACGCCGCGATGATCTCGTTGATCATCCCCTGGAGGCCGAGCTTCTGGCCGTCCTCGGGCGAGAAGATGCGCGCGACGCCGTAGTCGTGCAGCTCCTTGATCTCGGCGGGCACGATGACGCCGCCCCCGCCGCCGAACACCTTGACGTGACCCGCGCCCCGCTCGCGCAGAAGGTCGAGCATGTACTTGAAGTACTCGACGTGCCCGCCCTGGTAGGACGAGATGGCGATGCCGTGCGCGTCCTCCTGGATCGCGCAGTCGACGATCTCCTCGACCGAGCGGTTGTGACCGAGGTGGATCACCTCGCAACCGGACGCCTGCAGGATGCGCCGCATGATGTTGATCGACGCGTCGTGGCCGTCGAACAGCGCGGCCGCGGTGACGAACCGAACCTTGTGGGTCGGCTTGTAGACGAGCGGCTTCTGGGCGATCGACAGGTCGGTCATCGGCAACCTCGATTTCGCGAGCGGCGCGGGCCGTGGCAGCGGCGCCGCGTGGAACGGGGAAAGCTTACCGGACCGGGGCATTCGAGGAGGCGGGCAAGGGCCGGTTCGAACGCCACCGACTCCGATGGTCGGCCGCGGTGCCCGGAGCGCAAGTTTCCATAACGTTTACGTAAACGTCAACTGGCGAGGGCTTGCCTTCTACCGGCCCCTTACGGGACAGGATCGAGAGGAGTCGGTGGTCGGGAGTCGGCGGTCGGCGGTGGGATAGAGGCCATCGCATGGAAGCGTCCGACGCCCGTGCGAAACACACGCTCCCACAGGATCCGACAGTGGTCGTCCGACCGCCGACCGCCGCCATTTCTCGCCTGGCAACCCGACGTCCGACGGATGGCGTACGCCCGCTTGGTAAAGTGACGGCCTTCCCCGGCCCCGCTGCCCCGTGCCTCCGCCCCCGCCCGCCATCACAACCCCCGCCGCGCCGCAGGCGCACGTCGCCGCCGCCAGCCACACCGGCGCGGTCGCGTTGCTGCTCAACGTCGCGCATGCGATCGACCATCTGATGCTGCTCGTGTTCGCGACCGCGGTCAGCGCGATCGCGATCGACTTCGGCGTCGACCGCTGGGAGGACATGATGCCGTTCGCGACCGGTGCGTTCGTGCTGTTCGGCATCGGCTCGCTGCCGGCCGGCCGCCTCGGCGATCATTGGGGCCGCCGCGCGATGATGCTCGTGTTCTTCTTCGGCATCGGCGTTGCGTCGCTCCTGGTCGCGACGACGCGGACGCCGTGGCAGCTCGCGATCGCGCTCACCATCGTCGGCGCGTTCTCCGCGATCTACCACCCGGTCGGCATCCCGATGCTCGTACAAGGCGCCGACAAGCCGGGCCGGGTGATCGGCGTGAACGGGCTCGCCGGCAACCTCGGCATCGCGTTCGCCGCTCTGTCGACCGGTTTCCTGGTCAAGTATTTCGGCTGGCGCATGGCGTTCGTCGTGCCGGGCGTGATCGCGATCGGCGGCGGCGTCGCGTTCGCGCTCGTCGCGCCGAAAGAGACGTCGCCGCCGTCGAAGCGAGCGCCGAAGCAGGTGGACCTGCCGCCCGCGGTGCTCGCACGCGTGTTCGTCGTGCTGACGCTGACGTCGACGTTCGGCTCGCTGATCTTCAACTTCACGACCAATGGCAACGGGGAGCTGCTGCGCGAGCGGCTGTCGGCGATCACCATCGATCCGGCGACGCTGGGCGTCATGCTCGCCGCCGTGTACGCGATCGCGTCGGTCGCGCAGGTCGTGGTCGGCCGCCTGATCGACCGCGTCCCGCTGAAGCGCCTGTTTCTGGGCATGGTCGCGATGCAGATTCCACTGTTCATTCTCGCGTCGCGCGCCGAAGGCTGGGCGCTGTACGCGCTCGCGCTGGGCTTCATGGTGTTCGTGTTCGGCGCGATTCCGTTCACCGACGCGCTGATCGTGCGCTACGTCGACGACCGTATGCGCTCTCGCGTTGCGGGCATGCGCCTCGCGATCGCGTTCGGCATCAGCGCATTGGCGGTGTGGTTGCTCGGGCCGGTCGTCAAGGCGAGCGGCTTCGACTTCCTGCTCGCGCTGCTCGCGGGAATCGCCGCGTGCTCGGCGTTCGCGATCCTCGGGCTGCCCGAGTCGGCCCCGCGCGCGGCGGCCGCGCCCGACACCGCGACGTGACCGTCGCGTCGTGGAAACGCCGCAGTCGCTGATCGAGCAGTAAGGCTGCCTGGCAGCGTTCGCCGGATCCATCGGCGACCAGACCCGGTTCGCGATCGGCCGCCATTGGGGCGATCGGATCCTCGAGCGCTTTTTGCGGCTGAAGCCCGTGCGGCCGCGGTTTTTCAGGCGCGCCGCGGGCTATGCCGACAAGATCCCCGAAGGCGCGAAACCGAGCGACCTTCCCGTCGATGAGCCAACGCGCCAGGAACCCGTCGTCAACGCGAAGGTGGCGCGTGCGATCGGATTGAGCCTGTCGCCCAGCTTCCTCGCTCGCGCGGAGCGTGTGGTCCAAGGACGAAACCGTGGGTCGCAGCTTCTGCTCGGACGCCTTGGGTTGCCTTTGCTCGAGGTTACTTCGGTGCCATGATCCGGCCGACGGACTCATCGCCGTGGCGCCTGACCAGGCGACAGGCGGCTTCGCGGAGGCAACCATGCAACGCATGCCATGGCTTGCAGTTCTGCTTTCATGCACGGCATTCCTGTTCTCGTCGACGGCGGTGGCGCAGACCTGCAACACGGCCGATCGCTCCGTCCTGCTGATCCTCGACGCCTCCGGCAGCATGAACGCCAAGCTGCCGAACGGCGAGACCCGCATGGCCGTCGCGCAGCGCGCGATCAAGGGTGTCGCCGGGTTCGTGCCCGCGCAGGCGCAGCTGTCGCTGCGAATGTACGGAGCGCAGTCGGCGGCCAGCCAGAAGAATTGCCAGGACACGCACCCGGCCGTGCCGTTCGGCCCGGCGAGCGCGAGCGGCGGCGCGATCACTTCCACCGTGGATGGGGCAAGAGCACAGGGCTACACGCCGATCGCCTATTCGCTCGGGCAAGCCGTGAACGATTTCGCGGCCGGTGCGAAGGAGCGCGTCATCGTGCTCGTCAGCGACGGCAAGGAGACCTGCCAGGGCGATCCGGTGCTGGCAGCGAAAGCGCTTGCGGCGGCGGGCATCACGGTCCACACCGTAGGGTTCGTCGTCGACAGCGCGGCACGCGGCCAGCTCCAGGCGATCGCGCGGCTGACCGGCGGCACCTATTTCGACGCACCGGTCGGACCGGAATTGCCGGACACGCTCAAGTCCGCGCTCAATGCCTGCAAGAAGCGGGTCGTGACGCTGCCATCGAAGCCGCAACCCGGCAAGCTGCGCACGACGTCGGCCATCTACCCGCACGAGATCCTCAATGCGGAAACCGGCGCGAACGTCGCGACATTCGACCGCATGCGGACGCAGGTGGACCTGCCGGCGGGAATCTACGAAGTGAAGTTCGGACCGGGAAGCTGGAAGGGAATCGAGGTGCGTTCCGGCGAGACCACGACGATCACGCCGGGCGAGTTGCACGTCGAGGCCAACGTGTTCGTGAACGCGGACGTCGTCGATTCCGAAACGGGCGAGAAGCACGGGACGTTCAACAACGTGGTGACGAGATTGACGCTGATGCCTGGCGTCTACGACCTGCGCTTCCGCAACGCCCAATGGCGCTACGTCAAGGTCGACGGCGGCAAGCCCACCGTGCTGCGCCCGGCCGCGGTCATCCTCGCGGACGGTCTCAAGTGGAAGTCGGCTCGGGTCACGACGTCGGTGGGAACGGAGGTCTTCCGCTTCGACGCGGTCACCTGGAAAGCGGCGCTGCCGCCGGGCGACTACATCGTCGAGATCGACGGCAACACGTTTCCGTTTCCCGCGACCGAAGGCGAGGAGTTCGTGGTGAAGCCGCAATAGGGCGCTATCGGCGGCACACGAGATTCATCTGCTTGGTCATCGCGCGCGTCGCCGAGGCGACGGCGGCGGCGCCTTCGCCTTTCGCTTCGCCGGTGAACGGGCCGCGCTTCGCACCGCCGGCCGCGTCGCTCGACTCGGCTTCGACCCGCACCCGGCCGTCGCCGCGCACGATCCGTCCGCGCACGACGTGCTTCGCGGCCGCCGGCCCGGAGGGTTGGTTGTCGGCCGCGAGCGGAAGCGGGCACGCGGCGCGGTCGAGGAATACCGTGAACGCTGTGGCGGGCTTGCCGCCGCCGGGCGATCCCACGATGAGATCAACGAGGCGAGGCGGCGAGATGCCGCCTTTCGGCGGGCCACCGCCGAAGCCGTCGGCAAGCCCGTCGCGGTCGGGGCCGGCGGAAGGCGGCAGCGCTGTTGTGCCGCCTGCAGGATCCTTCGCAGGCGTTTGCTCCGGTCCGCAGGTCGAGGCAAACGTGGGGCAGGAGTCCTTGAAGGACGTGAAATTGAGCCGCGCCTTGATCGTCCCGCACAAGTCCGCTCGCTGCTGCGGCGGCAAGGCCGCCATCGGCTCGTTGCACGCATCCTCGGCGAAGATGCCGGCACAGTCCTTGTCCATGTTGGGGAAATTCACGAACAGCGGCGTGCCGCAGACGTAGCAACCGCACGCCTTCCTGCGTGTACCGCGGCCCTCGTCCTGGGCCCATGCCGCGGTGGCTTGCACGAGCCACGGCGCCAGCATCGCGAACGCCAGGGCGACGGTCGGCGCCGCCGGCTTCCAGTTCGTCATGCCAGGCGTCTCCTATTCTCGGCGATAGCGCGCGCTCGTCGGCGCCGCCTGCGCCGATTCTGTTCCCCGCGCGCAAGGGTGTCCACGCCTGCGGCGACCGTGCGACCTGGTGCGCCGGCGCTATACTCGCCGCGTTTTGGCGGTTACCGCGCAGCGAGCCGCGATCCAGCGCGATTCACCATGGAAACACTGCAGGGGTTCATCGAACAGTACGGCTACCTGGCGGTGTTCGCCGGGTGTGTCCTCGAAGGGGAGACCGCGCTCGTGCTCGGCGGATTCGCCGCTCACATGGGCTACCTTTCGTTGCCGATGGTGATCGGCACGGCGGCGTTCGCCGGATTCATCGGCGACCAGACGCTGTTCGCGATCGGCCGCCATTGGGGTGATCGGATCTTCGCGCGCTTTCCGCGGCTGGAGCCCGTGCGGCCGAACGTCGTGTCGTTGCTCGATCGCTACGGCGCGTGGGCGACGTTCGGAATCCGGTTCCTCGTCGGCATGCGCCTCGCAGGAGCGATCGCGATCGGCGCCGCCGGATTTCCGCAGCGCCGCTTCCTGCCGGCGAATGCGGCCGGCGCGATCGTGTGGGCGACCGCGATCGGGTGTGCCGGGTATGCATTCGGGCAGGCATTCACGCTGTTCCTCGCGCGGGCGCGGCATCTCGAGCTGGGGGCGTTCGCGGTGGTGGCGGTGTTCGGCGTCGCGGCCGTCCTGGGGATGCGCCGGCGCGTGCGGAAAAGAGTCGCCGCACGCGCTTGAGGAACGCGACGGGCTCCGGCCCGATCCCGCGTCAGCGCGAAGGCGCGAGCGCGCCGAGATACGTTCGCACGTCGGCATCCGCGACGAGCGCCTCGTAATCGTCGAACGCCGCGACCGAACCGCGCCGCACGAACAGGAACGACTCGCACGCCTCGCGCAGGATGTCGAGGTGGAACGGCTCGTTCGGGTGCACGCACAGGAACACGACGTGACCGCCTCGGCGCAGCCGCGCGAAGAACTCGAGCATGAAGCCGATGTAGCCGTCCTGGAGCGCGAACTGCGGCTCGTCGAACAGGTGGACGAGCGGCGCGTCGCGGCCGGCGCGCTCGAGCAGGAAAGACGGCACCGTGCGCCGGAACGCGCGCACCTGGTAGGACTGGTGGTAGTGGATCGCCAGCCGGTCGCGCTCGCGGTAGCGCACCCTGTGGATGTCGCGCCCGTCGACCAGCACGCGGCCTTCGCTGGGCAGGTTGCTGCCGGTCATAAGCTCGAACAGCGTCGTCTTGCCCGAGCCGTTCGCACCGAGGAGCCCGATCGTACGCGGCGCGTCGACCTCGAATTCGGCGGCCAGCTCGAACGTGACGCGACGCGACCAGCCCGGCGCATGGTAGCGCTTGACGAGCTTCTCGACGCGCAGCAGCGCGGTCATTGGCTTAACCACCTAACCATCGCGTGCGCTCGGACGCGTCGTCGCGCAGCGCCTTCGCCGGCGCCCGATGCACGATGCGGCCGCCGCGCATCACCGCCACGCGGTCGGCGACTTGCAGGACCGTGCGCACGTTCTGGTCGACGACGAGCACGCCGACCCCCTGCGCCTTCAGCGTCGCGATCGCGCGCATCACGTCCTGCACGACCTTCGGCGCGAGCCCCTGCGAGGGCTCGTCGAGCAGCACGAGACCGGGCGCGCCGACCAGCGCCCGCGAGATCGAGATCATCTGAAGCTCGCCGCCGGACATGTTCTCGCACTCGCGCGGCAGGAGGTGCGTGAGCGCGGGAAAGAGCTCGCAGCAGCGTTCGACCGGCCACGCGGCGAAGCGCGTCGTGCGCTCGGCGATCGAGAGATTCCGGGCGGCGGTCAGCGACGGGAACACGCGGCGGTCGTCCGGCACCCACGAGAGCCCGCGCCGGGCGATCACGTGCGTCGGCTCGCGCGTCACGTCGTCGCCGTCGAAGCGCACGGTGCCGCGGCGCGGCGGCGTGAGCCCGAGGATCGCGCGGAGCGTGGTCGTCTTGCCGGCGCCGTTGGGGCCGAGCAGCGCGACGACCTCGCCGGCGGCGACGTCGAGCGAGACGCCGAACAGCACCTGCGTCTCGCCGTAGTAAACGTCGAGCCCGACGAGGCTCAGCACGACGTGTCCCCCAGCGCCGAGCGCGCGACCCACGGATTGTCGCGAAGCGCCTGCGGCGTGCCGCCCGCGATCACCTGTCCCCAGTGGATCACGGCGATGGTGTCCGCGAGCCCGAACAGGAAGCGCATGTCGTGCTCGATCACGACGAGGGTCAGCGTGCGCTTCAGCTCGGCGACGAGCTCGGCGAGCCGCGCGGTGCCCTCCGCCCCGAGGCCGGATGTCGGCTCGTCGAGGAACAGGATGCGCGGCCCGCTCGCGAGCGCCAGCGCGATCTCGAGCGCGCGCCGCTCGCCGTACGCGAGGTCCTTCGCCTTCGCCCGCTCGCGTCCCGCGAGTCCCACGCGCGCCAGCACCGCGGCCGCGCGATCCTGCGCGCCGCTGTCACGCGCGAGGTCGCGCCACGCATCGCCCGCACGCTCGCGGACTTCGGGCAGCGCGACGACGACGTTGTCGAGCGCGGTGTCGGCGTCGAACAGGCTGATCGCCTGGAACGAGCGCGCGACCCCGCGCGCCACGATCTCGTGCGGCGCGAGCGCCCCGATATCCTCGCCGTCGAACACGATGCGGCCACGGTCGGCGCGATGGAATCCGGTGAGACAATGGAAGCAGGTCGTCTTGCCGGCGCCGTTGGGGCCCATGATGCCGGTGAGCGTCCCCGCCTCGAACGCGAGGTCGATCGACTCCAGCACGATGCGGTCGCCGAAGCGCTTGTGCAGCCCGCGGGCCTCGAACAGCGCCATCGCGTCAGGCGCCGCGCGCGCGGCGTGCGCGCCACCACGAAGCGACGTCGCGCCCGATGCCCGCGAGGCCCTCGGGCTTGAACAGGACGACGGCGATGAACACGAGCCCGTACCAGAAGAGCCACGTCTCGGTGTACGCGCCGAGAAGATCGCGCGCGAGGATGAAGAACGCCGCCCCGACGATCGGACCCCAGAAGCTCACGAGGCCGCCGCCGACCAGCACCATCATCACGACGAGGCCCGACTGGTGCAGGCTCATCACGTTGGGATAGGCGGACTGCTGCGCCATCGCGAAGAGTGCCCCTGCGAGCCCCGCGATCGCGGCCGAGATCACGAAGATCGAGAACTTGCAGCGCCACACCGGGTAGCCGAGGAAGCGCGCGCGCATCTCGTTCTGGCGGATGCACGCGAGCGCGCGACCGTAGCGCGAGTGCACGATGCGCCAGCAGGCGAGGATCACGAAGCTCAGCGCGACCAGAACGAACGCGATCAGCGCCTCGTTGGTGCGGAGGTCGAACGAGGCGAAGCCGAAGTCGGCCGGCAGCCGCGCGAGATTGAGAAGGCCGTCCTCGCCGCCGGTGACCGAGTGCCACTTGATCGAGACGAACCACGCGACCTGTCCGAACGCGATCGTCAGGAGCGCGTAGTAGATGCCCCGCCGGTGCGAAATGAACGCCGCGACGATCGCCCCGGCGAGAGCGGCCGCGAGCACGGCGCCCGCCAGGTCGAGCCACAGGTTGGCGACCAGGTGCTTTTGCACGAGGCCGAAGCCGTACGCGCCGATGCCGAAGAACGCGCCGTGGCCGAAGGAAGGCAGCCCCGAGTGGCCGAGCAGCAGGTTGTAGCCCATCGCGTAAACCATCCACACGGCGATCTCGACGCCGAGGTACGGATAAAGGCCGACCCTGGGCAGCCACCACCACGCGGTGCCGAGGATCGCGCAAAGCAGGAGGAGCGGCACGGGCGCGCGCGCGGCCGGTGACGGTCGCCATGAAGGCGATGCGGGCGGTGCGGCGACGGTTTCTGCGGCGGTCACAGGAGGCGATGCGTCGTGCTGGCGGCGTCCGGCGTTCGGTGATCTAATCCGGCCGGACGTTAGAATAAACGTTCCACCTTGTCCAGTCCCCGTTCCACGGACCCGAGGAACCCGCGATGGTCGGCGCCAACCGTTACGACGAGCTCGCGCGCGCGATCGCCGACGCGTACCCGACGCTTCCCAACCGGTTGCAGGGCCTCGCGCGCTACGCGCTCGACAATCCCGACGCGATGGCGCTCGCGACGGTCGCCGAGATCGCGCGCGACGCCGACGTGCCGCCGTCGGCGGTCATCCGGTTCGCCAACGCGATGGGCTACGGCGGCTACCTGCCGATGCAGCGCGTCTACCGCGAGCGCCTGGTCGCGCGCTCGGCGACCTACCGCGAGCGCATCGAGACGCTGCGCGAGAGCGCCGAGGATCCGGGCGACCTCGTCCGCCCGCTGATCGACTCGGCGATCGGCGAGCTCGAGCGGCTGCGCGAGCACCTCGACCGGCGCACGCTCAAGGCCGCCGCGGCGCTCGTCGTGGGCGCGCGCAATATCCATGTGATCGCGCAGCGCCGCGCGTTCCCGATCGCCACCTACATGGTCTACGCGCTCGCGCAGCTCGAACTGCGCGCGCAACTGCTCGACAACACCGGCGGCATGCTGAAGACGCACGCGGCGCTGATCGGCCGCGAGGACCTGCTGATCGCCGCGAGCTTTCGCAATTACGCGCCCGAGGTGGTCGAGACGGCCGCCGCCTGCCACAAGCGCGGCGTGCCGGTCATCGCCTTCACCGACACGCCGGTGAGCCCGCTGGCCGCCGCGGCGAAGGTGCGTTTCGACGTCGGCGACAACTTCTCGCTTCCGTTCCGCTCGCTGGTCGGCTCGATGACCGCAGCGCAGGCGCTGGTCATCGCGATCGGCTATGCGCAGGCCGGCCGCAAGGCGAGGTCGCGGGGCCGGGGCGCGCGCCACGCTTGACTTTGGCCGCCGGAGTGGAACAATCATTCCATCCGGAGGTATTGGCGGAATGGACGCACCGCCAGCCTGCCTGGGGCCTGGCCGGGAATCGCGCGCGGAACGCAGAGCGCCGTTCCCGCCATGCCCGAGCCGACGACCGGTCCGATCGCACGTCCAACGAGGAGCCGCGATGAGCACCGACAGACTGGAAGACCGCCCGGCCGACGCGCCGGCGGAAGCCGAAGCGCAGACGAACCCGAGGCGCCGGTCCCTGCTGGCCGCGATCGCGGCCGGGACGGGCGCCGCGACGTTCTTCGGCCCGTGGAAGGTGAACCACGCCTGGGCGCAGGCGGCGGCGAAGAAGCCGCTCGTCATCGGCCTCACGATGGACGCGTCCGGCCAGTACGGCGCATCGGGCGGCGAGGAGCGCCTCGGCGCGACGATGGCGATCAAGGAGTTCAACGACAAGGGCGGCGTGCTCGGCCGGCGCATCGAGGCGCTGCACATGGACACCGAGACGACGCCGGCGACCGGCTCGCGCGTCGCCGAGCGGCTGATCACGCGCAACGAGGCGGCGTTCCTGATCGGCGGCCTCCACTCGGGCGTCGCCAACGCGATCTCGCAGGTCGCGCAGAAATACGGCTGCATCTATTTCAACACCAACTCGAGCTCGCCGACCGAGGCCGGCAAGGACTGCCACCGCGTCAAGTTCGTCTGGGACGGCAACGGCACGAATTTCGCGCATGCGATCGTCAAGAACGCGATCCGCGCGAACGGCAGGAACTGGGTGCTGCTGACCAACGACTACGTGTGGGGCCACCAGACGTCCAAGGCGACGCGCACGCTGGCCGAAGCGAACGGCGCGAAGATCGTCGACGAGCTGATGATTCCGCAGAACACCCGGGACTTCTCGGCGTACCTGCTGAAGCTGCAGCAGCTCAAGCCCGAGGTCGTCGCGGCGGCGGTCGGCGGCGACGACATCAAGGCGCTGCGCCAGCAGGTCGTGCAACTGGGCCTGCAGAAGCGCATGGCGTGGATCAACAACCAGCAGGACTGGCCGGACGTCTACGGCCTCGGGCCCGAGCAGATCTTCGGCGTGTTCGGCACGACCTGGTACTACCGGCTCGACCTGCCGGGCGTGAAGGAATTCGTCGCCGCGTACCAGAAGCAGTTCCCTGGAATGGCGATCCGCGTGCCGGGCAACGTCTACCTGAACGGCTACCTGGCGACGCGCGAGCTCCTGCGTTGCGTCGAGGAGGCCGGAACGACCGCCAACATCGCCGTGATCAAGAAGCTGGAAGGCCGCAAGATGAGCGCGCGCGACCGCATGCAGCACTTCGACGCGTGGATCGATCCGGCCACGCACCAGTGCCAGCAGACGATCTACATGGCGACGTACAACGACGCTCCAGCCGAAAAGGACGACATCTTCAAGATCCTGTCGAACGTCGAGCCGAAGGACGTGGCGGACGCGGAAGCGCCGCTGGCGTGCAAGCTCGAGTCGTACGAAGCGACGGCCAGCTACGAACAGTAGCGGGGCATTGAAATCACGGCGCCGGGTTTGTTGCGTTGGAGCGGACGCTTCGTGCCGCTTTGGCTCCGCAAACCCGGACGCCCGGTTCTGGCGACGCCGTGCGATCGACGCGCTGCCGCGAGGCTGACGGATGCCGGCCGCGGGCTGCCGGCCGGCGAGCGTGCTGACGTCGATCGCTTCGATGCCCGGCCGTTGTTGAGCCGCCCGTCATGACCGCCCTCCTTCCGCATCTGGTCAACGGCCTCGCGCTGGGGCTCTTGTTCGCGCTGATCGCGCTCGGCTTCATGCTCGTCGTGAGCCTGATGGAGACGATCAACCTCGCGCATGGGTCGTTCTTCGCGCTCGGCATGTACGTGGCGCTGGTGATCGTCGCGCCGCCCGGAGACCCGGCGTGGCTGCCGCTCGACGCATGGAAGGGCTTTCCGGTCGTCGTGCGCTACGCGATCGCGCTCGTGCTCGCGCCGATCGTCGTCGGCGCGTTCGGCATGCTGCTCGAGCTCGCGCTGCGCCGCACCTACGGCCGCGATCCCCTCTACGGGCTCCTCCTGACGTTCGGCGCCGCGCTCGTGCTCGAGGAAGGAATTCGCGCGGTGTTCGGCTCGACCGAGAAGCAGCTGGCGCTGCCGCAGGAAATTTCCGGCGCGATCGCCGTCGGCGACCTCATCTACTCGTCGTACCGTCTGTTCGCGTGCGTGTTCGCGGCCGTCGCGATCGGCCTGCTTTGGCTGTTCCTCGAAAAGACGCCCTACGGCGCGATCATCAAGGCCGGCGCGCACGACAGCGAGATGGTGCGCG